>NZ_CP070961.1:3600000-3900000 GCF_017086465.1 Nocardioides sp. zg-1228 | reverse complement strand
ACGCCCGCCACCAGCGTCCACTCGCTCACCCACTTCTACAACTGGTGCTTCTCGCACGTCCGCACGGCCTACTCGATGAAGTGGGACGGCGACATGGTGCTCACCCCCGAGGGATCGGGCATCCTGCGCGACCTCGCGTGGCAGCTCGAGGCGACCCGCGCGATCGTCGCGATCCCGCGCCACCCGCTGACCGTCGTCGACGAGTCGACCGGCTGGCTCGACCTGTCGTTGCGCTTCCTCGAGCCGTGGGTCTACCCGATGGGGCCCGACACCACCTTCGTGAAGGCCTTCGACTGGGAGCTGCGCGAGCAGCCGCCGGGCATCGAGCGGATCGTGCTGCAGCAGGGCCTGGTCGTCGAGGTCAGGTGGCTCGACGCCGACGAGTACGCCCACTGGCGCCGCGACGGCGTCGACTTCACCAACACCCGGCTCTACCGCAAGCTGCGGGAGTTCGAGGTCGACGAGGCGATCCGCCACGGAGACCCCGAGGCGCTCGGCGGGCTGGTCGAGGTGACCGCACCGCCGGGCGTGCACATCATCGACCACGTCAGCCGTGACTGGCTGTGGCGTCAGCCCCGACCGCTCGTGCAGCACTCGCTGCCCGCCTCGCTCAAGGAGCGCGTGCGACCGTGAACCTCCCTGCCCAGCACCCCCTCCACGACCTCCGGCTCCCGGGCCCGACGCTGGTCGTGGTCGACGACTCCGACAGCCTGGCTCTCGACGCCCTGCAGGGCATCGAGGACGTGCCCGGCATCGAGCCCACGATCGTCGCGCTGTCCTCGCTCACCGGGCCGCGCAAGGGCTGGGGCTCGGTGCTCGTCGTCGCCGCCGACCGGGCCCGGTTGCGCCGGATGGCCAGCGCCGTGCCGCCGCTCGGGCAGTGCAAGGCCGTCGCCTGCTGGCTCACCGACGCCCCCACGCCGTGGGTGCTGATGCCGCGCCCGGAGTGGCCGCGGATGGTGCACCTGGCCGCGCGCGAGGCCGGTGACCGCGGCGTGCTGACGGTCGTCCGGTTCGCCGCCGGAGCCCGCGCCCAGCTCGTCGTGATGGAGATGGCCCGCCAGGCCGCCGGGCCGGGCGACGCCACGCACGGCGGCCTCGTCGTGGCCTATGCCGGCCGACCGGCGGCGCCCGGGCTCGACGCCCGCGCGGTGCTGCTCCCCGACGTGGCCGACGCCGGCGCCGCCGAGCGCGACGTGCCGCCCGACGTGGTGGTCGCCCGGCGTGGCACCACCTCCCAGCAGGGCGTCGCGGCGCACCACGTGATCGACCGCGCCCCGACGGTCGTCACCGACCCCGGGCCCGAGCCGGTCGACGAGCGGGTCTTCAACCCGATCGGCTTCCGCAAGGACTGGGACCACCCCGTCGTCGACCTGGCCCGGATCGGCCGCGGACCGGTGACCGAGGGGGTCGTCGCGGCCGCGCGGGCGTTCCAGGGCGTACGCCTGCCCGCCGACACCCCCACCGCCGACCTGCTCGCGCTCGCGATCTCCGGTGTGCCGCTGGTGACCTCGGGCGTGCTCGACGTCGCACCGCCGCTGGCCGAGGCCCTCGACGCGGAGGTCGACCTCGACGACGCGCTGCGGCGCGAGGAGCACAGCCTCGCCGTGCGCCGCGCCGCCTTCGACCACCACTCCACGCTGGCCTGGCGCTCGGCGCTGGCCTCGCGGGCCGGCGTACGCCATGTCGGGCTGCAGCCGGTCAGCGCGCTGCTGGCCACCCGGCGCCCCGAGATGCTCGAGTTCGCGCTGCGCCAGGTCGCCCGGCAGCGCGGCGCCGACGTCGAGCTGGTGCTGGCCGCCCACGGCTTCGAGCCCGACCGCGAGGTGGTGCGGCGCGTGCTCGGCGACCGCCCGCACCAGGTGCTCGCGTTCGACCAGGCGGAGTTCTTCGGCGACGTCCTGACCGCCGCGGCGCGCGCCGCGTCGAGCGAGGTGCTGCTCAAGATCGACGACGACGACTGGTACTCACCCGACGCGGTGCACGACCTGCTCATGGCGCGGCGCTTCTCCGGCGCCGACGTGGTCGGGATGCCGTCGGAGTTCGTCTACCTCCACGCCACCGACCAGCGCGGCGACCTCACGGTGCGGCGCAACCACCCCTCGGAGATCTTCGCCCGCTTCGTCGCGGGCGGCACCCTGCTCCTCGACCGCGGCCTGCTCCACTCCCTCGGCGACTTCCGCCGGGTGCGCCGCTACGTCGACGCCCAGCTGCTCGCGGGCGTCGAGGCGGCGGGCGGGCGGATCTACCGCACGCACGGCCTCGGCTACGTCCTGCGCCGCACCGGCGCCGGACACACCTGGCAGCGCGACGACGAGGAGTTCCGCCGGCCTGACATCGTGGCGTCCGAGTGGCCGGGCTTCCAGCCGAGCCGGGCGCTGGAGGTCGACCCGGTCGACCGTCCCGACGGGGGGAGCTAGGACATGGCGCGGCAGCCGGTGGTGCGGCACAACGACTGGGGCTCGCTCACGCCCGCCACCCTCGGCGACTGGGAGCCGACGCTGTCGGTGAGCGTCGTCGTCCCGACCTTCAACTACCAGCGCACCCTGCCCTACGTCCTCGCGGCGCTGGCCGCGCAGTCCTACCCCGACCACCTGCTCGAGGTGCTCGTCGTCGACGACCAGAGCTCGCCGCCGCAGGAGCTGCCCGAGGTGCGCCCCGAGCGCACCCGGCTGATCCGCGTCGAGGAGGGCTGGGGCCGCGCCAACGCCTGCCACCTCGGTGCGCTCGCCGCCGAGGGCGACGTCCTGCACTGGTACGACGCCGACATGCTCGCGCACCGCGAGGAGGTCGAGGCGCACGCCCGCTGGCACCACCTCGTCGACTACGCCGTGCCGGGCGGGCACAAGCTCTTCGTCGACCCCGCCTCCCTCTTCGACCTCGACCCCGCCGTCGTGCGCGACCGGGTCGCGGCCGGCGGGGCGGGCGAGCTGTTCCCCGACCAGGAGCACGAGCCGCACCAGTGGGTCGAGGACTACTGGGCCAAGACCGGCGACCTGCGCACCGCCGGCCCGCGTGCCCAGCGCTACCACATCGGCATGACCGGCTCGGTCAGCAAGGCGCTCTACCTCGACTCGGCCGGCTTCGACCGCACGCTGCGCCTCGGCGAGGACATGCACCTCGGTCACTCGCTCGCCCAGGCGGGCGGCGTCTTCGTGGTCGACCGCCAGGCGCGCAGCTGGCACCTCGGCCGCTCGCAGGTGCTCCGCCGGGCCGAGCAGGTCAACCGCTTCAACGACCCCTACCTCGCCGACCTCGTCCCGACGATGCGCCCCAAGCGCAACCGGCGCGGCCGCGCCTACCAGGTGCCCTACCTCGAGGTCGTCCTCGAGGCCGGGCCCGCCGACGAGACGATCCACCTCGTCGACTCGCTGCTCGACGGCGACGTGCCCGACCTGCGCATCACCCTCGTCGGGCCGTGGGGATCGGTCCACGACGAGCGCGTGCAGCCCGTCGAGGACCCGGTGCTCGAGACCCGGCTGGTGCACCGCTCCTACCTCCACGAGCCGCGGGTGCGGCTGGTCGAGCAGCGGCCCACCGGCTCCGACGCCGAGTTCGTGCTGACCCTGCCCGACGTCTCGCACGCCCCGCTGCCGGCGACGCTGTCGGCCCTGCTCGACGACCTCGAGCGCACCCACCACGGCGCCCGCGTGCTGGCGTACGACACCGGCGCGGCCGCGCGCCTGGAGCGCACGTCGGCGCTGGCGCGGGTGGCGCGCCTGGTCGACGAGGGCGACGACGCCGAGGCGCTGCTCGACGAGTCGTTCGGCGTGAAGACCTATCCCGCCACGTCGGTGGGCTGGGTGCCGGTCGCCGACCGCGTGGTGGAGCGCTTCGTGCTCGGCGCGCGCCCGCCGATGGACCCCGACAAGTCGGAGCACCGGCTGCGCAAGGCGCTGCGCCGCGCCGCGGACGCCTCCGCTGCGGCCGGGCAGGACGGCCCGGGCCGGCCGGCCGAGCCGGCGCCGGGCGAGACGCCGGACGCCGAGGCCGACCACCACCGCCGGGGCATCTTCGGCCGCCGCCGCTGATGGTTCATCACGGTATGTCGGTGAACCCGCACTTCCCACGGTGAGCTCGTCGAGGGAGGCGCCGGTTGGTCTGCATACCGTGATGAACCGTCAGTCGCCGCCGAACAGGTCGCGGGTGTAGACCCGGTCGGCCACGTCGCGCAGCTCCTCGACCATCCGGTTGGCGACGATGAGGTCGACGCGCTCCTTGAAGCCGGCGAGGTCGCTGGTGACCTCCGAGCCGAACCACGAGTCGACGCCGAGCTCGGGCTCGTAGACGATCACCTCGACGCCCTTGGCCTTGAGCCGCTTCATGATCCCCTGCACCGACGACTCGCGGAAGTTGTCGGAGCCCGCCTTCATGATGAGCCGGTGGATGCCCACGACGCGGGGCGCGCGGTCGAGGATGTCGAAGGCGATGAAGTCCTTGCGGGTGGTGTTGGCCTCGACGATGGCCGAGATCAGCGTCTGCGGCACGTCGGAGTAGTTGGCCAGCAGCTGCTTGGTGTCCTTGGGCAGGCAGTAGCCGCCGTAGCCGAACGACGGGTTGTTGTAGTGGGTGCCGATCCGCGGGTCGAGGCCCACCCCGTCGATGATCTGCCGGCTGTCGAGCCCGTGCGAGAGCGCGAAGGAGTCGAGCTCGTTGAAGTAGGCCACCCGCATCGCGAGGTAGGTGTTGGCGAAGAGCTTGATCGCCTCGGCCTCGGTGGGCTCGGTGAACAGGACCGGCACGTCGTCGGCGTCGGCGCCCTTGACCAGCAGCTCGGCGAACGCGCGCGCCCGCGCGGAGTCCTCGCCCACGACGATGCGCGCGGGGTGGAGGTTGTCGTGCAGGGCTCGCCCCTCGCGCAGGAACTCGGGGGAGAAGATCACGTCGGCGATGCCCAGCCGGGTGCGTACGTCCTCGATGTAGCCCACCGGCACGGTGGACTTCACGACCATGGTGGCGCCGGGCGCGATGCGGTGCACGTCGCGCATGACGGCCTCGATCGAGGTGGTGTCGAAGTAGTTGGTCACCGGGTCGTAGTTGGTGGGCGTCGCGATGACCACGAAGTCGGCGCCGGTGTGGGCCTCCTCGGCGTCGGTGGTGAAGGTGACGTCGAGGTCCTCCTCGGCCAGGAAGCGGGAGATGTCGTCGTCGTGGATCGGGCTCTCGCCCCGGCGCAGCCGCTCGACCCGCGAGGCGTCGAGGTCGAGGCCGACGACGGTGTTGTGCCGGGCGAGCAGCACGGCCATGGACAGGCCGACGTAGCCGAGGCCCGCGACGGAGATCTTCGTGGTCACGCGAGCAGTCTGCCGCACGCCGGCGACGGGAGCGTGACGACGAGGGCGCGATCGCCCGTCATGGGTAGCGGGGCCGGGTCATCCGGCGATCGGGGTCAGGTCGGACGGCAGGACCGCGGGCACGCCCCGAGCGTGGCGGGGCCGTAGCGTGGTGTCGCCCGTGCAGGCCGGGTCGTCGAGCTCGGGGAGCTCCACGACGCGGGTCGGGTCGGGCCCCCCGGTGACCGGCAGCGTCACCCGCAGGTCCGTGCCGCCGGCGCCGAGCCGGGCGGTGAGCACGGCGGGCCCGGCGTCGAGCTCGCGGACGAACGTCGCGAGGGTGGCTCCACCCCCGCCGCAGGCGGCGTAGGTGAGGCGCCACCCGGGCAGCCGCCCCGCCAGCTCGGCGAGCGTCGTCACGTCGGCCGTGGTCTCGGCGGCGGGTGCGCGGCGCCGGTTGACGCCCTCCTCCAGGCTCACCGACGCCACCCGCAGCCCGAGGTCGGCGAGCCCGGGGTCGGCGGCGGCCTGCTCGAGCAACGCGTCGACCCCGTCGGGGTCGTCGGCCTCCCACGCCGCGTCGGCGTCGGTCGCGCCCGCGTCGCCGATCGGGGCCGAGGCCAGGGGCGGCGCCTCGAACGGGGGCGACTCGGCGTCGAGGCACGTGCGCTCGACCGGGTCGGGCACCGCCCACGCGGTGTCGAGGTGGTGCCGGCCGACGACCTGCACCGCGGCGCTCGCGCCGTCGCCGTCGGGCGCCACGACCAGCTGGGCCACGGCGTCCTGCGTCGGCGCCACGAGCGCGACCCGGACGGCGTCGTCGCACGTGCTCGACGTGGGCGCCCAGCCCGCGGACCGGGCGACCCGCAGCTCGGCCCGGGCGGCGCGCTCGACGCCGGCGGCGTAGGGCGTCGTGCGCTGTGCGACGACCCGGTCGACCTGACCCCTGCTGCCGAGCGCCGGGCCGGCCACTGTCGCGGAGGTGGGCGCGACCCACGGGTCGGACCACACCGCGACCGCCGCGTCGACGTCACTGGCGTCGGAGACGATGCCCGCGTCGTCGGAGCAGCCGGCGAGCACCGCCGCCGTCACGACGGCGACGGCGCTCAGGACGGCGTGACGGCGAACCACGGCTCGTCCCACCCGGAGACACCGAGGTCGCCCCTGGTGAAGTCGTCGCGCGAGACCGTCTGCTCGCGTCCCGTCGCGGGGTCGTAGATCCTCAGCGAGTCGCCGTCGCCGCCGGTGACGAGGACGACGTGGCCGGGCCGGGTGGTGTCGCCGACGTAGAGGGGCACGTGGTGGCCGTCCTCGACCGAGTCGGCGATGTGGTCGTAGGTCGCGCCGCGGTCGCCCGGGGCCACCGTCTGCACCTCGTAGTCGCGCCCCGGCGCGCCGCTGCCGTCCTGCGCGGACATCTCGTTGGCGAGCGCCCACGGCTGGGTGCCGGCGGCCTCCGGCCACGGGAACTGGAGCTCGCCGTCACGGTCGCGGACGGCGTTGGTGCGCTCGTGCATCGCGAGCGACTCGTCGGCGAAGCGCTGCTCGGGGGTGCGCGGGTCGGTGACACCGGTCGCGGCGTCGTAGCCGGTCTCGATCCACAGCGCGTAGGCCGGGTCGTTGAGCATCCGCGACATCACCAGGCTCGAGGAGCCGCAGGTCGTCTGGTCGGGCTGGGAGTAGGAGCCGTCGGTCGGCGGGTCGAGGCCGTCGAGCTGGGCGGGGCTCATCGTGTGGAGCTTGGCGAGGTAGTTGGCCAGGGCGGCGCCGGTCAGCCCCGAGGCGACCCCGGCGAGGATCCACGCGCGCTCCTGGTCGCTGCGGGCGCCGGCGAGGGCGTCGCGCACCGCCTGCTGCTGCGCGGGGGTCAGCTGGTCGAACGCCTCGTCGTAGGCGGCCAGGGCGGAGCCCGACAGCGGCCCCTCCTCGTCCTCCCAGGCGTTGACCAGCGACACCGCGCTGATGCCCCGGGGCAGCGAGTCGGGCAGGTCGATCTCGTCCATCGCCCGGCGGATCGCGGCGCGGGCCACCCGCACGGCGTCGCGGGCGTCGGCGTAGGAGCCGATCGCCTCCCGCACGGCGTGGACGACCCCCGCGACCACGCCGCGGAGGTGGTCGACGAGCTCCCACGGCATCAGGTCGCCCCACGAGAGCTCGAGGTTGTTGCGCAGCATGTCGTCGGCCCGGGCGTGCCGCTCGCGCGCGTCGGCCATCGCGTCGGCGAGGGTCTCGAGCGCGGTCACGACGCCGGTCGCGGCGGGAGGGACGGTCGCCGTACGCGTGCCCAGGCGCCGCATCGAGGTGCGGAAGGCGTCGCCCGACGTGCCGCGCCACACGGTCGCGTCGATGCGCTCGCGGCAGGTGTCGAGCTCGCCGCACCCGCGCTCGACGACGCCGGCGATGCGCCGCCACGCGGCCGCCGCGGCCGTCAGGTCGCGGGGGTCGGGGGCGGGCGGGTCGGTGGCGATCTCCACGGCCGTCGCGACGGCGTCGACGATCGTCTGGG
This sequence comes from Nocardioides sp. zg-1228, assembly GCF_017086465.1. Lineage (NCBI taxonomy): Bacteria > Bacillati > Actinomycetota > Actinomycetes > Propionibacteriales > Nocardioidaceae > Nocardioides > Nocardioides sp. zg-1228. The sequence continues at coordinate 3,892,221 of NZ_CP070961.1, read as the reverse complement.
CGGCGTCCCACGGCGGCCAGAGGTCGATGTCCTCGACGACCGCCAGGACGCCCCTCAGCCGGGAGACGGTGTCATCGAGCAAGCCCATGGAACTCTCCCGCCGAGCTGCCGTCGGTCGCCTCGAAGTCGGCGATGCACTGCTCGGTGCCGGTGCGGTGCTCGTCGATCACGCCTCGCACGACGCGCAGCACGCCTTCCATGTCGCCGGCCGCGTCGGCCAGGGCGTCGGCCAGGTCTCCGAGGGCGTGACCGGCGGCCTCGCCCGTGTGGTCGAGGCCGTCCTGGACCTCGGCGCGTGCGTTGTCGCCGTAGTGCCATCCGGCGCGGACCGCCGCGGGGTCGAGCTCGATGGTCATGGTGCCTCCTGTCAGGAGGATTCCCCTCCCGGTGGCGATCAAACAAGGCGGTCGGCGGCTGTGCAGTCGGCGTCGGCGGCGACGGCTTGGCCGGGGCTGGCAGGGTGGAGGCATGGGAATGGCGAAGAAGCTCGCGACGCTCGGCATCGCGAAGAAGGTCTACGACGAGGCGCGCAAGCCCCACAACCAGGCCAAGATCCGCTCGGCCGTGCAGAAGGTCCAGGAACGCCGCGGCGGCAAGCGGTCCTGAGCCCGCCGGGCCGCGGCCGCGCAGGCCTGTCCCGGGCGCAGGCCGGGACGGGCCGGTTGCCACGCCCGCCCGGTGGGCGTAGGACTGGTGCATGACCACCACACCCGTCGAGCCCGACGCCGACCCCGAGGTCGTGCCGTCCGGCGACCCCTCCGTCAACCCGATCGACCCGGGCGAGGTGCCCGACTCGCCCATCCCCGAGACCCGCCCCGACGGGGAGCAGTAGCGCCGCACCCCCGGCTGCCTATGCTCGCGGCATGACGATCCAGCAGCCCACCGCCCTCACCCACGCCGCGATGCTCGGCCTCGGCGTGCACCGGCCCCAGCGGCTGGTGACCAACGACGAGATCTGCGAGGTCCTCGACTCCTCCGACGAGTGGATCCAGACCCGCTCCGGCATCCGGACCCGCCGCTTCGCCGGCGCCGACGAGACGCTCATCGGCATGTCGATCTCGGCGGCGGAGAAGGCGCTGGCCGCGGCCGGGATCGCCGCCGACCAGGTCGGCTGCGTCATCGTCGCCACGTCGACGCACCCCGAGCACACCCCCGCCTCCGCGCCGCAGGTCGCCAGCGCGCTCGGCATCACGGCCGCCGCGTTCGACATCTCCGCCGGGTGCGCGGGCTTCTGCCACGCGCTCAACCTGGCCGCGTCGATGGTGCGCGCCGGCGCGGAGAGCCACGTGCTGGTGATCGGGGTGGAGCAGCTGAGCCGCTTCATGGACCCCGCCGACCGGGGCACCGCGTTCATCTTCGCCGACGGCGCGGGCGCGGTCGTGGTGGGTCCGTCGGAGACGGCGGGGATCGGCCCGACCGCCTGGGGCTCCGACGGCTCGCAGGCGCACGTCATCACCCAGACGCCCAGCTGCCTCGGCGGACCCTCCGACCGCGAGCACCCGGTGGTGCAGATGGAGGGCACCGCGGTCTTCCGCTGGGCGCCGTTCGCGATGGCGAAGGTCGCCCACGAGGCGCTCGATCTGGCCGGCGTCCCGGTCGAGGAGCTCGACGCCTTCATCCCGCACCAGGCCAACCTGCGGATCACCCAGACCCTCGCCAAGAACATCCGGCTGCCCGAGCACGTCGCGATCGCCACCGACGTCGTCGACTCCGGCAACACCTCGGCCGCGTCGGTGCCGCTGGCCATGGAGGCGATGCTGCGCCGGGACGAGGCCGCGGCCGGCGACACCGCGCTGCTCATCGCGTTCGGCGCCGGGCTCAGCTATGCCGGACAGGTCGTGACCCTCCCCCCGCTCGGCGGGTGAGCCGGCCCCGTCCCGCACGGGGGCGACCGGCGGGCTAGGTTCGCGTCCATGGCTCACCACTGGATCGCCACCCGCCCCGGCGGGCTCGACGTCTTCTCCTTCGAGGCCTACGACGTGCCCGCGCCCCCGCGCGGTGAGGTCACGATCGCGGTCCGCGCGGCCGGGATGAACCCGGCCGACGCCAAGCACGTCGCCAGCGGGTCGGGCGACTTCCCCCGGGCCGTCGGCTACGAGGTCGCCGGGGTGGTCAGCGCCGTCGGGCCCGACACCGACATCGCCACGGGACCTGTGGCGGTGGGCGACGAGGTGCTCGCCTTCCGGATCAGCGGTGGCTGGGCGAGCGAGGTCACGGTCCCGGCGCAGGACGTGTTCGCCAAGCCCGCAGCGCTGTCGTTCCCCGAGGCGGCCAACCTCCTGCTCGCGGGCACGACGGCCGCCGAGATGCTCCACGTCACCGGCGTGGCCGCGGGCGAGACGATCCTGGTGCACGGTGCCTCCGGGGCGGTCGGCGTGAGCGTGCTGCAGCAGGCGGCGCGCCTCGGCGCCCGTGTGATCGGCACGGCCAGCCCGGCGCGCCACGACGTCGTCGCCGGCTTCGGCGGGGTGCCCGTGGGCTACGGCGACGGCCTCGAGCAGCGGGTGCGCGACGCCGCGCCCGACGGGATCGCCGCCGCGCTCGACTGCGTCGGCACCGACGAGGCGATCGACACCTCGCTCGCGCTGGTCGCCGACCGTCGTCGCGTCGTCTCCATCGCCGCACCCGGTCGCGCGAAGCAGGAAGGCATCATCGCCATCGCCGGCGCGCTGCCGGCCAGCAAGGCCTTCCGCGCCTCGGTGCGCGCCGACCTCGTCGACCTCGCCGGCGCCGGTGGGCTCGTCGTCCCCGTCGCGCGCACCTTTCCGCTCGCCCACGCGCTCGAGGCAGCCGAGCTGCTGATGGCCGGGCACCCGGGCGGGAAGCTCGCGCTCGAGCCGTGAGCGTCGAGACGGCTCAGGCGCCGGGGCCCGGCCCCTCGGCGAGGAGCCGCCGTTGGTCGACCAGCTCCCGGGTCGCGCCGAGCGCCTCCGAGACCTCCCAGGCGACCTGGGCGGCCCGCGCTCCGAGCTGGCCGGTGCGCGCGCCGTCCATCCGGACCGTCGGCACGGAGAGGCCGAGTGCGCCGACCACCGAGCCGGTGTGGTCGAAGACGGGCGCGGCGACGGCGCGGATGCCCGGGGTGCGCTCGGCGTCGGACCCCGCCCAGCCGCGTCCGCGGGCGACCGCGAGCTCGGCTGCGAGCTCCACCGGGTCGGTCACCGTCTTGTCGGTCACCGGCTCGATGCCGCGTGCGAGGGCCGCCTGCTGCCGCGCCCACGGCAGCATGCACAGCATCGCCTTGCCGGGCGCTCCGTGGGTCAGCGCGATGGGGACCCCGAGGTCGGTGTAGTGACGCCGCAGCTCCTGGCGTGACTCGACCTGGTCGACCACCGTGCGCTCGTACGTCGCGAGCAGCTCGTGCAGGCCGACGGTCTCGTCGACCTCGTCGCGCAGGGCCACCATGTAGGGGCGGGCCGCCTCGCGCAGGCCGGACGGGACGGCGCCCGAGCGCCCGAGCTGCACCAGCAGCGGACCCGGCCGGTAGCGCTTGTCGGGGCCCTGCTTGAGGAGCCGGTTGACGGTCATCGAGCCGAGCAGCCGGTGGGCGGTGCTGGTCGACAGACCGGTCAGCCGGGCGATGTCGGTGATCCCGAGGGCGGCGTGGTGGGCGTCGAAGCACCGCAGGATCGCGACGGCTCGGTCGATCGACTGGACGCTGCTGCGCTCGGTCGGGCGCTCGGTCGGGCGCTCGTTCATGGTGTCGTCCCTCGGTCCACGGAGTCAGTGTGCCGGAGTCCGGCGTTTCCCTTGACGACCCATGTGGCGTGTGCCACAGTTCCCACATGACGGCAAGCAATCCCACGATACGGGAAAACTCCTCACGGCGTCCACTCGAGGGCTTCCGGGTCCTCGACCTGACCCGCTTCCTCTCCGGCCCCTACTGCACGATGGTGCTGGCCGAGCTGGGCGCCGACGTGATCAAGGTGGAGCAGCCGCACACCGGTGACGACTCGCGGCGCATGGCGCCCAAGATCGACGGCGAGAGCTACCCGTTCGCGATGCCCAACCGCAGCAAGCGGTCGGTGTCGCTGGACCTCAAGACCGACAAGGGCCGGGAGCTGTTCCTCGCGATGGCCGAGACGGCCGACCTGGTGATCGAGAACTTCCGACCGGGGGTCGCCGACCGGCTCGGCATCGGCTACGACGGCGTGAAGGCCGTCCGCGACGACATCCTCTACTGCTCCATCAGCGGGTTCGGCCAGACCGGTCCCTACCGCGAGCGCCCCGGCTTCGACATCATGGCGCAGGGCATGGTCGGCTTCCTCCGGATGACCGGTGAGCCGGGCGGGCGACCCGCCAAGGTCGGCATCGCGGTCAACGACATCGCCGCCGGCGCCACGGCGATCTACTCGATCCTGGCCGCCCAGATGCAGCGGATGACCACCGGTCAGGGCCAGTACATGGACATCTCGCTCGTCGACGCGGGGCTCGCCTGGGCCGTGTGGGAGTCCGGCGCCTACTTCGGCGCCGGCGAGGTGCCGCAGCCGACGGGCACCCGGCACCGCCGGTCCACTCCCTACCAGGCCTACCGCACCAGCGACGGCTACGTGACCATCGGTGCCGCCAACGATCGGCTGTGGCTGAGGCTCCTCGGCGCCCTCGACCGCCCCGAGTGGGAGAACGACCCGCGCTTCCTCACGCTGCCCGACCGGATGGCCCACATCGACGAGCTCGAGGCCGAGATCGAGGCGATCACGATCACGCGCACCACCGACGAGTGGATCAAGGCCATCGACGCCGTCGGCGTCCCCTGCGGCCCGGTGCTCACCTTCGACGAGACCCTCGACGACCCGCACGTCCAGGCCCGCGGCATGATCGCCGAGCTCCACCACCCGGTCATCGGCGAGATGCGGACGATCGCCCCGCCGACCAAGTTCTCCGCGATGGACTACTCCGTACGCGGACCCGCGCCGTGGCTCGGCCAGCACACCGCCGACCTGCTGCGCGAGATCGGCGAGAGCGAGGACTCGATCGCCGCCCTGTTCGCCGACGAGGTCGTCTTCGACGCCCGACCCGACCTGCACGACCGACTCGAGGGAGAAGCCTGAGCATGTCCGACCACATCCTGGTGGAGCGTCGCGACGCGATCGCGACCGTCGTCCTGAACCGTCCCGAGAGCCACAACGCGATCAACGTCGCGATGTACCGCGACCTGCCCGACGTCGTCCGCGACCTCGACGCCGACCCGAGCGTCAAGGTGATCGTGATGCGCGGCGCCGGCACCCGGTCCTTCGCCTCCGGCGCCGACATCACCGAGTTCGAGGCCGAGCGCAGCGACGCGGTGAAGGCGAAGGCCTACAACGTGAAGGTCGCCGCGGCCGAGCACGCGATCGAGGGGCTCACCAAGCCCTCGATCGCGATGATCCACGGCTACTGCATCGGCGGCGGCGCCGGCCTCGCCCTGGCCTGCGACATCCGGTTCGCCGACCGGGCGGCGAAGTTCGCCGTGACCCCGGCCAAGCTCGGTCTGGTCTACAGCCTCGAGTCGACCAAGCGGATGGTCGACCTCGTCGGCCCCGCGCGCACCAAGTGGATCCTCTTCAGCGGCCTGCAGGTGCCCGCGGCCCGCGCCTACGAGCTCGGCCTCTTCGACGAGGTGGTCGACACCGAGGACCTCGAGGAGCTGACCTACGGCTTCGCCGAGACGGTGTGCAGCCGGGCCCAGTTCAGCGTCCGAGCCGGGAAGGTGATGGCCGACAAGGTCGTGGCCGGGCAGGTCCGCGACGACGAGGCCACCCTCGACCTGCGCAACTCCTCCTTCGACACCGAGGACTTCGCCGAGGGCGTCCGGGCGTTCATGGCCAAGCGTCCGCCCAGCTTCACCTGGTCCTGACATGACGACCACAGCGACCGGACGCGCCGTGCCGCGCGTCGACCCCGACGAGGTGTCGGCCCTGGCGCGCGAGGCGGCGTCCGATCCGGCCTGGGAGTTCGGCTCCTTCTTCCTCAGCCGGTTCCTGCAGCTCGAGATCTCCTATGACGAGCCGGAGCAGACCTGCACCGTCGTCCTTCCGTACGGCCCTCACCTGTGCAACCCGCAGGGCTCGGTGCACGGCGGTGTCATCACCACGGCCCTCGACATCTCGATGGGCCACCTCTGCAAGAAGTTCCTGTCACCGGCGGTGACGATCGAGATGCAGATGCGCTTCTTCCGTCCCCTCACCGGGACGGGCACCTGCACCGGCCGACTGATCCGCTCGGGTCGCCGCATCGTGCACCTCGAGTCGCGGATGACCGACGACCAGGGACGACTCACCGCTCTCGGAACCGGGTCGTGGCACCGCCTCGACGCGGTGTGACCCACGCACCGACCACTCTCGACCCGGCACGGCAGCGCCGTGCCCCGCAACCAGGAGGAACCATGAAGCACAAGAGGATCGCAGTCGCTTCAGCGGCGGCGCTGATGCTCACCCTGAGCGCCTGTGGTGGCGACTCGGACGGTGGGTCGGGCGGGGCGTACCCGTCGGAGGACATGGACTGGACGATCGCGTTCGGCCCGGGCGGCGGCAACGACCTCATGGCGCGCACGATGGTCGACATCCTGCAGCGCCAGGACCTCTACCCCGAGAACATCCGCGTCGAGAACCGCGACGGCGGATCGGGCGCCACCGGGTGGGGCTACCTGCTCAACCAGTCCGGCGAGGGCTACGGCATCTCGACGACCTCGGGATCGTTCATCACCACGCCCCTGCAGGCCGACACCGGCTGGGAGCCGACCGACTTCACCCCGGTGGGCCTGCTCGCCGCCGACAACGCGCTGCTCATCGCGTCCGGCAAGGCCGACTTCCAGAGCTACGAGGAGTGGGTCGACTACGCCACCGAGAAGGGCAAGGTCGTGGTCGGCGGGATCGGCACGGTCAACGTCGACTACATCATCCAGCAGATGATCGCCGACGCCGAGGGCTACGAGATCGACTACGTGCCCTACAACGAGGAGGGCCAGATGCAGACCTCGCTGCTCTCCGGTGCCATCGACACGATGATCTCCAACCCCGGCTCGATCATGGGCCAGATCGAGGCCGGCCAGGTGACGCCGCTGCTCTTCACCGGACCCGAGCGCCTCGAGGCGCTGCCCGACGTGCCCACCGGCGAGGAGAACGACATCTCCGACATCCCGTCGATGCCGCGCGGCCTGATCCTGCCCCCCGAGGCCCCCCAGGAGGCGCAGGACTGGTGGATCGAGACGATGCAGGAGGTCGTCGAGACCCCCGAGTGGCAGGAGTACCTCGACGAGAACTACCTGCTCGAGGACGAGCGCTGGGGCGAGGACTTCACCACCTACCTCGACGACACGCAGACCGCGTTCGAGGAGCGACTCACCGACCTCGGTGCGCTGTGACGCTCGCTGACGCAGCCACGCCCGCGGCCCGGCCCCAGGGCCGGGCCGCGGGGTGGGTCCGGCCCAAGACCGTCTTCCTGGCGGGCGTGCTGGTCGTGCTCGCGGTCTACACCGAGATGGCCTTCGGCCTCGACTGGCGCACCCAGGCCGGCCGGATCGGTCCGGGGTTCTTCCCGCGGATCGTCGGCGTCGGCGGCCTGCTGATCACGCTGTGGGCCCTGGTCACCGCCATCCGCACCCCGGAGGACGACGAGGTGGTGGCCCTCGAGGACGAGGTCGGTGACGCCGACCTCGGCAAGCACCCGCGACTGCTCGCGATCATGGTGCTCGCCGCCGCCGCCCTCGTCGCCACGCTGCTGTGGCTCGGCACCATCATCTCGTGCGCGCTCTTCCTCGGCGTCATGTTGAGCCTGCTCAACCGCGGGCACCACGTGACCAACGCGGTCGTCGCCATCTGCCTGCCGCTCGTGATGTACATCCTGCTCCAGACCCTCCTGAACGCCGGGCTGCCCGAGGGCATCCTGCCGCGCTTCTGACGACCGGAACCCCGACATGGACATCTTCGACAACCTGGCCAACGGCATCGTCGCCGTCGCCACCCCGATGAACCTGCTGCTGCTGTTCGCAGGCGTCATGCTCGGCATGATCGTGGGGGTGATGCCGGGCCTCGGCCCCTCGGCCGGACTTGCGATCCTGCTCCCGCTCACCTTCACGCTGGACCCGACGGGCGCGGTGGTGATGCTGGCGGCGGTCTACTACGGCGCGATGTACGGCGGCACGATCACCTCGGTGCTGATCAACACGCCGGGCGAGTCGGCGACGGTCGCCAGCACCTTCGACGGCTATCCGCTCGCCAAGCAGGGCAGAGCCGGACCGGCGCTGGTGATGGCCGCCATCGGCTCGTTCGTCGCCGGCACCATCGGCGCCGTGCTCATCAGCATCGCCTCGCCGGCCACCGCTTCGCTCGCGGCCACCTTCGGCCCGCCCGAGCTCTTCCTCGTCGTCGTCCTCGGCCTGCTCACGCTGATCGTCATCATCGGCGGCAACCGGCTCCTGGGCGCCCTGTCGGCGCTGATCGGCTTCGGCATCGCCACCGTCGGCATCGACATCGGCACGGGTCAGCAGCGCTACACGTTCGGCTCGGTCGAGCTGATCAACGGCATCGACTTCATCCCCGTCGCCATCGGCCTCTTCGGCGTCGGCGAGATCCTGCACACGCTGTGGCGCGGCGGCCACCTCGAGAAGCTCGCCTACTTCAACGTCTCTGCCCGCTCACGGGGCTTCTGGCCCACCAGGACCGACCTGCGCGAGTCGGCCGGGCCGATCACCCGAGGATCGTTCCTCGGCTTCTTCGTCGGCGCCACGCCCGGTGCCGGCGCCACGGTCGCCTCGCTCATGTCCTACAACCTGGAGAAGTCGGTCTCCAAGACGCCCGAGAAGTTCGGCAAGGGCGCGATGGCCGGCCTCACCGGCCCTGAAGCGGCCAACAACGCCGCCTCCTCGGGCGCGATGGTGCCGCTGCTGACGCTCGGCATCCCGGGCTCGGCGTCGACCGCGGTGCTGATCGGCGGCTTCATGATGTGGGGGCTCCAGCCGGGGCCGCTGCTGATGACGCAGAACCCCGAGTTCGCGTGGGGCCTCATCGCCAGCATGTTCCTCGGCAACATCATGCTGCTGCTGGTCAACGTGTTCTGCATCCCGGCATTCGCCAGCATCGCCCGGGTCCCGTTCCGGGTCCTCGGCCCGACGATCATCGTGATCTGCGTCCTCGGCACCTTCACGGTCAACGGCTCGATCGTCGAGGTGGCGATCATGCTCGCCTGCGGCGTGCTCGGCTTCTTCATGCGCCGCTTCGGGCTCTCCCCAGCCGCGATGGTCATCGCGCTCGTGCTCGGCCCCATGGCGGAGGAGTCGCTGCGCCAGACCATGATCATCTCGGGCGGCACCTTCGGGATCTTCTGGGACCGCACCACCTCCCAGGTCCTGATCGCGCTGATCGTCCTGCTCCTGGTCCTCCCGCTCGTCACCCGGCTCATCAAGCGGGCCGCAGCCCGCATCATCGCGCGCCTCGGCGCCATGCGGCGCCGTCACGCCCGCGGCGGCACCCCGGTCCCGCCGCCCGAGGATCTTCCCGGCCCGTCCGGTGACGCGCCCACGGACGGCTCCACGGACGACGGTGACCGTGGGCCCACGCCCGAACGCGTGGACTCCCGTTGATCGCCAGCATCCTCGCCACGTCGGCGGCGGCCCTGGTCGGCGCGGGCGTCGCCACCGCGCTCAAGCTCCCGGCGGCGCCGCTGCTGGGGGCGATGATCGGGGTCGCGGCCCTCTCGCTGTCGAGCGAGCTGAGCTGGCAGGCGCCGGGCGGGGCCAAGTGGGTGGTCTACGTCGCGATCGGTGCGCTGCTCGGGCAGTCCGTGACCCGCGAGTCGCTCGTGGCGCTCCGCTCCGCGGCGGTGCCCATCGTCATCACCGTCGTGCTGTTCCTCCTCTTCGGGCTGGCCCTCGCCTGGGGACTGTGGAGGTTCACCGACTTCGACGTGCACACCGCACTTCTCTCCACGGCACCGGGCGGCATCGCCCAGATGGGAGCGTTGTCGGCCGAGGCCAACGCCAACGTCCCCGTCGTGCTGTCGATCCACGTCCTGAGGATCACGTCGGTCATCGTGCTGATGAGCCTCGGACTCAAGCTGATGGGAGGACGATCATGAACCCGTCCGGACACCACCACCACCGCTCGCTCGACGGCGTACGCGTCGTCGACCTGAGCCGCGCGCTCGCCGGTCCCTACGCCACGATGATGCTGGCCGACGTGGGCGCCGACGTGCTCAAGGTCGAGCCGCCGTCGGGCGACGACAGCCGCGGCTGGCTCCCCTTCGCGCCGCCCGGCCCCGACGCCGCGCCGGACACCACCGAGGAGTCGGCCTACTTCCTCTCCGCCAACCGCGGCAAGCGCTCGGTGCGCCTCGATCTCAAGTCGCCGGAGGGCGCCCAACGCCTCCGCGACCTGTGCGCCGACGCCGACGTCCTGGTCGAGAACTACCGCCCGGGCCTGCTCGCCAGGCTCGGCCTCGACCCCGCCTCGCTGCGCGAGGCCAACCCGCGACTCGTGACGCTCTCCATCACCGGCTTCGGGTCGGGCGGCCCCGACGGCGACCGCCCGGGCTTCGACCAGATCGTGCAGGCCGAGGCCGGGCTGATGAGCCTGACCGGCGAGGCCGACGGCGACCCCACCCGCGTCGGGCTGCCGATCGCCGACATCCTGGCCGGCATGTTCGGCGCCTTCGGCGTGATGTCGGCCCTGCGCGAGCGCGAGGCGACCGGCGTCGGCCGGGCCGTCGAGACGAGCCTGCTCGCGGCCGTCGCCTCGGTCCACGCCTTCCACGGCTCCGGCTGGCTCAACGGCGGCCGGGTGCCGGCCCGCACCGGCAACCGGCATCCCTCGATCGCGCCCTACGGCACCTTCCGGTGCGCCGACGCCTCCCTGGTGATCGCGGTCGGCTCGGAGTCGCTGTGGCGACGCTTCGCGGCGGTCGTCGGCATCGACCCGGCGCGTCCCGACGTGGCCACCAACCGCGACCGGGTGGGCAACGTCGACGCCCTCCAGGCCGAGATCGACGGCCTGCTCGCCGACCGCGCGGCCGAGGACGTCCTCGCCGAGCTGGCCCGCGAGGGAGTGCCCGCGGGCCGGATCCGCAGCATCCCCGAGGTCTACGCGTGGGAGCAGGTCCGCCACCTCGGCCTGGTCCACCAGCTCCAGCACACGACCCTCGGCCAGGTGGCCGTGCCGGGCGGCGCGCTGCGCTACGACGGCGCGGCCTCGGCCTCACCGGTGCCCCCGCCCCTGCTCGGCGAGCACGAGGACCTCGCGTGGGACCGGCCCTGGCTCGACCAGAGCGACGCCGCGGACGGTGCGGCATGAGCGCCGTGTCGTACGCCGTGATCGGTGGCGGGATCCTGGGCGCGGCCGTCGCGCGGCGCCTCCAGGTGGTCGACCCCGACGCGTCGGTCACCGTGTGGGAGAAGGAGGACCGGCTGGCCGCGCACCAGACCGGACGCAACTCCGGCGTCGTGCACGCCGGGCTCTACTACGAGCCGGGCTCGCTCAAGGCGACCCTGTGCCGGCGCGGGGTCGGCCTGCTCCGCGACTTCTGCGACGAGCACGACATCGCCTACGACGCGTGCGGCAAGGTGCTCGTCGCCCTCGACGCGGCGGAGGAGGGCCGGCTCGACGCGATCGAGGCCAAGGCGCTCGCCAACGGCGTGCCCGGCATCCGCCGGCTGTCGGCCGGGGAGCTGCAGGAGATCGAGCCCCACGTGCGCGGGGTGGGCGGGCTGCACTCGCCGTCGACCGCGATCGTCGACTTCCCCGGCGTCACCCGCCGCCTCGCCGAGCTCGTGGAGCGAGACGGCGGCACCGTCCGGCTCTCGACCGAGCTGACCGGCGTCCGGCACGACGGCACGGGCGTGGTGCTCACCGCCCGCACGCCCGACGGCCCGCTCGAGGAGCGCTTCGACCGCGTGGTCCTCTGCACCGGGCTGTGGGCCGACCACACCGCCGAGCAGGCGGGCGACACGCGGGAGCCGCAGGTGGTGCCCTTCCGGGGCGAGTACCTCCTGCTGCGCCCCGAGCGCCGCTCCCTGGTCAACGGCCTCGTCTACCCGGTGCCCGACCCCCGCTACCCGTTCCTCGGCGTGCACCTGACGCCCCGGGTCGACGGTGAGGTGATGGTCGGCCCCAACGCCGTGCTCGCCCTGGCCCGCGAGGGCTACGACTGGCGCACCGTCTCCGCGCGCGACCTGCGCGAGATCGCGGCCTACGACGGGTTCCGTCGTTTCGCGCGCCAGCACTGGCGCACCGGCGTGATGGAGATGGCCGGGTCGCTGAGCCGCCGCCGCTTCGTCGCCGCCGCGCGCCGCTACGTGCCCGAGCTCCGGCTCGACGACGTGGTGAGCGGGCCCAGTGGCATCCGGGCGCAGGCGCTCGAGCGCAGCGGCGCGCTGGTCGACGACTTCCGGATCACCACCCGCGACCGGGTCACCGCGCTGCGCAACGCCCCGTCGCCGGCGGCGACCTCCAGCCTGGCGATCGCCGAGCACGTCGTCGACGTCGTGCTGGGCCGCGAGGTGGCGCGGTGAGCGACGTCCACCTCGACCGTGGCCTGTGGATGGTGCTCGCCTCGCCGTTCGACGACGGCCTCGCACTCGACACCGCCTCGCTGGAGCGTCAGCTCACGCTCGCCGACTCGGTGTCGGCGCAGGGCGTGGTCGCGCTGGGCGTCTTCGGCGAGGCCGACGCGCTGACGCGCGCCGAGCAGCAGGACGTCGTCCGCACGGTGACCACCGCCTCCGACCTGCCCGTCGTGATCGGGCTGTCGGCGCGCACCACGGCCGTCGCGGTCGACCAGGCGCTGTCCTGCCTCGAGGCCGCGCGGCGACCGCCCCGGGCGCTCATGGTGCAGGTCAACTCCCCGCGCACCGAGGTCGCCGTCGAGCACCTCACCGCGATCCACCGGGCGACCGGGCTCCCGGTCGTCGTGCAGGACTACCCGGCCGCCTCCGGCGTCACCGTCGCCGGCGACGTGCTGGTCGAGGTCGTCCGCGCCTGCGCCGGCTTCGCGGCCGCGGTGAAGGCGGAGGCCGCGCCGACCCCGCCCGCGATCGCGACGCTGACCGGCGCGGTCGAGGTCCCCGTGTTCGGCGGGCTCGGCGGTGTCGGCCTCGTCGACGAGCTCGCCAGCGGCGCCGCCGGGGCGATGACCGGGATGAGCCACCCCGAGGGGCTCCGCGCCGCGCTCGACGCCCACGAGGCCGGCGGTTTCGCCGAGGCCCACCGGGCGTGGGCGCCGTGGCTCCCGCTCGCCAACTTCGAGGGCCAGCTGCGGATCGGGCTGTCGATCCGCAAGGAGATCCTGCGTCGTCGCGGCGTGCTCGCGACCGGCCGGGTCCGCCCGCCCGCCGCCGCCCTTCCCGCCACGATGGTGCCGCTGCTCGAGCAGCACCTCACCCACCTGCCCCCCACCTCTGGAGGAACCCCATGGATCTCGACCTGACAGGCAAGGTCGCCCTCGTCCTCGGCTCGACCGCCGGACTCGGACGCGCGTCCGCGGAGGCGCTGGCCGCCGAGGGCGCCCACGTCGTCGTCGCGGGGCGCCGCGCCGAGCTCGTCGACGCGCTCGTCGAGTCGCTGCCGTCCGCGGCCGGCGTGGTCGCCGACGTGACCGACCCCGACACCCCGGCCCTGCTGGTCAACCGGGCCCGCGAGAGCTTCGGCGAGGTCGACATCGTCGTCCTCAACGGCGGCGGCCCGCCGCCCGGCCCCGCCGACGCCTTCACCGCCGAGACCGCCCAGGCGGCGTTCGACCTGCTCCTCAAGCAGCACATCAGCCTCGTGGGCCAGGTGCTGCCCGGGATGCGCGAGCGCCGGTGGGGCCGCATCGTGGCGATCGGGTCGAGCGGCGTGCAACAGCCGATCCCCACGCTGACCGCGTCCAACGTCGGGCGCGCCGCGCTCGCGGCCTACCTCAAGACGCTCGCGGGCACGGTGGCCGCCGACGGCGTCACGGTCAACATGGCCCTGCCCGGCCGGATCGACACCGATCGAGTCGCCCAGCTCGACCGGGCCGCGGCCGAGCGCACCGGCACCACGCCCGACGCCTCCCGCGCCTCCTCGGAGGCGGCGATCCCCGCCCGACGCTACGGCGACCCTGCTGAGTTCGGCGCGGTCGTCGCGTTCCTCGCCTCGCAGCAGGCGGCGTACGTCACCGGCGAGCAGGTCCGCGTCGACGGCGGACTCGTCGGCGCCTACTGACCCCCACCACCACCCCCAGGAGACCACCCGTGCGACTCGCCACCATCCTCGACCGCGGCGCCGACGTCCCGGTCCTCGTCGACCCCGAGCGCGGCGTCGTGCCGATCGCGTCGCTCACCGACCGGCCGGTGCCCTCGCTGCTGAGCGTCATCGAGGACGACCTCTACGACGACCTGGTGGCCGCCGCCGCCTCGGCCGGCGCCGAGTCGTTCCGCCCGTCCACCGACGTCACGTGGACCGCGCCCTACCGGCGCCCCCGCAAGATCTGGGGCATCGGGCTCAACTACGTCGACCACGCTGCCGATCTCTCCGAGTCGGTGCCCGACGAGCCGGCCTCCTTCATCAAGGGCGACCACACCATCATCGGCCAGGGCGACGACATCCCGATCCCGTCGCAGAGCGAGCGCACCACGGCGGAGGGCGAGCTGGGCCTGGTCATCGGGCGCGAGTGCCGCAACGTCTCCGAGGAGGAGGCCCTCGACCACGTCTTCGGCGTCACCACGATCCTCGACCAGACGGCCGAGGACATCCTCCAGCGCAACCCCCGCTTCCTCACCCGCTCCAAGAACTTCCCGGGCTTCTTCTCCTTCGGCCCCGAGATCGTGCCGATGGCCGAGGTCCTCGAGCGGTTCGGCTCGATCGGCGACGTCGAGGTGTCCACCGTCGTCAACGGCGACCAGGCGCGCACCAACACCGTCGCGCACATGCGCTACAGCCCGGCGTTCCTCGTCGCGTTCCACAGCGCGGTGATGCCGCTCTTCCCGGGCGACGTCATCTCCACCGGCACGCCCGGCGCGATCCACGTGCGCGCGGGCGACGTCGCGGAGTGCCGGATCCCCGGCATCGGCCGCCTGGTCAACCCGGTGGTCAGCGGCTGACGGGGGCCGGCCGGGCCAGCCGGTCGGCCACCACCGTCCACACGTCGGGGTCGAAGCCCATCCCGAGGTGGGTCGAGCCGACCTCGACGTGCTCGACCCCGGGGGTGGACCGGTCGAGGCACGCCTGCCACGCCACCACCCCGTCACGCCGCGAGAACAGCACCGTGAGCGGCACGCCGATCGGCGACGACGCGTCGAGACGGCGCGACACCCGGTCGGCGTCCGCGTCGGCCCCGGTGCCGGAGGCCCGGGCGACGCTGGTGTGTCGCGCGCCGCCGGTCACGGGCGTGCCGTAGGTGACCACGCGGCGTACGACGTCGGGGTGGCGGCGGGCGACCTCGCGCGCGATGACGCCGCCCAGGCTCCACCCGACCAGCGAGGCGGGGGCACCCGTCTCGTCCACGAGATCACGGACCCGCCGCGAGAGCCGCTCGACGTCGCGGCGCGGGTCGCCGGTGTTGGTGCCGAAGCCCCAGCCGCGGGCGTCGTAGCCGAGCCGCGACAGGTAGCCGCGCAGGGGTGCGCCGGTGAGCTCGGGCGCCTTCCACCCCGGGATGTCCACGACGAGGTGGCCGTCGCCGCGCGGTGCTGTCGCCAGCCGCGGGAGGGCGCCGACCAGGCGGGCGGCGTCGAGCGCCGAGCCCAGCTCGCCGAGCGTCGTACGCGCCGACGGTGGTCCGCTCGGGAGGCCGAGCCCCGCGGGGTCCGCGTGGTGCCGCGCCCGCGAGCGGGTGCCGGCGGCCGCCAGGAGGTGGTGCCCGGGGAGGGGGAGGCGTGCCATGTCGCGACTGTACGACGGGGGTGTCCGGCGGCGGCTGCGCCCGGCCCGGCGGCGTCGGCGTGGGCTACCCGGCGTCGACGACCTCGCCGTTGTGGGGCACCCGGCCGCCGAACGTGATCGGCACGGCGGCGGCCTGCGCGACGTCCGCGCGGTCCATCGCCTGGAGGTGGACGTGGGGCTCGGTGCTGTTGCCCGAGTTGCCGCACCGCCCGAGCACCTCGCCCACCTCCACCCGGTCGCCCGGCCGCACCTGGAGGCTGTCGCGTTGCAGGTGGCACACCGCGACCACCGGCCCCTCGGCCGTCCGGACGAGGACGTGGTTGCCGGCCAGCGCCTCCCACCCCGCAGCGACCCGGCGGCGCTGGGTGAGGGCGTAGCCCACGGACGGCAGGCCGCGGTAGGACGGGTGGTCGGTCGCCGTGCCGTGCACGCCCACGACCACGCCCGACACGGGGGCGAGGACGGGGCGCCCGAAGCCGGGGAACCGCTCGGCCGGCTCGGGGCGGACCAGCGACCCGATCGTGACGGGTGCGGTCCGCCCGCCCTCGTCGACCGGGACGAAGTCGATGGCGTACGAGGTGGCCAGCAGCGCGGTGCCGTGGCTGGGCACCCGGTCGGCGGGGCTGTTCTGGGTCAGCCAGCGCCCCGTGAACGGGAACGCGAGGTCCATGGGGGCTTGGTCAGCTCGACAGCGGCGAGGCCTTGCGGATGGCCCGCTTCGAGGTCTTCGCGCCCGCCTTGGCCGCCGAGACGACCCCTTGGCTCAACAGCGTCAGCCCGCCGCCGACCAGCCACACGTCCTTGGCCACCGCGATGCCCTCCTGGCTGGGGCGGATCCCGTCGTCGAGCGTCATCGACGGGGTCCTCAGGTACATCCCGACCAGGCTGCAGCCGAAGCCGGTCAGCGCGGCCCCGGCCACGGTCGCGGGGACCATGGGCGCCAGCAGCGCCGCCCCGACACCGATCTCGCTGTACGCGAGCAGCCGCGCGAACTTCGCCGGCTCCATGTCCTTGAACAGGGCGGGGTAGGCGCCGGCCGCGGCGCCGTGGAGGAACTGGGCCGTGCCCTCGTCGGCACCCAGCTTGCTGACGCCGGAGTTGAGGATGTAGGCACCGGTGGCGAGGCGAAGCGGGATCTGGGTGAGGGACACGGGCTCTCCTGGGTGGGTTTCGTGGACGGGCACTCGCTCTACCGTTACCCCCACGTGGCGCCCACACAACCCCGGGAGCCGATCGGTTTCGCGGGCGCGCTCGTGGGGAGGGTCCGCCCGTGGCACGCTGGGGCGGTGAGCGGTGAGCTGCCCCGGCCCGTGCGGGTCTTCACGCCGGCCGACCTGGCGCCGGGCGACCCGACGCCCGGCATGCACCGTGAGCTGGCCTTCGAGCTGCCCCTGCTGTGGGCCGGACAGGTCGCGACGGACCCCGGTGCCGTGTCTGGCTGGCACCACCACGAGCGCAACGAGTCGAGCCTCTACGTCGTGCGCGGGGTGCTGCGGCTGGAGTTCGAGGGCCACGAGGGCCACGTCGATGCCGGCCCCGGCGACTTCGTCCACGTCCCGGCCTGGACCGTCCACCGCGAGTCCAACCCCGGCCGGGAGCCGTCGCTGGCCGTGATCGCGCGCGTCGGTGGCGGTCTTCCGACCGTCAACGTCGACGGTCCGGCGGCTCGCTGACGCTCGGTCCGGCGTTCTCCTGGCCCCAGCGGCCGAGCGCGACGATCGCCTCGCGCAGGGCGAGCCCGCGGTCGGTGAGCGCGTACGCCCGGGTGTTGTGCCGCAGCGGCAGTCGGGTCAGGACGCCGGCCGCCTCGAGCTCGCGCAGGCGCGTCGCGAGCATGTTGGTCGGCACGCCCAGCTCGCGCTGCAGGTCGCCGTAGCGCTGGGGCCCGTCGAGCAGCCGCTCCACGATGAGCAGGGCCCACCGGGCCCCGACGACGCCGAGGGCCGCGGCGAGGTCGCTCACGCGGTCGGGTCGGCGTCCGGCTTCATCCAGAACGGGGAGTAGTGGTAGCCGTCGGGGTCGTCGAACTGTCGCTGGTACATGAAGGGGTAGTCGTCGGTGTCCCCGATCCGTCCGCCGGCGGCCCCGGCGCGCTCGACGACGGCATCGACCGCCTCGCGGCTGCCGAGGTCGAACGAGACCGTGACCTTGGAGGGCGTGTCGGGGGCGCCGACCAGCTCCTCGCTGCCGCCGACGCTCGCGTACATCTCGCGGCTGCCGAGCATGACGTACTGCTCGGGCGCGATCGCGAAGCACGACACGTTGTGGTCGGACATCTCCGGGTTGAGGGTCCACCCGAGGGCGGTGTAGAAGGCGGTCGCGCGCTCGACGCTGTCGACCGGGCAGGTGATGAAGAGGCTCATGGCATTGACACTTGCAAAATACAAGTGACGCGTCAAGGGGGTGGGGGAGACGGCTCAGGTCCGCAGCTGCGTCCACTGCCCCTCGGACACCACGCGGACCTCCCCGTCGACCACCGTGATCGCCGTCTGGTCGTCGATCGCGTAGGCCGGGTGGTCGATGCCGGTCACCCACTCCTCCGCCTCGGCCATCGAGTTGCCGGGCATGCCGTCGGGGTGCGCCGACCCTCCCGCCCCCGGCATCGCGGTGACCGATTTGGGTGATGGCGACCGGGTGCTGCCCGGGCGTAGGTTCGGACATCGGCCCTTCGAGCACCGGAGCCCACCATGCGCATCTCCCGGACGCCCACCACCTCCACCGTCGTCGCTGCCCTGCTCCTGGGACTCCTCGCCACGCTGACCGTGGCGGTCGGCGCCGCGACCGGCGCCGGTCGTACGTCCGCTGTCAAGGCGTGCGCCAGCAAGAGCGACGGCTCCCTCCGCCTCGTCGGCACGAAGAAGTCGTGCCGCAGGGGCGAGCAGGCGGTCACCTGGAACAAGCGGGGCGTCCCGGGCTCGGACGGCGTCGACGGGACCAACGGTGCTGCCGGCGCCGCAGGCGCTGCCGGCGAGCGGGGGCCGGCCGGGGCCCCGGGCGTGTCCGGCTACCAGATCGTGGAGCGGTCCACCCCGGTCGACGGGTTCTTCCTCGGGAGCGCCGAGGTCGCCTGCCCCGCCGGGAAGAGGGTGGTCGGCGGTGGCGTCAGCGCGCTCAACGCGGCGGGACGGGACGTCGGGACGAGCACCTTCCTGGTCCGCGCCGAGTACCCGTCGGCGGACGGATCCAAGTGGGGCGCCATCGTCGAGAACGGCAGCGGCACCGTCGTCAGCCG
Organism: Nocardioides sp. zg-1228; assembly: GCF_017086465.1. NCBI lineage: Bacteria > Bacillati > Actinomycetota > Actinomycetes > Propionibacteriales > Nocardioidaceae > Nocardioides > Nocardioides sp. zg-1228. The sequence continues at coordinate 3,873,177 of NZ_CP070961.1, read as the reverse complement.
GTTCGTGATCCGCGCCATCTGCGTCACCGCCCTGGACTGAGCGTCAGCCTCTGGCGTCGCGTCGCTCCTGCAGACGCGCGCGGGCCTCGGGCAGGTAGGCCAGGCACGGCGCCTCGGCGTCGGGGTGCTTGGACGTGAGGTGCAGGATCCATCGGTCCATCGCGGCCATGTAGCCGTTGTCCTCGCCCGGCCGGCGCGTGCCCCAGGCGCGGGTGCCGGTGCCGGGCCGCGGCACCTCGCACTGCGTGCACGAGATCGTGTAGGCGTACGAGCCGTCGGGGCTCTCGTCGATGCGGACCACGGCCAGCGGTCCCGCCTCGGCGCTGGCCTTGCGCTGTCGGGCAGATCGGGTGGCGGGCACAGGGGACCTCGGTTCGTGCTCGGGGATGGCCGTCCCAGCCTAGGCACCGGCGGAGGTGCCGAGCTGCGGGGGCAGCGGTACGCCTCTCGGGCGGATGCCGTCCTCCGCTCTCGCCTACGCTGACGCCATGCTCGTGAGCGGCCTCGCCATCCACCCCGTCAAGAGCACGGCGATCCGGCCGGTGGACAGCGCGCGGGTCCTGCTCGGCGGCCTCGAGAGCGACCGGACGTGGATGGTGGTCGACGGCGAGGGGACGATGGTCACCGCCCGCGAGGCGCACTCCCTGTTCAGGATCGTCGCCGACACGCCGGCCACCGATCCCGCGCTGCAGCGAGGGCTGCGGCTGCGCGCCGACGAGATGCCGGACCTGCTCCTGGACCCGCCGAGCGGGGAGCGGGTGCGCACCCGGCTGTTCGGCCAGCAGCTCGAGGGCGTTCCCGCCGGCCGAGAGGCTGACGCGTGGCTCCGGGCGGTGCTGGGCCGCGAGGACGTCCGCCTGCTCTGGTGCGACGAGCCGACCCGGCGCAGCCTGGACCCCGAGCACTCCCGGCCTGAGGACTTCACGGCGTTCGCCGACGGCTATCCGGTCACCATCGCGTCGCTCGCCTCCCTGCGCCAGCTCAACGACTGGATCGCCGAGGGTGCGGTCCAGCGCGGCGAGGACCCGCCCCCGCCGCTTCCGATGGAGCGCTTCCGGCCCAACATCGTGGTGGACGGCGACCAGCCCTTCGCCGAGGACCACTGGAGCTCGGTGGTCATCGGGGACGTGCGGCTCCGGGCCGCCAAGCTCAATGCCCGGTGCGTGATGACGACGCTCGATCCCGACTCGCTGCAGACGGGCAAGGAGCCGATCCGCACCCTGGCCAAGCACCGGCGGGTCGGTCGCAAGACCCTGTTCGCGGTCAACCTGATCCCGGACACCACCGGTCAGATCAGCGTCGGCGATCCCGTCGAGGTCCGCTGAGGCCGTACGCGGGCAGGGCGGACCGATGCCTCGCCTGCGCCGTTGACCCTTCCTATGGGGCGGGAGGCGGTGCGACGGCAGGCGGGGGTCGTTCTCGGGAGCGTTGGGTGACGACGTCGTCGAGGTAGCGCACGACAACAGCCAGCACTGCTGTCACCGGGACTGCGAAGAACGCACCGGTGACGCCGAACAGGGTGCCGCCGAGGGTGACCGCGAGCAGCACCACGGCCGCGTGCAGGTCCATCGACTTCGACTGGAGGAACGGCGAGAGCACGTTGCCCTCGAGCTGTTGCACGGCGACGACCAGCGCCAGGACGAGGAGAGCGCCGGTCGTGCCGTTGGAGACGAGCGCGATGAGCACGGCGAGGAGGCCGGACGCGAACGCGCCCACGATCGGGATGAATCCGGCGAAGAACGTGATGATGGCGAGTGGCACCGCCAGCGGCACGCCGATGAGGAGCAGCCCGCCGCCGATCAGCACGGCGTCGATCAACGAGACCAGCGCCTGGGTGCGGATGAACCCGCCCAGGGTGTCCCAGGCCCGTTGCCCGACGGACTGCAGGTGGTGTCCCGCGGTGTGCCCCGCCAGGCGACCGACCCAGGGCAGGAAGCGCCTCCCGTCCTTGAGGAACAAGAAGCTGAGGATGAGAACGAGCACGAGGTTGATGACGCCGTTCGTGACTGCTGAGACGCCGGTGAGGACTCCGGAGGCGATGCTGCTGGCGGAGCCCGCGAGCCGTTCCTGCAGTGCCTGCAGGGCGGCGTCGATCTGCTCCTTCGACACGAAGTCCGATTCCTGGACCCACTCCTGCACGCGTTCGAGTCCGTCACTGGCGCTGTCGACGATGTCCCCACTCTGTGCCGCCACGGACGGCGCGATGGTGAAGCCCACCGCGACGACGATCGCGACTGCGCCGAGCAACGTCGCGGCGGCTGCCAGGGCGTTCGGCAGGTGCGCCTTGGTCCGCAGGAACCTGGCGACGGGCGACAGGACGGTGCACAGGACCAGTGCCATCAGCACCGGGAAGAGGATGACCCAGGCATATCTGATGACATATCCCAGGAGAACCGCGCCGAGAACGATGGCAGCCAGCCGCAGGCTCCAGCGTGCGGTCCAGGCCACACCCGCACCGATGGTCTCCTCCCGCGACGGCGGGTACGACGGCACCGCGACGGGTGGGGTCGGCGGAGCAGTCTGTGGGTCGGGGGGAGGCGGAGCCTGCGAGCCGCGCCCGGACGAGAGCTTCCTGGTGAAGAGCTTCACGCCATGAGTATCCATCTGGACGGCGCATGAGCGGCACGCCTGTGCGGGTGCCGATCTGCTGGTGTCCAGGTGATCGTCCGCCGTCGGGGCGGGTCAGCGCACCGGGCCGTCCTCCGCGGCGGTGATCTGCGCGATCGGGGTGGGCGGGGACGCCGTCGGAAGGTCGACCCGAAGCAGCGCGCCTCCGCGTGCGGAGCGGGCGGCGGTCACCCGGCCGCCGTGGGCGGCGACGACCCGCTGCACGATCGACAGGCCGAGGCCGGATCCGGGCAACGCCCGGGCGCTGTCGGCCCGGTAGAACCGGTCGAACACCCGCGGCAGGTCGGCGGCGTCGATGCCCGGCCCGGCGTCGTCGACCTCGAGCACCGCGGACGCGCCTTCGGCACGGAGCCTGACCTGGACCTGCTCGTCCGCAGGGGACCACTTGCCGGCGTTGTCGATGAGGTTGAGGACCGCCCGCTGGAGCGCGGCGGGACGCCCGCCCACCCACACGGAGGTCACGTCGAGCGCGATCTCGACGTCGGGCGCGCGGGAACGCGCCAGGGCCGCGGCGGCCACCACCACGTCGGCGAGGTCGAGCAGCTCGGCGCTCTCGTCGGTGATGTCACCACGCGCCAGGTCGGTGAGCTCGGCGGCAAGGGTGCTCAGCTCGGCCACCTGGGCGCCGAGGTCGTTGAGCAGCCGGGTCCGGCTCTCCGCCGGCAGTGCGCTGTCCAGGGTCCCGCGCCGATCGAGCCGGATCAGCAGCTCGACGTTGAGGCGCAGGCTGGTGAGCGGGGTCTTGAGCTCGTGGGCGGCGTCCTCGGCGAGCAGCCGCTGGGCCCGACGGGAGTCCCGGAGCGCGGCGAGCATGTCGTTGATCGACCGGATCAGCCGCCGGATCTCCCCACCGCCCTCGTCGGGGATGTCGGCGTCGAGATCCCCCGTGTCCGCGACACGCACCGCGGCGGCGGTCAGCCGGTCGATCGGTGCCAGCCCGGCCCGCGCCACGGTCCGCCCGACGAAGGCGCCGCCGACCACGCAGAGCAGCCCGACCATCAGCATGCCGAACCCGAACCGGTTGATCGGGCTGTCGTCGGCGGCGCGGGCCACCTGGACCGCACCGGCACCCGCCCGCCGGGTGTGGATCACGTAGCCCTCCTCGGGGTCGTCCGACTCCATCAGGCCGGCCGGCGCGACCCGCCGGGCCTGCTCGGTGACCGGGGGCAGGGCGGGCTGGCCGGCCGGCGTCCGGGTCGAGCCGTCGGGCAGGAGGACCCGCACCAGGCGACCGGATCCGGGATACGGCGGCAGCTCCACCTGAGCCAGACCGGCGCGCTCGGCGGCCGTCGCCAGGACGCGGGAGTCGGCGCGCAGCTGGTCCTCGAGGCTGTCCCGCAGCTCCCGGTCCAGCAGCTCGCTGGCCAACTGGAAGGCCACGAACACGCTGACCGCGATGGCCGTCGCCGCGATCACCGTCAGCCTGGTCCGCAGGGACCGCCCGCGCCACCACCGGGTCAGCCGGCGCGGCTCCCGGCCCGTGGGTCTGCTCATGGAGGAGTCTCGCGCAACGCGTAGCCCAGGCCGCGCAGCGTGAAGATCAGTCGCGACTGACCCCCGGCCTCCATCTTGCGGCGCAGGTAGCTCACGTAGACCTGGAGGTTGTTGGCGGTGGCGCTCATGTCGAAGCCCCAGATCGCCTCGAACAGCATCTCGCGGGTCACCACCCGGGTCGCGTTGGCCATGAGCACCTGCAGGAGGGAGAACTCCGTCCGGGTCAGGCGCAGCGGCCGCCCGCCGCGCCACGCCTCGAACCTGTCGGGATCGAGGCGGACGTCGGCGAACGACAGGACCTGCGACTCCTCGTCGGTCGCCGTGCGTCGGCGAAGCAGGGCCCGCACCCGGGCCAGCAGCTCCTCGGTGGCGAACGGCTTGGGCAGGTAGTCGTCGGCGCCCGCGTCCAGCCCCTCGACGCGGTCGGAGACCTGGTCACGAGCGGTCAGCATCAACACCGGCAGGTCCTGGCCCGCGGCTCGCAACCGCCTGCAGGTCTCGATCCCGCCGAGGCGGGGCATCATCACGTCGAGGATCAGCAGGTCCAGCGGGTCACTGCCGGCCCCCCCGACCCCGTCGAGGACGGCGAGACCGTTGGCGACGGTGCTGGTGTCATAGCCCTCGACCCGGAGCACGCGCTCCAGCGATTCACGGATGGCGGCCTCGTCGTCCGCGATCATGATCCGCACGCCGGCCCGCCCTCTCCCGTCGATGCTCCTGCCGCTCATTGTCCCCGATCCACCTGCCCCGTGTTCGCCTCATCAGGGCTCGCGGGGGGAGACCGTCATGATGCCGATGCACATCTCGTCGCCGGTGCCGTCGCCCCACACCACGTAGCGCGGCGGCAGCTTGCTCAGCTGGGGCACCTGCTGGCGCAACCCGGCGTCGTGCGTGCACGTCACCCGCAGGGTGTCCCCCGCATCGACCTCGACGGGCGACGGCAGCCTCACCATGTGCTGGTCGTCGAAGTCGAACTGCGGCACGTCCAGCAGGACCTTGGCCTGCGGCGTGCCCGGGTTGAGCTCGACCTTCAAGGACCGCCCGAGCATGTGCATGTGACCGAAACCGGCGAACACGGTCACCGGCTCCTCCACCACGTGGTCGCAGACCTGGGTGTCACCGGGCGTCGGCACGCCGCCCTCGTTGCACTCCTCCACCTGCTCGTCCGCGAACTCGCCGACCTCAGGCCCGAACCGCTTCGTCACGTCCGCGATCGAGGCCGCCCGGTCACACAGCGGACCCGACTCGCCCGCGGCACAGGGCAGGTCGGTCGGCGCGTCGAGCGACCACGTCTCGAGCTCCCGTGTCTGCGGCGTTCCGTCCGTCAGGCGCAGGCGCACCGCCGAGCGGTCCGACCCGGCCGGCTCGCCGTCGGTCGCGAGCAGGTTGTAGTGCATCTGGAAGACGATCAGGCTGCCCGGCTCGAGCTTGAAGCCGGCGTCCTGGTCGAGCAGCGTCTCGGCGGCGCCCGGCGCCCAGGTGTCCACCCACGCCGCGCCCGGGTCGGCGCCCTCGTCGTCGTCCTCCACGTCGGCTCCCTCGACGCCGGTCCCGCCGAAGCACCGCCAGCCGAGGCCGGGAGTCCTCGCGTCCTGCTCGCGCACCGCGTCGGCGTCGCGCGGCGGCACGGCGTACACGATGCCGTGGTGCGCGATGGCGACGTTCTCCGGCATGACCTGGGTCCCGGTCAGGAACGCCTCCTCGGTCAGGCCCGGATCGAGCACCTGGCACCGGTACTCGTCCAGGGCGCCCTCCGGCGGCTCGGGCGTGTAGGCCTCCGCCATCCTCAGCTCGACGAACCGCTCGCCGGCGCGCAGCGGCTGCGGGGGAGCCGACGACCCGCCCGCGTGCATGCTGTGCGAGGCGTCTCCGGGGGGCGCCGTGTCGTCGTCGGCGTCCGAGCTGCAGGCGGCGACGGCCAACGCCGTCGCGAGCACCGTGGTGGCCGCCGTGAACCTCCGCCATGCACCGGACGGCGCCGCGTTGACTGCCATGACTGGCCTCCTGCTTCGTAGTGCCTCGTCTGTCTGAGGCCTACGTCCTACCGAGCGAAACTTAGACACCTGTTAGAGCGATGAGACGGCCCGGAGTCGGTCTCGGGCCCCTCAGGTCAGAGGATGGAGCGGCCTCCGCCGCGACCCGGACCCAGTGTCAGTGGGCCCTGGAAGAGTGTCTCCATGACGGCGATGGCACACGTCGACGACCACAGTGGTCCGACCACATCGGCAGGTCCGGCGCGAGTGGCTCAGTCGCCGCGCAGGCGCGAGTAGCCGTGCTGGAGGGCGTCGGACGCGCCGACCACGGTGAGCACGGCCGCGGCGGCACGGGTCGGCCGGGGCGCGAACGCCATCCCGGCGACGTAGGCCGTGCCCACCCAGACGCCCAGGCAGAACGGGCAGGTCAGCAGCTCGCCCACGGTGTGGCGTACGCCGTGCTCGCCGCGCGACGACTCCACGTGCTCGCCCGATCCCGCGGCCGCGTCGAACTCGGTGAACGGCGCGCGCAGCGGGCTGGCGACCGACGAGCGGCTGAGCAGCCGCGTCAGCTTGTGCGTGGCGATCCCGCCGAGGGTGAGGTCCGTGAGGGAGTAGCGCTCGGGGAGCGAGCGTCCCGTGCCGCGGCCGAGGAGCAGCAGCCCGCCCACTGCGGCGACGTAGACCGCCATGCTGCCGGTGTAGCCGCGGAGGTCGACTGCGCCGTCCGGGTCGTAGCGGGAGGCGTCGAGGAGCTGGGTCATGCGCGTCCGTACCCCGTACCCGCCCCGACGATGACACGTGTGCCGGCCGATCAGGTCACAGCGGCCGGAGCCGGGCTCAGGAGTCGTGCAGCCGCGTCGCGACCTCGCGGCGCAGCACCTTGCCCATCGGGTTGGTCGGCAGCTCGTCCATGAAGACGACCCGGCGCGGCACCTTGTAGGGCGTCAGGCCCTCGCGGGTGTGGGCGCGCAGCTCGTCGGGCTGCACCGGCACCCCCTCCACGAGCACCACCGCGGCGACGACCTCCTCGCCGCCGTCCTCGTGCGGCATGCCGACGACCGCCACGTCGACGACGCCGGCATGGGTGCGGAGCACCGCCTCGACCTCGGAGGGATAGACGTTGAACCCCCCGGTGATGATGATCTCCTTGATGCGGTCGACGATCGTCAGGAAGCCGTCGGGCGACATGGTGACCACGTCACCGGTGCGGAACCAGCCGTCGTGGAACGCCACGGCGGTCTCCTCGGGCATCCCGCGGTATCCGGAGAAGACCTGCGGGCCCCGCACCAGCAGCTCGCCGCGCTCGCCCTGCGGGACGTCGCGGTCGAGGTCCTCGGGGTCGGCGACGCGGATCTCGACGTCGGGGAAGGGCACGCCGATCGAGCCGGGCCGGCGCGCCTTCGTCATCGGGTTGCCGACGATCACCGGCGAGGTCTCGGTCAGGCCGTAGCCCTCGACGAGCAGCCCTCCGGTGGCCGCCTCCCACCGCTCCACGAGCGCGGCCGGCAGCGGCATCGCCCCCGAGAGGGCGTAGCGGATGCCGCGGATCGAGACGTTGCGGCGCTCGGCCTCGTCGACGATGCGCTGGTAGAGCGGCGGCACGGCGGGCACGAAGCTCGGCACGTCGCGCTCGATGGCCTCCATGATCAGCCCGATCTCGGGCTTGGGCAGCAGCACCAGCTTGGCGGCCAGGCTCACCCCGAGCAGCACGCTGACGGTCACGCCGTAGGCGTGGAACATCGGCAGCGCGACGAGGAACGTCTCGGTGCCCTCCTGCAGGCCCGAGACCCAGACGCGGCCCTGGAGCACGTTGGCGACGAGGTTGCGGTGCCGCAGCGGCACGCCCTTCGGCACGCCGGTCGTGCCGGAGGTGTAGAGCAGCAGAGCGACGTCGTCCTTGCCGGGGCGGGGGTGCGACGCGTCGATCGGCTCCGCGGACGCCAGCTCGGACCACTGCGTGGCCTGCGGGGCGGGCGAGGTCAGCTGGTCGCGGGCCGCGCGCGCCTTCGCGATCGGCAGGCGCAGCGCGAGCCGCTTGGTCCACGGCAGGCGGGTGGTCATGTCGACGGCGACGATCCGCTCGAGCGGGGTCTCGCCGACGAGTCCCTCGACGACGGGCACGACCTTGTCCCACACGATCGCGACGCGGGCGCCGTGGTCGGCGAACGGGTAGCGCAGCTCGGCCGCGGTGTAGAGCGGGTTGTGCTCCACCACGGTCGCGCCGAGGCGCAGCACCGCGACGAACGCGATGACGTTCTGCGGGCAGTTGGGCATGACCAGCGCGACGTTGTCGCCGGGGCGTACGCCGAGCGCGTGCAGGCCGCCGGCGACGCGCTGCACCTCCTCGTCGACCTCGGCGTAGGTCGACTCCCGGCCCAGGAAGTCGAGTGCCGGCCGGTCCGGGTGGTCGCGCACCGCGCTCTCCCACAGGTCGAGGACCGTGGTGTCGCCGTAGTCGAGGTGCAGGGGCACTCCGGGTGCGTAGGAGTCTGCCCAGAGGGGTTGTCGAGCAGGCACGGCTTTCCTCGCGTTCGGGTGTCGCGGGACGGGGATCGCGACTGCTTCCAAGATATCGCTCGGACAGCAGGGTCCGGCAGGGCGTACCCGCTCCTGCCCCGCACCGCGACCTCGAGAGCAGTTCGGTCCCTCCGGTGGGGACCAAGGACCCTGACCCGCGTGCCGGTGAGCACGCAGGCTGGAGTCAGCACCAGACGCAGACCAGGAGGTCACCATGTACGCCAGCACCAGCACCGCCCACCCCGCCGACGCCGTCGCCCGAGTCATGGTGTGGCCCGTGGCCACGGTGGGCACGGCGACGTCCCTGCTGGAGGTCGCCGAGGCGCTCGCCGCGGAGGGGGTCGGTGTCGTCGCCGTGGTGCACAACGACCGTCTCGCCGGACTGGTGTCCGAGCGCGACGTCGTGCAGCACCTCGCCCAGGGCGCCAACCCCGAGCACGTGACGGCCGCCGACGTGATGAGCGTCGATCTCGTCACCGTGGGCCCCGACGACCACGTGCTCGACACCGCCCGCCGGATGGTGGAGGCCGATGTGCGGCACCTGCCGGTGATGGACGGCGACGAGATCGCCGGCATCGTCTCGATGCGCGACCTCTTCGGTGTGATCGTCGCCGCCGCCGCCCCGTGGGAGTGAGCCGGGGCCTCGAGCCGGTGGAGTGAGCCGCTCACCCCTCCCGGATCACAGCGCGGCCACCACCTCGGTGCCCTGCTTGATCGCCCGCTTGGCGTCGAGCTCGGCGGCGACGTCGGCGCCGCCGATCAGGTGCACCGCGGGTGCGTGCGTCGCCTCGTGGTCGAGGTCGTCGTAGAGGTCGCGCACGGAGTCCTGGCCGGCGCACACCACGATCGTGTCGGCCTCGAGCACGCGGGAGGCGCCGTCGACGGTGACGTGGAGGCCCTCGTCGTCGATGCGGTCGTAGGTCGCCCCGCGGACCTGGGTCACGTGTGACTGCTTGAGCACCGCGCGGTGCGCCCAGCCCGACGTCTTGCCGAGGCCGATGCCGATCGGCGTGGTCTTGCGCTGCACCAGCGTCACCTCGCGGGCGGGGGTGCGCGGCTTGGCCTCGGTGAGTCCGCCCTCGTGCAGCGCCGGGTCGCCGACGCCCCAGTGGGCCATCCAGTCCTCGAGGTCCTCCTCCTCGTGGGTGAGGAAGACGCTCACGTCGACGCCGATGCCGCCGGCGCCGATCACGACCACGCGGCGGCCAGGGACGACCGCGCCGCTCAGCACGTCGGCGTACGACGCCACGCTGGGGTGGTCGATGCCGGGGATCTCCGGCATCCGCGGCTCGACGCCCGTCGCGACGACGACCTGGTCGAAGCCGGCGAGGTCGGCGGCGGTCGCGGCGGTCGAGAGGCGTACGTCGACGCCGAGGACCTCGAGGCGACGGGTGAAGTAGCGCAGCGTGTCGGCGAAGTCCTCCTTGCCCGGCACGGCCATCGCCAGGCGGAACTGGCCGCCGAGCTCGGGCGACTTCTCGAAGAGCGTCACCGCGAAGCCGCGCTCGGCGGCGCTGGTCGCCGCGGCGAGGCCGGCGGGACCGGCGCCGACGACGGCCACCGTCTGCGTGCGGAGCGTGGGCATCAGCACCAGCTCGGTCTCGTGGCAGGCGCGCGGGTTGACCAGGCACGAGGCGCGCTCGTTGCTGAAGACGTGGTCGAGGCAGGCCTGGTTGCAGGCGATGCAGGTGTTGATCTCGTCGGCCCGCTCGTCCATCGCCTTGGCGACGAAGGCGGGGTCGGCCAGCAGCGGGCGCGCCATCGAGACGAGGTCGGCCTCCCCGGCGGCGAGGATCTCCTCGGCCAGCTCGGGGGTGTTGATCCGGTTGGAGGCGCAGACGGGGACGTCGACGAGCTCCTTCAGGCGGGCGGTGTGCGCGCGCCACGCGCCGCGGGGCACCTGGGTGATGATCGTCGGCACCCGCGCCTCGTGCCAGCCGATGCCGGTGTTGAAGACGGTGACGCCGGCGGCCTGCAGGTGCAGGGCGAGCTCGGCGGTCTCCTCCCAGGTCTGGCCGCCCTCGACGAGGTCGAGCAGCGAGATCCGGTAGACGAGGGGGAAGTCGGCGCCGACCAGCTCGCGGGAGCGGCGTACGACCTCGACCGCGAAGTGCATCCGGCGCGCGGGGGAGCCGCCCCACGCGTCGTCGCGGTCGTTGGTGCGCGCGGCGAGGAACTGGTTGATCAGGTAGCCCTCGGAGCCCATGATCTCGACCGCGTCGTAGCCGGCCTTGCGGGCCAGCGCGACGCTCTTGGCGAAGGCGGTCGCGGTGCGGTCGACCTCCTTGCTCGACATGGCGCTGGGCCTGAAGGGCGTGATCGGCGACTTCTTGTCCGACGCGCTCTGCGAGAGCGGGTGGTAGCCGTAGCGCCCGGCGTGGAGCACCTGGAGCGCGATCGCGCCGCCGGCCCCGTGGACCGTCTCGGTGATCCGCTGGTGCCGCATCGCGTGGAGGCGGTTGGACATCTCGCTCGCGAACGGCTTGAGCCAGCCGCGCTTGGTGGGGGCGTACCCGCCGGTGATGATCAGGCCGACGCCGCCGCGCGCCCGCTCCTCGAAGAACGCCGCGAGCTTGTCGATGTCCCACGGGTGGTCCTCGAGCCCGGTGTGCATCGAGCCCATGACGACGCGGTTGCGCAGCGTCAGCGCGTCGGGCCCGGCGCCGAGGGTGATCGGCTCGAGGAGGTGGGGGTAGCGGGGGTGGGTCATGTCAGTCCCTCTGGTGGGCCCTGTCGTGGGCGTGCAGGTAGTCGGTGATCCAGTCGATCCAGAAGCGCTCCAGGCGGATGCCGCCGCGCAGCACCAGCCACTGGTCGAGCCCGGCCTCGTCGAGGGCGTCCGGGTCGGGGAACTGCTCGCGCTCGAGCGCCTCGTAGTGCGCGAGCCGGGTGGCGTGGTCGGCGCGCGCGTCGGCGAGGTGGGCGCTCAGCACCGCCCGGTCGCCGTACGACGCGCCGCGCAGCTTGACGGCCAGCTCGCTGCGGAAGGTCTCCATCGGCATGGGCGTGGCCAGCCACTCCGCGAGCACCCGCCGGCCCTCGGCCGACGGGGTGTGGACCCGCTTGTCGGGGCGGCCGTCCTGCTCGACCACCTCCACGGCGACCCAGCCGTCGGCCTCCATCCGCGCCAGCACCCGGTAGATCTGCTGGTGGGTGGCGTGCCAGAAGAAGCCGATCGACTTCTCGAACCTCCGGGTCAGCTCGAGCCCGCTCGCCGGGCGCTCGCTCAGCGCGACGAGGAGGGCGTGCTCGAGGGCCATGCGCGCATCGTGCCCGACCTATGCAACGAGTTGCAAGCCTCGTACGCTCGGGCGAAGGGCGCGCGCGGGCGGAGATCGTGGAGCTTCCGAGTCACCGGGTGGCTCGGATCCACCACGATCTCCCCGTCGAGGCGAGGGGGGTTGGTCCGCGTCGTCGGGCTCGTCCTGCTCCGCGAGCTCGCGGCTCGGCGTCGCCCTTCGGCTCACTCGAAGCCCGGGGGCACGTGGGTCAGGCGCTCCTCGGTGGTGAGGCCGTCGTGCGGGGTGCCCGCGTCGTGCCACGGCGCGCCGTGAGCCAGCCACTCGGCGCGGTAGGCCCGGGCGCCCGCGGGCGTGACGTCCTCGTAGCCGGCCTCGACCTCGCAGCACGGACAGATGTCGAAGTCCGGGCTCCGCCCGTCGTCCCCCCACGGCGGAGACGGCCACCGGTAGCCGCAGGCTCGGCAGTTGTGCTCGTCCCCGGCCGCGCGCAGGTGCGCCCGCAACGGCTTCAGGGCCGTCATTGCTGCCGGATGCACCTCGTCGCCGAACACGGTGAACCTGATGAGCTCGAGGTCGCCCTCGACGTTGCGCACGACCCTCGCCACCTCGGACGAGCCGGGCGAGTCGGTGCGCTCGAGCAGCGTCACGACGGACTGGAGCCCGGCCTGGAGCGTCTCCAGGTCGATCTCGTGGGCGGCGAAGGCGCGCACGGTCTCGGCAGTCGCGGCCAGCAGGGTCTGGTTGCTCATCAGGTGTCCCTCGTGATCACGGTGATGGCGATGTCGTCCTCGGTGACGATACGCACGCCGCCGCGCTCGTAGATCTCACCGATCGCCCCGGCGGGCGTCCGCACCGTGCCGGGCGTGACCGTGCCGAGCGGGTGGTCGCGGACGCGCGACCGGCGCGACCCTGACAGCGGTGGTGTCATGATCGGGCCATGACGTACGAGCTGGGGCAGGGCACCGGACCGTTGCGGGGCGTGCGGGTGGTCGAGGTCGCCGGCATCGGCCCGGGTCCGCACGCGTGCATGATCCTGGCCGACCTCGGCGCCGACGTGATCCGCATCGACCGGCCGGGCGGCGGGATGTTCGCGATGGGCGCGAAGGACGTGATGGCCCGCGGGCGGCCGAGCGTGGCCCTCGACCTCAAGCACCCCGACGCGGTCGCCACCGTGCTCGACCTGGTCGAGCAGGCCGACGTCCTCGTCGAGGGGATGCGCCCGGGCGCGATCGAGCGCCTCGGGCTCGGCCCCGACACCTGCCACGCCCGCAACCCGCGCCTGGTCTTCGCGCGGATGACCGGCTGGGGCCAGGACGGCCCGTGGAGCGGGGCCGCCGGGCACGACATGAACTACGTCGCGGTCAGCGGCGCGCTCCACGGCCTGGGCCAGGACCGCGACCGGCCGCACTTCCCGAGCAACCTCCTCGGCGACTTCGGCGGTGGCTCGACCTACCTCGTCATCGGCGTCCTCGCCGCGCTCCTCGAGGCGCGCGCCAGCGGACGCGGCCAGGTGGTGGACGCCGCGATCGTCGACGGCACCGCCCACCTCAACGCGATGGCCTCCACGTTCGCCGCGATCGGCCTCGCCACCGGCACCCGCCGCTCGGGCCTGCTCGACGGCGGCACCCCCTGGTACGACCTCTACGAGACCGCCGACGGCCGGCACGTGAGCGTCGGCGCGCTCGAGCCGCAGTTCTGGGCCGCGCTCGTCGAGCGCATCGGCGTCGACCTGCCCGACCGCGACGACCCGGCCAACCACGCCGAGATCCGGGACGCGCTGACCCGGCGGTTCAAGGAGCGCACGCAGGCCGAGTGGTGCGAGGTCTTCGACGGCACGGACGCCTGCGTCGCGCCCGTCGTACCCCTGTCCGAGGCCCCCGCCCACCCCCACCTCGCCGCCCGCGGCACCTTCGTCGAGCGTGACGGGGTCACCCAGCCGGCGCCCGCGCCGCGCTTCTCGCGCACCGCCCCCACCCTGGGCCTCGCGCCGGCGCTGCCGGGGCAGCACACCCGCGAGGCGCTGGAGGCGTGGGGCGTACGCGATGTCGACCGGCTGCTCGCCGACGGCGCGGCGGCGCAGGCGTGAGGCCCTTCCTCTTCCTCGGCACCCGCGCGGAGGACGACGTCGCCCAGCAGGAGTACGACGCGGTGCTGGCCGGCTGCGGCCTGCGCCCCGACGAGCTGGTGCGCGTCCGGCTCGAGGCCGAGCCGCTCGGCGAGGTCGACCTCGCCGCGTGGTCCGGGATCATCCTCGGCGGCGGCCCCTTCAACGTCTCCGACCCCGAGGACGTGAAGTCGCCGGCGCAGCGCCGGGCCGAGGCCGAGCTGCACCGGCTCGCCGAGCGGGCGGTCGCGGCCGACTTCCCGTTCCTCGGCGCCTGCTACGGCATCGGGGTGCTCGGCACTCTGGGCGGCGGCGTCGTCGACCGGACGTGGGGCGAGCCCATCGGCGCCCTGCCCGTGGGGCTCACCGAGGCCGGCCGCGCCGACCCCCTGTTCGGTGTGATGCCGGCGGAGTTCCTGGCCTACCTCGGTCACAAGGAGGCGGTCTCGCGGCTGCCCGACGGCGCGGTGCTGCTCGCCTCGACGCCCACCTGCCCCGTCCACGCCTTCCGGATCGGACGCCACGTCTACGCCACGCAGTTCCACCCCGAGCTCGACGCCGTCGCGATCTGCGACCGCATCGACGCCTACAGCGCCCACGGCTACTACGAGCCGCACGAGCAGGAGCACCTCAAGTCGGCCGCCCGCGAGGCGATGGTCGCCGAGCCGGTGCGGCTGCTGGCCAGGTTCGTCGAGCTCCACGCCCGCGCCTGAGCCCGTCTCTGGGAGGGTGAGGCGGTGGACGTCGACACGCACCCGGTCGCGGCGCGCCGCGCGCGCCTCGCCGTGCCGGTGGTCGTCGTCGCCCAGCTGCTCGGCACGTCGCTGTGGTTCAGCGCCAACGCCGCGGCCTCCGATCTCCGCGAGGTCTGGGACCTGACCGACGCGGGCCTGGGCAGCCTCACCGTCGCCGTGCAGTCGGGCTTCGTCCTCGGCACGCTCCTCGCGGCGGTGACCAGCCTGCCCGACCGCTTCCCGGCGAGCCGGATCTTCGCGGTCGCCTGCGTGCTCGGCGCGGGCAGCAACGCCGGCTTCGCGCTGCTCGCCGACGGCACGGCCGAAGGGGTGGCGTGGCGGTTCGTCACCGGACTCAGCCTGGCCGGCATCTACCCGCTGGGGATGAAGCTCGTCGTCTCCTGGTCCCCCGACCGCGCCGGCGAGGCGCTCGGCTGGCTCGTCGGCATGCTCACCCTCGGCACCGCCCTCCCGCACCTGATCACCTCGCTCGGCCTCGGCTGGCAGTGGCGGGCCGTCGTCCTCACCTCCTCGGTGCTGGCCCTCGTGGCCGGCGTCGTGGTGCTGCTGCTCGGCGACGGGCCCCACCTGCCGCGCGGAGGTGCCGCCGGGCTGCGCCCCGGCGCCGTGCTCCAGGCGTTCCGGGTGCGGGGCTACCGGGGTGCGGCGCTGGGCTACTTCGGGCACATGTGGGAGCTCTACGCCTTCTGGACCCTCGTGCCGCTGCTGCTGCTCGACCTCCTCGGCGACCGCGGCACGACCCTCAACGGCTGGGCGTTCGCGGTGATCGGGGCGGGGGCGCTCGGGTCGGTCGCCGGGGGCTGGTGGAGCCGGCGCGTCGGCGGCGTACGCGTGGCCGCGACCGCGCTGTCCGTCTCCGGCGCCGCCTGCCTGGTCTACCCGCTGGTCGCGCGCGCCCCGGTCGCGCTCGCGCTGGCGCTGCTGCTCGTGTGGGGCGTCGCGGTCGTCGCCGACTCGGCCCAGTTCTCCGCGCTGTCGGCCCGGGCGTGCCCGCCCCACCTCGTGGGCAGCGCGCTCGCCATCCAGAACGGCCTGGGCTTCGGCCTCACCATCGGTGCCATCGCGCTGACCGTCGCGCTGGTCGGCGACCTCGGGCCGCTGGTGTCGCTGCTCCTGCTGCCCGGCCCGGTGCTCGGGCTCGCGGCGATGGCGCGCAACCTGCGCTGACCTGTCACTCGTCGTCACGCCATGGGCCCGCGTCACCTACCCTCGGGACGTGAGCAGTCGCGAGCACGTCGACGTGCTGATCATCGGGGCCGGGCTGTCGGGCATCGGCGCGGCCGCGCACCTGGCCACCGACCTGCCGCAGACGACGTACGCCGTGTGGGAGCGCCGCGACGCCAGCGGCGGCACGTGGGACCTCTTCCGCTACCCGGGCGTGCGCTCCGACTCCGACATGCACACGCTGGGCTACCGCTTCCGGCCGTGGCGCGGCGACACGGCGCTGGCCGACGGCGCCTCGATCCTGGCCTACCTGCGCGACACCGCGCGCGAGCACGGCGTCGACCGCCACATCCGCTACGGGCACCGCGTCGTCGCGGCGGACTGGGACTCGAGCGCCGCACGGTGGACGGTGACCGCCGAGGTCGACGGCGAGCGGCGCACCATCACCGCCGGCTTCCTCTGGGCGTGCAGCGGCTACTACGACTACGACGCCGGCCACGCCCCGCACTTCGAGGGACAGGAGCGCTTCGGCGGCCGGCTCGTGCACCCGCAGCGCTGGCCCGACGACCTCGACCACACCGGCAAGCGCGTGGTCGTGATCGGCTCGGGCGCCACCGCCGTCACCCTCGTGCCCGCCCTCGCCGACACGGGCGCCGCGCACGTCACCATGCTGCAGCGCTCGCCGACCTACGTCCTCCCGGTGCCGGCCACGGACGGGGTGAAGGGGCGGCTGACCAGGCTGGTGGGGGAGGACCGCTCCTACGTCGTGACCCGCTGGAAGAACATCGCGCTGCAGGCCGCGCTCTACCGCGCGAGCCGCCGCCGCCCCGACCTCGTGCGCCGCTTCGTGCGCCGGGTCAACGTGGCGCAGCTGCCGGCCGGCTACGCCGTCGACACCCACTTCAACCCGGCCTACGACCCGTGGGACCAGCGGATGTGCCTGGTGCCCGACGGCGACCTGTTCCGGGCCATCGGCGACGGACGCGCGGAGGTCGTCACCGACCGCATCGCCACCTTCACCGAGACCGGCGTGGAGCTGGAGTCGGGGCGGCGGCTCGAGGCCGACGTGGTCGTGACGGCCACCGGCCTGTCGCTGCAGGTCTTCGGCGGCGCCGAGCTCAGCGTGGACGGCGAGACCGTCGAGCCCCGCGACACGATGGCCTACCGGGCGATGATGCTGTCCGGGGTGCCCAACTTCGCCTTCACGATCGGCTACACCAACGCCTCCTGGACGCTCAAGGCCGATCTCGTCAGCGAGTACGTCGTCCGGCTGCTGACGCGGATGCGCGCCACCGGGGAGCGCTCGGTGGTGCCGGTGCGCGACCCGTCGGTCGAGGAGGTCCCGCTGATGGACTTCGACGCGGGCTACATCCAGCGGGTGGTCCACACGCTGCCGCGCCAAGGCACCGTCGCCCCGTGGACGCTGCGGCAGAGCTACCTCCACGACGCCCGCACGATCCGCCGCGCGCCCCTCGACGACGGGGTCCTGGACTGGTCGTGAGAGCCGCTTTCATGGAAGCGCTCTCACATTCCGGATCGGTTTTGTCCGCAAGCCGTTGACAGGTCATGTGACCGTCGTCATAGTTGCTGGCGGACGGAAGTGGAAGCGCTCTCACACCGCTCACGTCCACCTCCCGGCCGGGCGACCAGCCCGGCACCCCGCAGGACGGCAGGAGTGCAGTGGTGCAGACAGCAAGCAGGACCCAGCGGACCCGGCGGGTGCGACTCGCCTCGAGCGCACTGATGGCGCTCACCCTCGCGACGACCGCGGCCGCGTGCAGCAACGACGACGACTCCGACGGATCGAGCGCCGATGGCGCGACCACGATCACCGTCGCGACGTTCAACGAGTTCGGCTACGAGGACCTCATCGAGGAGTGGAACGCCGACAACGACGACATCAAGATCAAGCAGGTCAAGGTCGGCACCTGGGACGACGCCAAGGCCAACCTCTACACCAAGCTGGCGGCGGGCTCCGGCCTCTCCGACATCGAGGCGATCGAGGGCGACGCGATGCCCGCGATCATGGCCGAGAGCGGCGCCTTCGTCGACCTCACCGACCCCGAGCTCGAGGGCCGCTGGCTCGACTGGAAGGCCGAGGCCGGCACCAACGCCGACGGCCAGATGATCGGCTACGGCACCGACGTCGGGCCGGAGAGCATCTGCTACCGCGCCGACCTGTTCAAGAAGGCCGGCCTGCCCACCGACCGCGAGGAGGTGGCCAAGCTGATGGGGACGTGGGACGACTACTTCGCGACCGGCGAGAAGTTCGTCAAGGCGATGCCCGGCACCGCGTGGTACGACTCCTCCGGCGCGCTCGCGCAGGCGATGCTCAACCAGGTCGAGTACCCGTTCGAGACCGACGAGGCCACCATCGACGTGGACAACCCCGAGCTCCAGGCGGTGTGGACCGCCGTCACCGACAACATCGAGAGCGGGCTGTCGTCCAAGATCCCGCAGTGGAGCGACGACTGGACCGCGCAGTTCCAGGACGACGGCTTCGCCACGATCGCCTGCCCCGGCTGGATGATGGGCATCATCGAGGGCAACTCCGAGGGCGTCGAGGGATGGGACATCGCCAACGTCTTCCCCGGCGGTGGCGGCAACTGGGGCGGCTCGTTCCTCACCGTCCCGGCGCAGGGCGACAACATCGAGGAGGCCAAGGAGGTCGCCGCCTGGCTGACCGCCCCCGAGCAGCAGGCCAAGGCGTTCGAGGCCGTGGGTGCGTTCCCCAGCCAGGTCGAGGCGCAGGACGCCCCGGAGGTCAAGGAGGCGGTCAACGAGTTCTTCAACGACGCGCCCATCGGCACCATCACGGCCGAGCGCGCGGCGGCGATCACGGTGCAGCCGTTCAAGGGCCCGAAGTACTCCGACATCCTCTCCGCGTTCCAGGCCGCCATCCTGCGCGTCGACGACGGCTCGCAGGACCCCGACACGTCGTGGGAGCAGTTCCTGACCGACGTCGAGGCCCTGGGCTGACCCGGCCCCGGGCACCCCACCACCCGATCGGCGAGACGTGACCACTCATCTCCCCACCCGGGGCGACGGCACCGAGCAGGTGCCGTCGTCCCGGGCCCGGCTCCCGGCCGGCCGCGACCCCGGGCGGCGCCCGCGGCCGTGGAGCCACCGGCTGAGCCGGCTCGACGTGGCGCTCTCGCCCTACCTCTACATCGCCCCGTTCTTCATCGTCTTCCTCGTGGTCGGCATGTTCCCGCTGGCCTACACCGCGTGGGTGTCGGTGCACGACTGGAGCCTGCTCGGCGGCCAGGGCGACTTCGTCGGCCTCGGCAACTACCGCGAGGTCATCGACAACCCCTACTTCACCAAGCAGCTGGTCAACACGATCAGCATCTTCCTGATCTCCTCGGTGCCGCAGATCCTGCTCGCGCTCGTGGTGGCCGCCCTGCTCGACAACCAGCTGCGGGCGCGCACGACGTGGCGGATGAGCATCCTGCTGCCGTTCGTCGTCTCGCCCGTGGCCGTGGCGATCATCTTCGGCAGCCTCTACGGCGACCGCTACGGCCTGGTCAACGAGCTCCTCGGCATGGTCGGCATCGACCCGATCGCGTGGCACACCGACCGGCTCGCCAGCCACGTCGCGATCGCGACGATGGTCAACTGGCGCTGGACCGGCTACAACGCGCTGATCTTCCTGGCCGCGATGCAGGCCGTGCCCCGCGACCTCTACGAGTCGGCCGCGATCGACGGAGCCGGCCGGGTGCGCCAGTTCCTGTCCATCACCGTGCCGATGATCCGGCCCACGATGGTCTTCGTCATCATCACCTCCACCATCGGAGGTCTCCAGATCTTCGCCGAGCCCCGCCTCTTCGACGACACCGCGGCCCGCAACGGAGGCAGCGACCGGCAGTTCGGCACCATCACGATGCTGATCTACGACTTCGGCTGGCAGCTGCGCGACCTCGGCCGCGCCTCGGCCACGGCCTGGCTGCTGTTCCTCGTGATCTGCGTCTTCGCCATCGGCAACTTCCTGGCCATCCGCCGCTTCGGCACCCGGGGAGGATCCCGATGAGCCGGCGCCCGGGGTTCCTCGTCTACGGGCTGCTGGCCGCGTTCGCGCTCGGCTCGGCCGCACCGCTCTACTGGTCGTTCCTGCTGGGCTCGCAGACCAAGGAGGTGGCCGCCCAGGGCATCCCGCCGCTGCTCCCGGGCGGCCACTTCATCGACAACGCGCAGCGCGCGCTCGACTCCATCCCCTTCTGGAAGGCGCTGGGCAACAGCCTGCTCGTCTCGACCGTCACCGCGTGCTCGGTGGTCTTCTTCTGCACCCTCGCCGGCTACGCCTTCGCCAAGCTCCGCTTCCGGGGCAACGGGCCGCTGATGGTCATGGTCGTCGCGACGATGGCCGTGCCCACCCAGCTCGGCGTCGTCCCGCTGTTCATCCTGATGTCCAAGCTGGGGTGGGCGGGCAGCATCTGGTCGGTCGTCATCCCCTGGCTGGTGACCGCCTTCGGGGTGTTCTTCATGCGCCAGTACCTCGTCGACGCGGTGCCCGACGAGCTGATCGAGGCCGCGCGGATGGACGGGTGCTCGCAGATCCGCACCTTCCTCACGGTCGCCGTCCCGGCGGCGCGACCCGCCGCGGCGATCCTGTGGCTGTTCACCTTCATGCAGGTGTGGACCGACTTCTTCTGGCCGCTGATCGCCCTGCCGTCGGACAACCCCACCATCCAGGTGGCGCTCAACCAGCTGCAGAGCGGGTACTTCAAGGACTTCAGCATGGTCCTCGCCGGGACCACCCTGGCCACCGTCCCGCTCCTCGTCCTGTTCGTCGTCGCCGGTCGCCAGCTCGTGACCGGGATCATGCAAGGAGCCGTCAAGGGATGACCATCCACACCACGCCCGCCGCCACACCCGCCGCCACCGCCATCGACACCGAGGCCGCACGCTTCCCGACCGACTTCGTCTGGGGCATGGCGACCGCGTCCTACCAGATCGAGGGCGCCGTCGCCGAGGACGGACGTACGCCGTCGATCTGGGACACGTTCTCCCACATCCCCGGTGCGGTGCTCAACGACGACACCGGCGACGTGGCCTGCGAGCACTACCACCGGATGCCCGACGACGTGGCCCTGCTGGCCGACCTCGGTGCGACGTCCTACCGCTTCTCCGTCGCGTGGCCGCGGGTGCGACCCGACGCCGGTCCGGTCAACGCAGCGGGGCTCGCCTTCTACGACCGGCTCGTCGACGAGCTGCTGTCGCACGGGATCGCGCCGTGGCTGACGCTCTACCACTGGGACCTGCCGCAGGTGCTCGAGGACGCCGGCGGGTGGACCAACCGCGACACCGCCCACCGGTTCGTCGATCACGCCATCGCCGTGCACGACGCCCTGGGCGACCGGGTGCCGACCTGGACCACCCTCAACGAGCCGTGGTGCTCCTCCTTCCTCGGCTACACCGCGGGCCACCACGCCCCCGGACGCCAGGAGGGGGCCGCGGGCCTGATCGCGGCCCACCACCTGCTGCTCGCGCACGGGCTCGCGACGCAGGAGCTGCGCAGCCGGGGCGTCGACCGGCTCGGGCTCAGCCTCAACTTCACCGTCCCCGACCCGAGCGACCCGAGCGACCCGGTCGACGTCGACGCCGTGCGGCGCATCGACGGCCTGCACAACCGGTTCTTCCTCGACCCGGTCTTCCGCGGCGCCTACCCCGCCGACGTGCTCGACGACACGGCCGCGCTGACCTGGCAGGGCCGGCCGTGGCTCGACGTGGTGCGCGACGGCGACCTCGACGTGATCTCGTCCCCGATCGACGTGCTGGGCGTCAACTACTACCACGGCAACGAGGTGTCGGGTCACCCGCGCACGGACGTCGTCGGCCTCGGTGCCGACCACCCCGAGCGGGTGGCGCTCTCGCCGTTCCCCGGCTCCGAGCACGTCACGTTCCCCAGCCGCGGGCTGCCGCTCACCGACATGGGGTGGGAGATTCAGCCCGACGGCCTGCACCGCCTGCTGCGGCGCCTGCACGACGACTACCCCCGCCTGCCGATCTACCTCACCGAGACCGGCGCGGCGTTCGCCGACGCCCCCGACTCCCAGGGCCGGGTCCACGACCCCGACCGGATCGCGTTCCTCGACTCCTACCTGCGCGCGGTGCACCGCGCCATCGAGGAGGGCGTCGACGTGCGCGGGTTCTTCCACTGGTCGTTCTGCGACAACTTCGAGTGGGCCTTCGGCTACGCGAAGCGCTTCGGCCTGGTCCACGTCGACTACGCCACCCAGCGGAGGACGCCGAAGTCCAGCGCCCACTGGTACGGCGAGCTGGCCCGCTCCGGGAGCCTGCCGCCACCGGTGGGCGGGGCGCACTAGCGTGGCGCGCGTGTCGTCGTCGCGGAGTGCCGCCAGCGCCGGCCAGCCCACCCTCGACGAGGTGGCCCGGGTCGCCGGCGTCTCGCGCGCCACGGCCTCCCGCGCGATCAACGGCGGCCAGCGCGTCAGCGCGCGTGCCCAGTCGGCGGTCGAGACGGCGGTCCGCACACTCGGCTACGTCCCCAACCCGGCGGCGCGCAGCCTGGTCACCCGGCGCACCGACTCGATCGCGGTGGTCGTGCCCGAGCCCGACGACCGGGTCTTCTCCGACCCGTTCTTCGCCGGCACCCTGCGCGGGGTGACCCGCGTGCTCGGCGAGCGCGACATCCAGCTCGTGCTGCTGCTCGCCCGGCCGGGCGCCTCGAGCACGCGCACCCTGCGCTACCTCACCAACCGGCACGTCGACGGCGCGCTCGTCGTCTCCCACCACCGCGACGACCGGCTCGCCGAGCACCTCGCCGACATCGGCCTGCCCTGCGTCTTCGGCGGCCGGCCCTGGACCGGCGGCGACCGCGTCGCCTACGTCGACGTCGACAACGTGGCGGGGGAGTGCGAGGCCACCGAGCTGCTCGTGGCCCGCGGCTGCACGCGCATCGGCACCATCGCCGGGCCCTCCGACATGACGGCCGCGGAGGACCGTGTCGTCGGGTGGCGCCAGGCCATGGCGGCGGCCGGGCTGGCCGCCGACGCGATCGAGCACGGCGACTTCACCGAGGCGAGCGGCGAGGCGGCCACCCGTCTGCTGATGCAGCGCCACCCCGACCTCGACGGTCTCGTCGTCGCCTCGGACCTGATGGCCGCGGGTGCGTTGAAGGTGCTCGCCGAGCTCGGGCGCCGGGTGCCCGACGACATCGCCGTCGTCGGCTTCGACGACCTCGGCGTCGCCGAGCGCACCACGCCGGCGCTGACCACCGTGCGGCAGCCGGTCGACGAGATGGCCGAGCGCGCGACGCGCCTGCTGCTCGAGTGCGTCGACGACCCCGCCTCCGGCCGTCCGATGCGGCTGATCATCCCCCCGACACTGGTCCGCCGCGCCAGCGCCTGAGCCGCGCGGCGTACCGCGGTCCCTTGCGGTCAGGCCAACGAGGCCAGCAGCTGGTCGACCCGGCGGCGGATCTCGTCGCGGATCGGCCGCACAGCCTCGATCCCCTGCCCGGCGGGGTCGTCGAGGCGCCAGTCCTCGTAGCGAGTGCCGGGGAAGAACGGACAGGCGTCGCCGCACCCCATCGTGACGACGACGTCGGAGGCGCGCACGTCGGCCTCGTCGAGGACCCGCGGCTGGTGGCGCGCGATGTCGATGCCGACCTCGGCCATCGCCGCTACGGCGACCGGGTTGATCGACGACGCCGGCGCCGACCCGGCCGAGAGCACCTCGACCCGGTCGCCGGCGAGGTGACGCAGCCAGCCGGCGGCCATCTGCGAGCGGCCGGCGTTGTGCACGCAGACGAACAGCACGCTGGGAGTGGTCATCGTCGGCTCCTTGGCACGATCGGGTCGGGTGCGGGATCGGGTGCCGGGCCCGGCGCCCAGTCGGCGAAGCGGCCACGCAGGGCCAGGCTGACGTGGACGAGGCCGACGAGCACGGGCACCTCGATGAGCGGGCCCACGACACCGGCCAGCGCCTGGCCGGACGTGACGCCGAACGTCGCCACGGCCACCGCGATGGCCAGCTCGAAGTTGTTGCCGGCCGCGGTGAACGCCAGCGTCGTGGTGCGCTCGTACGACATCTCGAGCACGCGGCCGAGCAGGAAGCCGCCGCCCCACATCAGGGCGAAGTAGGCGAGGAGCGGCAGCGCGATGCGCGCCACGTCGAGGGGCCGGCTGGTGACCTGCTCACCTTGGAGGGCGAAGAGGAGGACGATCGTGAAGAGCAGCCCGACCAGTGCCCAGGGACCGACCCGCGGGAGGAACGCCGCCTCGTACCACTCCCGGCCGCGGAGGCGCTCGCCGTAGGTGCGCGAGAGCCAGCCGAGCAGCAGCGGCACGCCGAGGAAGACCAGCACCGACTTCGCGACCTGCCACGTGGACACGTCGAGGGCGGCCCCCTCCAGTCCCAGCCAGACGGGCAGCGCCTCGAGGTAGAACCAGCCGAGGCCGGCGAAGGCGACCACCTGGAAGACCGAGTTGAGGGCCACCAGCACCGCGGCGGCCTCGCGGTCACCGCACGCGAGGTCGTTCCAGATGACGACCATCGCGATGCAGCGGGCCAGGCCGACGATGATCAGTCCGGTGCGGTAGTCCGGGAGGTCGGGGAGCAGCAGCCACGCCAGCGCGAACATCAGCGCCGGCCCGAGCACCCAGTTGAGGACAAGGGAGGCGACGAGCAGGCGCCGGTCGGAGGTGACCGTGTCGAGGCGGTCGTAGCGCACCTTCGCCAGGACGGGATACATCATCACCAGCAGGCCGATCGCGATCGGCAGCGAGATCCCGTCGACCTCGACGGCCGACAGCGCGTCGTCCAGGCCGGGCACCGAGCGGCCGAGGAGGAGCCCGGCGGCCATGGCGAGGCCGATCCACAGGGGCAGGAGGCGGTCGAGGGTCGAGAGCCCGCCGCCCGCGCGGTCGGGCGTGCTCACGCGTCCCCGCCGATGAGGGCCGCGAGGTCGGCGAGCACCTCGCGACGCACGGCGTAGTAGACCCACACGCCGCGCTTGCTGCGCTCGAGCAGGCCGGCGTCGTGCAGCACCTTGAGGTGGTGGCTGATCGTCGGCTGGGAGAGGTCGAAGGCGTCGTTGAGGTCGCACACGCAGGCCTCGCCGCCCTCGCTCGCGGCGACGATCGAGACCAGCCGCAGGCGCACCGGGTCGGCGAGCGCCTTGAGCAGCGGCGCCACCCCCTCGGCCCGGTGGGCCGACAGCGGCTCGCGCACCAGCGGCGAGCAGCAGGCGACGGTCTCGACGGGGCTCAGGGTCAGCTCGGACTTCGACACGAGTCAATATTGACAGATGTCGATGTCTACGGCAATCTCCACCCATCGACATCCATCAATATCTCAAGGAGCACCCCATGTCCCGCCTGCAGCTCGCGCTCAACGTCGACGACCTCGAGGCGTCGATCGCCTTCTACTCCACGCTCTTCGGCACCGAGCCGCACAAGGTCCGCCCGGGCTACGCCAACTTCGCGGTGGCCCACCCGCCGCTCAAGCTCGTCCTGGTGGAGAACGCCGGGCAGGGCGGGAGCATCAACCACCTCGGCGTCGAGGTCGAGGACGTCGACGCCGTGGACTCCGAGCTGACCCGCCTCGCGGCGGCCGGCTTCGCGACGACCGAGGAGCGCGACACCACCTGCTGCTACGCCAAGCAGGACAAGTTCTGGGTGCAGAACACGCCCGACGGGGAGCGCTGGGAGGTCTACACGATCACCGACGACGCACCGGTCCCCGCTGTGGAGGAGCGGGTCGAGGAGGCCGTCGACGGGGGCGCCGTCTGCTGCGCCTGACGCGTCGCGCGACAGCCGGCCGGGACGGACGAGGCGAGCGTCACCGCGCGGGAAATTCACACGAACACCATCCGCACCGGTAGCGTGGGTCTCTCAGACGCCCGGCCGGTCTTGCCCCGGGCGCAGGTCCTTGCGGACCTTTCCTCACTTCTGAGGCACGTACGCCGCGTACGTCCGTTCCACGCACATCGCGGCTCACGGTGGCGAGACGCCAACCGAAAGCAGTCACATGAACTTCGCCGCCCTCGGCGTTCCGTCCTCGCTCGCGCAGATCCTCGAGCAGCAGGGCATCACCACTCCCACCCCGATCCAGGCCGCGACGCTGCCTGACAGCCTCGCCGGTCGCGACGTCCTCGGCCGCGGCCGCACCGGCTCCGGCAAGACGTACGCGTTCCTGCTCCCGCTCGTGGCCCGCCTCGACGCGTCGAAGATGCCGGCCATGCCGCGCAAGCCGCGCGCGCTGATCCTGGCGCCGACGCGCGAGCTCGTCGGCCAGATCCACGCCGCCCTCGTCCCGCTCGCCAAGGCCGCCGGCCTGTCGACCGTCGTGGTCTACGGCGGCGTCGGCCAGAACCCCCAGGTCACCGCGCTGAAGAAGGGCGTCGACGTCGTCATCGCCTGCCCCGGGCGCCTCGAGGACCTGATGGGCCAGGGCTACGCCGACCTCTCCGCCGTCGAGATGACGATCCTCGACGAGGCCGACCACATGGCCGACCTCGGCTTCCTGCCGGGCGTGCGCCGCATCATGGACAAGACCCCGCAGTCGGGTCAGCGCCTGCTCTTCTCGGCCACGCTCGACAAGGCGATCGACGTGCTGGTCAAGCGCTTCCTGACCAACCCCGTCACCCACGAGGCCGACTCGGCGCAGTCGCCGGTCTCCACGATGCACCACCACGTGCTGCACCTCTCGCGCGAGCAGCGGGTGCCGGTGCTGGTCGACCTCACGTCGGCCCCGGGCCGCACGGTGGTCTTCACCCGCACCAAGTACGGCGCCAAGGCGCTGGCCCGCCAGCTCAACAAGTCGGGCGTGCCCAGCGTCGAGCTGCACGGCAACCTGTCGCAGAACGCCCGCACCCGCAACATGGAGGCCTTCCACGCCGGCCACGCCACCACGCTGGTCGCGACCGACATCGCCGCGCGCGGCATCCACGTCGACGACGTCGCCCTCGTGGTCCACGCCGACCCGCCGGTCGAGCACAAGGCCTACCTCCACCGCTCGGGCCGTACGGCGCGCGCGGGCAACGAGGGCACCGTCATCACCTTGATGACCGACGAGCAGGTGCGCGACGTGCGCGACCTGACCCGTCTGGCCGGCATCAAGCCGACCACCACCAAGGTCAACGGCCCCAGCCACCCGATGCTGGTCCAGCTCGCCCCCGGTGAGCGGACCCTCGTCCCCGGCGGTCTCGTGGTCGAGACCCCGACCGGTGCCGGCGCCCAGGGCGCTCGCGCCGGCGGCGGTGGCGGTGGCCGCAACAGGTCGCGTGGTCGCGGCAGGAGCAGCGGCCAGGGCGGCAGCGGTCAGGGTGGCCAGGGCGGACAGCCCCGCGGCCAGGGCGGCCAGCGCCGCTCCTCCGCCGCGTCCGGCGGGCAGTCGGCCAAGGGCGGCCAGTCCTCCGGCGGTCAGCGCCGGGGCCGCAGCGGCGGCTCGGGCGGCGGCGCCTCGGCCGGCACCTCGCAGGGCGGTCGCGCGCACAGCGCGTCGTCGTTCAGCCGCGGTCGCTGACCTGGCGCTCGGCCCCCCGACGGTTCATCACGGTATGTCGCTGAACCTGCGCTTCCCTCGCTGAATTCGCCGTGGGAGGTGCAGGTCGGCCTGCATACCTTGATGAACCAACGCCGCCCTGGGCCCTGAGTCTCCCTGAGACTCACCGTCCACCGACGGCCTCGATCCACCGCCACTGGCCCGTGAGTCCCTCAGGGACTCACGGGCCAGTGTGCTGTCCGGAATGCCCGGCCGGCCCCGATGGTTCACGCTTCAACCAACCAAGGAGGGCGGACCCATGGCCGACTTCGACTTCTCCGTGCTCGGTACGCGCGAGCACCCCACGCTGGGCCTCGACACGTTCGGCGACGCCCCGCTCGAGGGCGCCCCGGGCAACCACCCGGAGACGCTCCGCCAGGTCGTCGCCGAGGCGGTGCTCGCCGACAGGGTCGGCGTCGACTACCTCGGCCTCGGCGAGCACCACCGCCCCGACTTCGCGATCTCCGCCCCCGACGTCGTGCTCGCCGCGATCGCCGGGCAGACCGAGCGGATCCGCCTCGGCACCGGCGTGACCGTGCTGTCCTCCGACGACCCGATCCGCGTCTACCAGCGCTTCGCCACCCTGGACGCCGTGTCGGGCGGGCGGGCCGAGGTGCAGCTCGGGCGCGGCTCGTTCATCGAGTCCTTCGGCCTCTTCGGTCTCGAGCTCTCCGACTACGACCGGCTCTTCGCCGAGAAGCTCGACCTCTTCGCCGCGCTGCAGGACGAGGGCCCGGTGACCTGGGAGGGCACCGTCCGGCCGCCGCTCTCCGCCCAGCGCGTCTACCCGACCACGGCGGCCGGCCGCGTGCCGGCGTGGATCGGCGTCGGCGGCACACCGCAGTCGGTGGTGCGCGCCGCGCAGTACGGCATGCCGCTGATGCTGGCGGTGATCGGCGGCTCGCCCGCGTCGTTCGTCCAGCTCGCCGAGCTCTACCGCGAGGCGCTCGGGCGCATGGACCTGCCCGAGCTGCCGATCGGCATGCACTCCCCGGGCCACGTCGCCGCCACCGACGACGAGGCGCGCGAGCAGCTCTACCCCCACCAGGCCGAGCTCTACACCCGGCTGGGCCGCGAGCGCGGCTGGCCGCCCTACTCCCGCATCCAGTTCGAGCAGGCCGCCGCGCCGCAGGGCGCGCTGTTCGTCGGCTCGCCGGAGACGGTCGCGCAGAAGATCGCCTGGGCGGCGCGGACGCTGGGGCTCTCCCGCTTCCAGCTGAAGTACTCCGTCGGCGGGCTCGCGCACGAGCACCGCATGGAGTCGGTGCGCCTCTACGGCGAGGAGGTCGTGCCGCGGGTGCGCGAGCTCCTCGCGTCGTCCTAGCCCGAGTGCGCCCGGCCGCGCTGGCAGCGCCCTCCTAGGCTGGCCGACATGCGCTCCTGGATCCAGCGGTCGCTGTGGGACGTCGTCCCGCGCGACCAACGTGACACCGCCGCCGCCTTCCGCCGGCGGCAGGTCGTCGCGGCGGTCGTCGTCCTCGTCGGGGCGATCGTCCTGGGGTGGTCGCTGCGCCTCGAGCCGGGCGGCAGCACCTTCTACGTCGCCGCGGTCGTGCTGGCCGGCGTCTGGGCGGCCGGCGCGTTCCTGTCCGGCCGGCTCCACCTCGGCCGGATCGCCGGCGACGGCGAGGTGTTCATCCGGCCGATCCTGGCGCCGATCATGCTCGGGCTGCTGATGGTCGGGGTCTTCGTCCTCGGCGCGCTGGTGGTGCGCGAGATCGACCCGCTGGCGACCTACGTCAGCTCGGTCCTGGAGTACGCCGACCAGGGCTCGCTGACGCTGCTGGCCGCCATCACGTTCGTCAACGGCATCGCCGAGGAGCTGTTCTTCCGGGGCGCGATGTACGCCGCGATCCCGCGTCACCCGGTCCTGTGGACCACGCTCGCCTACGTCGTGGCGACGCTGGCCACCGGCAACGTGATGCTGGCCTTCGCCGCCATCCTGCTCGGCACGGTCTGCGGCCTGGAACGACGGGCCAGCGGCGGCGTGCTGGCGCCGATCCTGACCCACATCACCTGGTCGCTCTCGATGCTGTTCCTGCTACCGCTGCTCTTCTGAGGCCGCCCGCTCGGCCAGCGCCCGGCGCACCGACTCGCGGTAGGACAGCGGCTCCCCGGGCACGACGTCGCGGATCGAGGTGTCGCGCACGACCACCTCGGTCGACATCGAGTCGATGAGGTTGCGCCCGGTCGTGGCGTCGACGTCGGTGACCAGCGCCAGCCAGTACGACGACAGCCGCGGCGTCAGCACGGGCACCACCACGATGGGGATGCGGCGTCCGCCGGCCGCCTCGGCGGCCACCCTCATCATGTCGAGGTAGGTGAGCTGCTCGGTGCCGCCGATCTCGAAGACCCGGCCGAGGGCGTCGGGATGGTCGACGACCCCGGCGAGGTAGCGCACGACGTCGTCGATGGCGATCGGCTGGGTGCGCGTCGCGACCCACTTGGGCACCACCATGGCGGGCAGGTTCTTGACGAGCTGGCGGGTCATCTCCCACGAGATGCCGCCGTGGCCCACGACGATCGCCGCGCGCAGCACGGTCACCGGCACGCCGTCGCGACCCAGCAGCTCCTCGACCTCGCGGCGCGAGCGCAGGTGGGCGGACAGCTCGTCGCTGTCGTGCCCGAGACCGCCCATGTAGACGATCTGCCGCACCCCGGCCGCCGCCGCGGCGGCGCTGAAGCTGCGCGCCGCGTCGGCGTCCTTGCGCTCGAAGTCGGGGTCGTCGAGGGAGTGGACGAGGTAGATCGCCACGTCCACGCCGCGCAGCGCCTCGTCGAGCGACGCGCGGTCGCCGACGTCGGCGCCGACCGGCTCGCCCGGGCCGTCGTACGACTCCGGGCGCCGGGTCATCGCCCGGACGTCGTGGCCGGCGTCGATCAGGGCGGGGACCAGGCGGCGGCCGATGAAGCCGGTGGCGCCGGTGACGAGGACGGTGGCCATGCGGCCATGCTGTCAGGCGGGTCCTGACCCGCCGGTCGATCGAGCCGAGGCGCGGGCCGCGCGGCGGGCGTCGAGCCGCGCCATCGCCGGGGTCGCGGTGACGCCGTGCAGCAGCACCGACGCGATCACCGTGAAGGCGACCGTCGACCACAGCCACGCCTCACCCGGCACGTGCTCGTGGCTGACGGCGTAGCCGAGGTAGAACAGCGACCCCACGCCCCGGACCCCGAAGAACGACACGGCCGCCATCTCGCCGCGGTTGAGGCCCCCGTCGAGGTGCTCGCTGCGGGGCAGCACGCCCACGGCGATCCAGCCGGCGAGGGGGCGTACGACGAGGACGAGTCCCAGGCCCACGGCCACGCCGCGCCAGTCGAGGTGCTCGAGGAGCCCACGGGTCATCGCCATGCCCAGCACCAGCAGCACGAGCAGGGTCATCAGCCGCTCCAGGCGCTCGACGACCCCGTGCATCGCGCGCTGGTAGGAGTGGCCGCGGTGGGTGGCGCGCAGGCTCATCGCGCACACGAAGACGCCGAGGAAGCCGTAGCCGCCGACCACCTCCGTGGCGCCGTACGCCGCGAGCAGCGCGGCGAGCGCCAGCATCGGCTCCCCGTGGTCGGCGAGCCGGAGCGAGTCGCTGCGGGAGCGGAAGGCCTGCCGGCCCAGCAGCCATCCGATCGCGAGGCCCACCACGACGCCGATGGCGATCTTGCCGAGGACGTACCAGCCGAGCCAGGCGCCCGCGTCCGCGAGGCCGAACCCGCCGGCGAGCAGCAGCAGGGCGAGGTGCACGAAGGGGAAGGCGAGGCCGTCGTTGAGCCCGGCCTCCGCGGTCAGCGAGAACCGGATGTCGTCGTCCTCGTCGTCGCGGCGCGTCGGGCCGGGACCCTCGCCGTCGTCGACGTCCTCGGTCAGCGGCTCGCCGACCTGCACGTCGGAGGCGAGCACCGGGTCGGTGGGCGCGAGCGCGGCGCCGAGGAGCAGGGCGACGGCCGGCACCAGCCCGGCGACCCACCAGCCGATCAGCGCGACGCCGAGGATGGTCAGCGGCATGGCGACCAGCAGCAGCCGCCACACCGGCGACCAGGACAGCCACGAGCGCCACGACCGGGGATCGAAGCGGCGGTCGATCGCCAGGCCGACGCCCATCAGCGAGACCAGCACCGTGAACTCGGTGACGTGGGTGATCAGGGTGTGGTGGTCCTGCGGGTCGAGGCTCACCGAGTCGTCGATCGGCAGCAGGCCGATGGCCATGCCGAGGGCGACGAGCACCATGGGCGGCGACACGGGGACCCGGTGGACCAGCTGGGGCAGGACGATCGCGAGGAGCAGGGACAGGCCGAGCAGGAGGTAGACCGCCCCGCCCGTCATCGCGGCCGCCTGCCGTCGTACGCCGCCTGGCTCTCGTCGATCGCCTGCTCGTAGGCCGTCACCAGTCCCGCGATGGTGAGCGGCTTGAGCCGGTGGATGAACTCGCGCAGCTGCTCGGCGGTGTAGCCGGCCTCGCGGAACTGGGGCCAGACCTTGGTGCGCACGATCTCGGAGAGCTCCTCGGCGACCTGGCGCCCGTGGGCGGCGTAGACCTCCGCGACGGCCGCGGCGGCCTCGGGGGAGATGCCCATCCCCGACAGGCCGCCGGGGACGTCGACGTCGCGGTCGCCGGTGACCGGCGCGAGGAGCGAGAGGTGGCGCGCGATGTCGGACGGCGTGGCGGTGGCCGGGATCTGTTCGACGTAGCGCTCGATCGCCGACAGCGTGAAGCCGTGGCCCTGCAGCTCGCGCACGAGCTCGAGCCGGGCGACGTGGTCGGGGCCGTAGTAGCCCGAGCGGCCGCGGCGCACGGGCGGCGGCACGAGGCCGCGGGAGGCGTAGAAGCGCACGTTGCGCGCGCTGACGCCGGTGCGCTCGGTGAGCTGGTCGAGGGTGAGCAGCTCGTCGTCGCGCCGCGTCGGCTGGTCGGCGTGCAGCTCGGTGTCCACCGGACCATCCTCTCGTCTGCGGCGGTGTCGCCGGAGACCCCGTGGGGTGGGTGACGCGCGCCACACCTGTTGGACTGTGACAGTAATGGTGTCACAATCGGCCGCATGGCAGAAGCATTCGTCTACGACCACATCCGCACACCTCGCGGCCGCGGCAAGGCCGTCGGCACGCTCCACGAGGTGAAGCCGGTCGACCTGGTCGTCGGACTCCTCGACGAGCTCAAGACCCGCAACCCCACGCTCGACCCGAGCCGCGTCGACGACGTCGTGCTCGGTGTCGTGACCCCCATCGGCGACCAGGGCGGCGACATCGCCAAGACCGCCGCGCTCAAGGCCGGCTACCCCGAGACCGTCGCCGGCGTGCAGCTCAACCGCTTCTGCGCCTCCGGGCTGGAGGCCGTCAACCAGGCCGCGCAGCGGGTGCGCTCCGGCTTCGAGGACCTCGTCCTGGCCGGTGGCGTCGAGTCGATGAGCCGCGTGCCGATGGGCAGCGACGGCGGCGCCTGGGCGATGGACCCGGCGACCGCGCTGCAGACCGGCTTCGTGCCGCAGGGCATCGGCGCCGACCTGATCGCGACCATCGAGGGCTGGGGTCGTGAGGACGTCGACGCCTACGCCGCCGAGTCGCACCACCGGGCCGCCAAGGCCTGGGCCAACGGCTACTTCGACCGCTCCGTGGTCCCGGTCAGGGACCTCGCCGGCGTGACCGTGCTCGACCGCGACGAGACCGTGCGCCCCGACACGTCGGTCGAGGGGCTCGCCGGGCTCCGCCCGTCGTTCGCGCAGATCGGCCGCGACGCCGGCTTCGACGACGTCGCGCTCGAGAAGTACCACTGGGTCCCCGCGATCGACCACGTGCACCACGCCGGCAACTCCTCCGGCATCGTCGACGGCGCCGCCATCGTCGCGATCGGCACCGAGGAGGTCGGGACGTCGCTCGGCCTGACCCCGCGGGCGCGGATCATCTCGACCGCCGTCTCGGGCGCCGACCCCACGATCATGCTCACCGGTCCCGCGCCCGCTGCGCGCAAGGCGCTGGCCCGGGCCGGCCTCGAGGTCGACGACATCGACCTCTGGGAGATCAACGAGGCGTTCGCCGCCGTCGCGATGCGCTTCATGCGCGACATGGGCATCAGCCACGACGTCACCAACGTCAACGGCGGCGCGATCGCGATGGGCCACCCCCTCGGCGCCACCGGCGCGATGATCCTCGGCACCCTCGTCGACGAGCTCGCCCGCCGCGACCAGAAGCGCGGCCTCGCCACGCTGTGCGTCGGTGGCGGGATGGGCATCGCCACCATCGTCGAGCTCGTCTGAGCCGCGCCTCCTCCTGCCCCTCCTCGCTCCGCCAGACAGGACCTCCGCATGAGCACCGCCAGCACCGAGACCCAGACCGCCGTCCGCTACGACCGCGACGCCGACGGCATCGTCACCCTGACGCTCGACGACCCCACCGCCAGCGCCAACACGATGAACGAGCTCTACCTGTCGTCGATGGAGGCCGCGGTCCAGCGGCTCTACGACGAGCAGGACGACGTCGTCGGCGTCGTGCTGACCAGCGCGAAGAAGACCTTCTTCGCCGGCGGCAACCTCAAGAGCATGATGAAGGCGACGCCCGACGACGCGGCGGAGATCTTCTCGATGGCCGAGGCGATCAAGGCCAGCCTGCGCCGTCTGGAGACGTTCCCGCGCCCCGTCGTCGCGGCCATCAACGGCGCCGCGCTCGGCGGCGGCCTCGAGATCGCGCTCGCGGCCAACCGCCGCATCGCCGTCGACGACCGGTCGGTCAAGATCGGGCTGCCCGAGGCGTCGCTCGGCCTGCTGCCCGGCGGCGGCGGGGTCACCCGCGTCGTACGCATGCTCGGCCTGCAGACCGCGCTGATGGACGTCCTCATGCCGGGCACCCAGTTCAATCCTCAGGGGGCGCTCGCCAAGGGGCTCGTCGACGAGCTCGTCGCGACCCGCGAGGAGCTCGTCCCGGCCGCCCGGGCCTGGATCCTGGAGCACCGCGACGACGAGGACGCAGCGAAGAACCCGTGGGACCGGGCGGGCTACAAGATGCCCGGCGGCACCCCGCGCACCCCGGCGCTCGCGCAGTTCCTGCCGGCGTTCCCGGCGCTGCTGCGCAAGCAGACCAAGGGCGCGGTCTACCCCGCCCAGCGCGCGATCATGAGCGCCGCGGTCGAGGGGGCGCAGGTCGACGTCGACACCGCCTCGCGCATCGAGAGCCGCTACTTCACCAGCCTGGTGGTCAGCCAGCAGGCCAAGAACATGATGCAGGCGTTCTTCTTCGACCTGCAGGCGATCAACTCCGGCTCGCTGCGCCCGCAGGGCGTCGAGAAGTGGCAGGCCACCAAGGTCGCCGTGCTCGGCGCCGGGATGATGGGCGCCGGCATTGCCTACTCCTGCGCCCGCGCCGGCATGCAGGTCGTGCTCAAGGACGTCTCCCTCGAGGCGGCCGAGAAGGGCAAGGCCTACACCGCCGGCCTCAACGCCAAGGGCGTGGAGCGCGGCAAGATCACCCAGGAGAAGGCCGACGAGCTGCTCGGCCGCATCACGCCCACCGCCGACGCCGCCGACCTGGCCGGCTGCGACCTGGTGATCGAGGCGGTCTTCGAGGACCCGTCGCTCAAGGCCACGGTGTTCGCCGAGGTGGCGTCCTTCGTCGAGCCCGACGCGCTGCTGTGCTCCAACACCTCGACGCTGCCGATCACCGAGCTGGCCAAGGGCGTCGACCGCCCGGCCGACTTCATCGGCCTGCACTTCTTCAGCCCGGTCGACAAGATGCCGCTCGTCGAGATCATCCGCGGCGCGGAGACCTCCGACGTCGCGCTCGCCAAGGCGTACGACGTCGTGCAGCAGATCCGCAAGACGCCGATCGTGGTCAACGACTCGCGCGGCTTCTACACCTCGCGCGTGATCGGCACCCAGATCAACGAGGGCCTCACCATGCTGGCCGAGGGCGTCAACCCGGTCTCGCTGGAGCGGGCGGCGACGTCGGCCGGCTTCCCGGTCGGTCCGCTGCAGATCAGCGACGAGCTCAACCTCGAGCTGATGAAGAAGATCCGCGTCGCCAACGAGGCGGCGTGGCGGGCCGAGGGCAAGGACGTCTCCGCCGACCCCTCGTCCGCGGTCGTCGACACGATGCTCGCGCTCGGTCGCCCGTCGCGGCTCAAGGGCGCCGGGTTCTACGACTACGACGAGGCCGGCAAGCGCACGGGCCTGTGGCCCGGACTCGCCGAGACGTTCCCGGTCGCCGAGGAGCAGCCCTCGATCCGCGACGTGCGCGACCGGATGCTGTTCATCGAGGCGCTCGAGACCGCGAAGTGCTTCGAGGAGGGCGTGATCACCTCGGCCGCCGCGGCCAACATCGGCTCGATCATGGGCATCGGCTTCCCCGCCCTGACCGGCGGAGCGGCCCAGTTCATGACCGGCTGGCAGGCGCTGGACGACACCGGCCACGGCGTCGGCCCCGTCGGGCTCCCGGCCTTCTGCGACCGTGCCGACGAGCTCGCCGACACCTACGGCGAGCGCTTCCGCCCGACCGCCTACCTCCGCGACCTCGCGGCGCAGGGCGGCTCCTTCCCCGCCTGACCCCGGGCTGGGTCGAGTGGGCGCGTCCTGACGCCCAGACAGGGTCGAGTCGGCGCGTCCTGACGCCCAGACAGGGTCGAGTCGGCGCGTCCTGACGCCCAGACAGGGTCGAGTCGGCGCGTCCTGACGCCCAGACAGGGTCGAGTCGGCGCGTCCTGACGCCCATACGGGGTCGAGTCGGCGCGTCCTGACACAGCGGCGGTCAGGATGCGCCGACTCGACCCCGGTGGGCGCGAGGATGCGCCGACTCGACGCGTTCTGGGGGTGAGGACGCGCCCACTCGGCCAGAATCGTGCGGTGAGCCAGACCCCAGCCGTCGTCGTCCGAGACCTGCACGTCCGCTTCGGAGACGTCGAGGCGGTCTCCGGCGTCGACCTGTCCGCGGGCAGCGGCCGCGCCACCGCGCTCCTGGGCCGCAACGGCGCCGGCAAGTCGACCACCATGAAGGTGCTCGCCGGGGTCGTGCCGCCGACCTCCGGTCAGGTCACCGTCGCGGGCCACGACGCCGCGACCGACGTCCTCGGCGTCAAGCGCGCGGTCGGCTACTGCCCCGACGTCGGTGGACTGGTGCCGCGCGCCACGCCGTTCGAGCACCTCCAGCTCAGCGCCCGCCTGCGCCGGCTGGAGGCGTGGGAGGAGCGCGGCCGCGACCTGCTCGAACGCTTCGAGCTGGGCGACGTCGCCCACCGCGTGGTCGGCGGCTTCAGCCACGGCATGAGCCGCCGGCTCAGCGTGGTCCTCGCCGCGCTCCACGAGCCCTCCGTCCTGCTGCTCGACGAGCCCTTCGACGGCGTCGATCCCCTCGGTGTCGAGGCGACCCTCGAGGTCGTCGCCGACGCGCGCGCCCGCGGCGCCTGCGTCCTCCTCTCCACCCACCTGCGCGACCTGGCCCTCGAGGCCTGCGGCGACGCGGTCGTGCTGCGCGGCGGCAACCGGGTCGCCGCGATGCAGGCCGCCGACCTCACCGGCGAGGCCTATCGTGCGCTCCTCGACTGACACGGGTCCGCGCGGCTGGCTCGACGCGGCGCGCGACACCGGCCACCTCCTGGCGTTCCGGACCCGGACCGTACGCCGTCGCGGCCCCGCCCTGCTCGGCCTGGGCGTCGTGCTGACGCTCAGCCTCGCCTTCGCCGTCGGCCCCGCGCGGATCGACCTCGACGCGGTGGGGTCGCCCGCGCTCGAGCGGGCACTGGCCGCCCTCGAGTCCAACCTCGGTGCCGCCTTCGCCGGCTTCCTCGTGCTGGCGGTCGGCGCCGCGTTGGGCAGCGGCGGCGGACGCGAGCTGCTGTCGCGCGGCGAGGCCGCGGTCCACCCGATAGGTCCGGTGACCGAGCACCTCGGCGCGCTGCTGCTCGCCCCGCTCAACCTGGCCTGGCTGGTGCAGGTCTGGAGCCTCCTCGCGGTCACCGCGCTGGTCGCGCCGCCCGGCCGCCTCCTCGGCGCCCAGCTCGTCGTGCTGGCCTGGGCCGTCCTCGCGACCGCAGTCGGCCAGGCCGTCGGCTGGGCGGTCGAGGGCGTACGTCGCACCGCGCGCGGCGTGGTCGTCGTCCGGGTGGTCGGTGGCGCGGTCGTCGTGATGCTCGCCGGCCTGCACCTCGCCGGGCACCTCGCACCGCTGGCGCGGGCGCTGCCGACGACGTGGGTCGCCGACGCCGCCCGGACCGGGCGCTGGCCGACCGTCGTGCTCCTGCTCCTCGTCCTCGCTGTGGCGACCGTGGTCCTGGGGGCGCGGCCGGCGGCGTGGGCGCTGGGTCTGCCGCCGCGCGAGGAGCTGCGGACGCAGTCGGGCGTGCACGAGGCGCGGCCCGCTCCGGCGCCACGCTGGGGCTCCGCGGACCGCGCACTGCTGCGCCGCCTCGACCGCGGCTCGGTGTGGCGCTCGGTCGGCATGCGGCGCGGCCTGCTGGTCCTGGGCCTGGGTCCCGGTCTGGTCGCGCTGGTCGCCGGCCTCGAGTGGTCGACGGTGCTGCTGCTGCCCGGGCTGAGCGCGAGCGGCGCGGCGCTGCTCTTCGGCGTCAACGCCTGGTGCCTCGACGGCAAGGGCATGGTCTGGCGCGAGACGCTGCCGGTGCCCGCCGCCGACGTGTTCGGCGTACGCGCGGTCGTCGTCGCCGAGTGCATGGTGCTGGTGTCGGGCGTGACCGTCGTGCTGGCCCTGCTCCGCAACGGCCTGCCGCCGCTCGTGACGGGCGTCGCCGTCGCGTCGTGCTGGCTGGTCGTGCTCGTGCAGGTGCTGGCGGTCGTGATGACCTGGTCGATCCGCTCGCCCTACTCCGCCGACCTGTCCTCGCCCCGGGCGACGCCCGCCCCGCACGCCGCGATGGCGGGGTACGCCGGCCGGCTCTCGCTGGTCACGACGCTGACCGCGATGCTGTTCACCGGCCTCGCTGCGCTGCCGTACGCCTGGCTGCCGGTCGCCGTGGCACTCCCGTTCCTGGCCTGGTCGTCGCGCCGGTTGCTCCGCGCCCGTCGCCGGTGGCTCGCCCCCGACGAGCGCGCGCGCGTGGTGCTGACGGTGGCCGCGGTCTGAGGCTCGGGGGGCCTGTCGGGCCTGCCCGGCCTGTCGGAGTCCCCGCTCGAGCGGGGACTCCGACACCTGGAGGCGGTTGCAACGCCCTCGAGGTGTCGGACTACGCCGACAGGTCGGGGTCGAACGCGGCTGACCCGCCGACCCCACCGCCCATCGACGAGCGGGAGCGCCACGTCGCGACCCGGCGCGGGCGCCGGACCCGGCCACTAAAAGTCAGGCTTGACTGTTTGTTTGTTCCCCGGCAGGCTGACGCCCATGACCCCACCGGCCCTGACGCGCGTCCCGCAGGCGGACCGCACCCGCGCGATGCGGGCCCGGCTGCTCGAGGCGACCGTCGAGCTGCTGGTGGAGCGCGGCTTCGCGGGGACGACCACGACGCTGGTCTCCGAGCGCGCGGGCGTGAGCCGCGGCGCCCAGCTGCACCACTTCCCGACCAAGAACGACCTCGTCGTCGCCGCCGTCGAGCACCTCACCGAGCGGCGCGGCGCCGAGCTGGCCGCTGCCGTCGCCCAGCTGCCGACCGGCGCCCGGCGCACCCGGGCCGTGGTCGAGATGCTCGGCGACCACTTCGCCTCACCCGTCTTCGCCGCCGCGCTCGAGCTGTGGGTCGCCGCCCGCACCGACGAGGCGCTGCTCGCCGCGGTCGCCCCGCTCGAGCAGCGGGTCGGCCGCGAGGCCCACCGGATGACCGTCGCCGCGCTCGGCGCCGACGAGTCCCAGCCGGGCGTACGCGAGCTGGTGCAGGCGACCCTCGACCTGGTCCGCGGGCTCGGGCTCGCCTCGACGATCTCCGACGACTCCGCGCGCCGCCGCCGGATCCTGCGCGAGTGGGCCGACGTGCTCGACCGCGAGCTCGACCGCGAGCCGGACGCCCCGCCGCCCGACGACACCACCCCCGTCCCCCCGACCCACCACGCCCCAGGGATCCCCACATGACCGACACCCTCACCCAGGTGCTCGCCGACCTCGCCGCCGAGGGCGACCGCCTCGAGCAGCTCGTCTCGGGCCTCGACGACGACGGCTGGCGCACCCCCACCCCGGCCGACGGGTGGGACGTCGCCACCCAGGTGGCGCACCTGGCGTGGACCGACGAGGTGGCCGAGGCCGCCGCGACCGACAAGGAGCGCTGGGACGGCTACGTCCTCGAGGCGATCAACGACCCGACCGGGTACGTCGACGCCTGCGCGCTCGAGATCGGCCGCGACCCCGCCCTGCTCGAGCGGTGGCGCGACGCGCGTACGCGGCTGGCGGCGGCCCTGACGGCCTACCCGCAGGG
Source organism: Nocardioides sp. zg-1228 (assembly GCF_017086465.1). NCBI lineage: Bacteria > Bacillati > Actinomycetota > Actinomycetes > Propionibacteriales > Nocardioidaceae > Nocardioides > Nocardioides sp. zg-1228. Next base: position 3,833,469 of record NZ_CP070961.1, on the reverse strand, counting down.
CGAGCGGATGCCGTGGTTCGGCCCGCCGATGAGCGCCACCTCGATGGCGACGGCGCGGCTCATGGAGACCTGGGCGCACAGCCTCGACGTGCACGAGGCGCTGGGCGTGCCGGTCGAGGACACCGACGCGATCCGCCACGTGGCCCACCTCGGGGTGCGCACCCGCAACTACTCCTTCGCCAACAACGGCCTCGAGGCCCCGGGCGAGGAGTTCCGGCTCGAGCTGGTCGCCCCGTCCGGCGAGATGTGGACCTGGGGCCCGGAGGACGCGGCCCAGGTGGTCACCGGCTCGGCCGGCGACTTCTGCCGCCTGGTGACCCAGCGCATCCACCGCGCCGACACCGACCTGGTCGCCACCGGCGCCGACGCCGACCGCTGGCTCGACGTCGCCCAGTGCTTCGCCGGACCGGCCGGCGAGGGGCGGGCGCCGCGATGATCGAGGCACACCGCCCACCACTGCGCATCGGCAACGTCTCGGGCTTCTACGGCGACCGGCTGAGCGCCATGCGCGAGATGCTCGAGGGCGCCGGGCCCGACGGGCAGGGTGTCGACGTCATCACCGGCGACTACCTCGCCGAGCTGACCATGCTGATCCTCGGCAAGGACCAGCTCAAGGACCCCACCCTCGGCTACGCCCGCACCTTCGTGCGCCAGGTCGAGGACTGCCTCGCCCTCGCGCTCGAGAAGGGCGTCACCATCGTCACCAACGCCGGCGGCCTCAACCCCGCCGGCCTGGCCGACAGGCTCCGCGAGGTCGCCACGGGCCTCGGCCTCGACGCCCGCATCGCCCACGTCGAGGGCGACGACGTGCGCCACCTGGCGTTCGACAACGCCCTGACCGCCAACGCCTACCTCGGCGCCTTCGGCATCGCCTCGGCCCTGCGCGCCGGCGCGGACATCGTGGTCACCGGCCGCGTCACCGACGCCTCCCTGGTCGTCGGCCCGTGTATCGCCCACCACGGCTGGGACGCGACGTCGTACGACGCCCTCGCCGGCGCCGTGGTCGCCGGCCACGTCATCGAGTGCGGGGCGCAGGCGACGGGCGGCAACTTCAGCGGCTTCGGCGACCTCGACCTCACCCGGCCGATCGGCTTCCCGATCGCCGAGGTCGGTGCCGACGGCTCGTGCGTGATCACCAAGCACGAGGGCACCGGCGGGGCGGTCACGCTCGACACGGTCACGGCCCAGCTGGTCTACGAGATCCAGTCCACGCGCTACCTCGGACCCGACGTCACCACGCTGCTCGACACGATCCGCCTCGAGCAGCAGGGGCGCGACCGCGTGGGCGTCACCGGCGTGCGCGGCGAGGCCCCGCCCGAGCAGCTCAAGGTCTGCGTCAACGAGCTCGGTGGCTGGCGCAACAGCGTGGAGTTCATGCTGACCGGGCTCGACATCGAGGCCAAGGCCGCGCTCGTGCGCCGCCAGCTCGAGGCCGCGTGGGGCGAGCGCGCCCCCGGCGACGTGACCTGGACGATGGGCCCGCTGCCGCGCCCCGACGCCGACACCGAGCAGGGCGCGTCGACCACGCTGCGCTGCGACGTGCGCGACGCCGACCCGAAGGTCGCCGGCAAGGGCCTCACCGGCCCGGCCGTCGAGCTCGCGCTGGCGTCCTACCCCGGCTTCACCATGACGGGTCCGCCCAGCCCGGCCACGCCCTACGGCGTCTACCGCCCGGAGTACGTCGAGCGCAGCCAGGTGAGCCACACGGTCGTGCACGCCGACGGCACCCGCGAGGTGATCGCCGACCCGGTGACCACGCAGGCGCCGTCCGCCGTCTCCCGCGAGGCCCACGAGCCGCTCCCGCAGCCCGCGGCGACCCGGCGTCAGCCGCTGGGCGAGTGGGTGCACGCCCGGTCGGGCGACAAGGGAGGCGACGCCAACCTCGGCCTGTGGGTCTCCCACACGGCCGAGCGTCGCGCCGAGCGCACCGACTGGCTGCTGCGGACCGTCACCCCCGAGTGGGTCGCGGCCCTGCTGCCCGAGGCGCGCGACCTCGACGTCGAGGTCCACCCGCTGCCCGACCTGGGTGCCGTCAACGTCGTCATCCACGGACTGCTGGGCGCGGGCGTCGCCGCGTCGACCCGCTTCGACCCGCAGGCCAAGGGCCTCGGCGAGTGGGCCCGCAGCCGTCACATCGACGTCCCCGAGGAGATCGCATGACCGGCTGGCAGCACGACACGGAGGAGCGCCAGGCGCTCGCCGACATGGCCGCGGAGTTCACCCGCCGCGCGATCGTGCCGCACCTGCAGGCGTGGGAGGACGCCGGCGAGGTGCCCCGCGAGCTCCACCGCGAGGCGGGGGCGCTCGGCCTGATCGGCGTCGGCTTCCCCGAGGAGGTCGGCGGGCTCGGCGACGTGCTCGACACGGTCGCCGTGCAGGAGTCGATGCTCGCCGCCGGCGCGTCCAGCGGCCTGATGGCCACCCTGTTCACCGCCGGCATCGCGGTGCCGCACATCGCCGCCGCCGGCGACCCCGACCTCATCGAGCGGTTCGTACGCCCGACGCTGGCCGGCGAGCTGATCGGCTCGCTCGCGATCACCGAGCCCGGCGGCGGGTCCGACGTCGCGGCCCTGCGCACCACCGCCGTGCGCGACGGCGACCACTACGTCGTCAACGGCGCCAAGACGTTCATCACCTCCGGCGTGCGCGCCGACTTCGTCACCGTGGCGGTGCGCACCGGCGGGCCCGGCCACGGCGGCATCTCGCTGCTCGTCGTCGAGAAGGGGACGCCCGGCTTCACCGTCGACCGCGCGCTGGCCAAGATGGGCTGGCACTGCTCCGACACCGCCGAGCTCGGCTTCGCCGACGCCCGGGTGCCGGTGGCCAACCTCGTCGGCGACGAGGGCAGCGGCTTCATCCAGATCGCCGGCCAGTTCGTCTCCGAGCGCCTGGCGCTGGCGGTCCACGGCTACGGCATCGCCGCGCGTGCCCTCGCGCTGACCGTGGAGCACGCCCGGAGCCGCGAGACCTTCGGCCGTCCGCTCATCGCCAACCAGACCGTGCAGCACACGCTGGTCGAGATGCGCCGTCACGTCGAGGTGGCACGCAGCTACGCCTGGCAGGTCGCCCGCCTCCACCAGGCCGGCACCATGCCGATCGCGGAGGTGACGATGGCCAAGCAGACCGGCGTCGACGCCGCGGCGTACGTCTGCGACCGCGCGGTCCAGCTGCACGGCGGCAGCGGCTACATGCACGGCACCGAGGTCGAGCGGCACTTCCGCGACGCGCGGCTGCTGCCCATCGGCGGCGGCGCCGACGAGGTGATGCGCGACCTCGCGGCCAAGCTGCTCGGCTACACGCAGAAGAGGAGCGCCTGATGGGCCTGCTGCCCGACCCCGCCGGGGAGGTGACGCTCTGGATCGACGCCCCGCCCAGCGAGGTGTGGGCGCTGGTCAGCGACGTCACCCGCATCGGGGAGTTCAGCCCCGAGACGTTCGAGGCGCGCTGGACCCGCGGGTCGAGCGGGCCCGAGGTCGGCGCGAGGTTCAAGGGACACGTCAAGCGCAACGGCGTCGGCCCGACCTACTGGACGGCCTGCACGGTGACGGTCTGCGAGCCCGAGCGGGTCTTCGAGTTCAGCGTCGGCACCCCCGACGTGGCCGTCAACAACTGGGGCTACCGACTGGAGCCGCGCGACGGCGGCACCGACGTGACCGAGTACTTCCGGCTGGAGCCCGTGTGGTTCCTGCGCGGCTACTGGCTCCTGCTGGGAGCCCTGCGCGGCCGGACCAACAAGCGCGGAATGCGCACCACGCTCGAGAGGATGAAGGCGGTGCTGGAGAAGTGACGGCAGACGTGAGCACGCAACCCGAGAACGGGGCCGGCGAGGCCGCGCCGCAGACCAACCGCGAGGCGATGCTGGCCCGCCTCACCGACCTCGACGCGCAGCACGCCGTCGCGGTCGCCGGCGGCGGCGAGAAGTACGTCGCCCGCCACCACGAGCGCGGCAAGCTGACCCCCCGCGAGCGCATCGAGCTGCTCGTCGACCCCGGGTCGGCGTTCCTCGAGCTCTCGCCCCTGGCCGGCTACGGCTCCGACTTCACCGTCGGCGCGTCGGTCGTGACCGGCATCGGCGTCGTCGAGGGCGTGGAGTGCATGATCACCGCCAACGACCCCACGGTGAAGGGCGGCGCCTCCAACCCCTGGACGCTGAAGAAGACGTTCCGCGCCTCGCAGATCGCCGAGGAGAACGCGCTGCCGATGATCTCGCTGGTCGAGTCGGCCGGTGCCGACCTGCCGACGCAGAAGGAGATCTTCATCCCCGGCGGCAAGATCTTCCGCGACCTGACCCGCGCCTCCGCCCGGCGGGTCCCGACGATCGCGCTGGTCTTCGGCAACTCCACCGCCGGTGGCGCCTACGTCCCGGGCATGAGCGACTACGTCGTCATGGTCAAGGAGCAGGCCAAGGTCTTCCTGGCCGGCCCGCCGCTGGTCAAGATGGCCACCGGTGAGGAGTCGGACGACGAGACCCTCGGCGGCGCGGAGATGCACGCCCGCATCTCCGGCCTGGCCGACTTCCTGGCCGAGGACGAGCACGACGCGCTGCGCCTGGGCCGTCGGATCGTGGCCCGCCTCAACTGGACCAAGGCGTCGTACGTCGCGGCCGGCGGGGTCGGCTACGCCGAGCCCGACCACGACCCCGACGAGCTGCTCGACCTGATCCCGCAGGACCTCAAGGAGCCGTTCGATCCGCGCGAGGTCATCGCCCGGATCGTCGACGGCACCAGCGAGGGCAACGAGGTCGCCTTCGACGAGTTCAAGCCGCTCTACGGCTCCTCGCTCGTCACCGGCTGGGCCCGACTGCACGGTCGCGAGATCGGCATCCTGGCCAACGCCCAGGGCGTGCTGTTCAGCGAGGAGGCACAGAAGGCGACGCAGTTCATCCAGCTCGCCAACGCCAAGGACACCCCGCTGCTGTTCCTGCACAACACCACCGGCTACATGGTCGGCAAGGAGTACGAGCAGGGCGGCATCATCAAGCACGGCGCGATGATGATCAACGCGGTCTCCAACTCGACGGTGCCGCACATCAGCATCCTCATCGGTGCGTCCTACGGCGCCGGCAACTACGGCATGAACGGTCGCGCGTACGACCCCCGGTTCCTCTTCACCTGGCCCAACGCCAAGTCGGCCGTGATGGGCCCGGCCCAGCTGGCCGGCGTGCTCTCGATCGTCACCCGCGCCGCGGCCGAGGCCAAGGGCAAGCCCTTCGACGAGGAGGCCGACGCCGGCATGCGGGCGTTCGTCGAGCAGATGGTCGAGGAGCAGTCGCTGCCCTACGTCCTGTCCGGGATGCTCTACGACGACGGCGTGATCGACCCACGCGACACCCGCACCGTCCTGGGCATCGCCTTCTCCGTCATCGACACCCGGCCGATCGAGGGCGCCTCCTCCTTCGGTGTCTTCCGGATGTGAGGACACCCATGACGTCCACCGCTCCGCTGCGCTCCCCGGCGAACCACGCCACGGGGACCCCGACCCTGACCGAGGTGTCCGCATGATCTCCCGAGTCCTCGTCGCCAATCGTGGCGAGATCGCCCGCCGTGTCTTCGCGACCTGCCGTCGCCTGGGCATCGACACCGTCGCCGTGCACTCCGACGCCGACGCCGAGCTGCCGTTCGTCACCGAGGCCGACCGCGCCGTGCGCCTGCCCGGCAACACCCCCGCCGAGACCTACCTGCGGGCCGACCTGATCATCGACGCCGCCCGCCGGGCCGGCGCCGACGCCATCCATCCCGGCTACGGCTTCCTCTCCGAGAACGCCGGGTTCGCCCGTGCGGTCGAGGCGGCCGGGTTGACCTGGATCGGCCCGGCGCCCGAGTCGATCGAGTCGATGGGCTCCAAGGTCGGCTCCAAGGAGCTGATGCGCGCCGCGGGCGTGCCGGTGCTCGAGGCGCCGGACAGTCCCACCGAGGCCGACCTGCCGCTGCTGGTCAAGGCGTCGGCCGGCGGTGGCGGCCGCGGCATGCGGATCGTCCGCGACCTCGCGGCGCTCGAGGGAGAGATCGCGCGCGCCTCCGACGAGGCGGCGTCCGCGTTCGGCGACGGCACCGTGTTCGTCGAGCCCTACGTCGAGGTGGGCCGCCACGTCGAGGTCCAGGTCGTCGGTGACGGCGCCGGCGAGGTGCTGGTCCTCGGCGAGCGCGACTGCACCGTGCAGCGCCGGCACCAGAAGGTCGTCGAGGAGGCACCCGCTCCGCGCCTGCCCGAGGCCGTCGCCAAGGAGCTGCACGAGGCCGCCCGTCGCGCCGCCGCGGCGATCGACTACCGCGGCGCCGGCACGGTGGAGTTCCTCTACGACCCCGCCAAGGAGCGCTTCTGGTTCCTGGAGATGAACACCCGCCTCCAGGTCGAGCACCCCGTCACCGAGCTGGTCCACGGCGTCGACCTCGTCGAGCTGCAGCTCGCCGTCGCGCAGGGCGAGGCCGACGCGGCGTTCGCCGCCGCCCAGGACGCCACCACGCGCGTCGACGGCCACGCGATCGAGGTGCGGCTCTACGCGGAGGACTCGACCTGGACCCCGCAGTCGGGCCCGCTGGTGAGCCTCGAGATCGAGCACGAGGCCGCCTTCGGTCCGCTCGCTCGCGCGGGCATCCGCCTCGACTCGGGCTTCGCGTCCGGCAACGAGGTCGGCACCCACTACGACGCCATGCTGGCCAAGGTGATCTCCTGGGCACCCACCCGGGCCCAGGCGACCCGCCAGCTCGTCGCCGCGCTGCGCCGTGCGCGCATCCACGGCCTCACGGTCAACCGCGACCAGCTCGTCGAGATCCTCTCCGACCCGGCGTTCGCGTCGATGGACGTGACGACCTCCTGGCTGGAGACCCGCGAGGTCGCCGCGCCCGAGGCGGTCGAGGGGACCGACCCCGCCGCGGTGGCGGCCGCGCTGCTGCTGGCCGCCGACGACGCGCGCCGGCGTACGGTCCAGGCGGGCCTGCCGCCGGCGTGGCGCAACGTCGTCTCCCAGCCCCAGCGCACCACCCTGGTGCCGCTCGGCGCCACCGCTCCCGACGCCGGGGCGGAGGTCGTCGTGGAGTGGCACGGCACCCGCACGGGGTTCGCCGTCGAGGGCGTCACGGTCCTCTCGGCCGGGCCCGAGGCGGTGCGCCTCGAGGTCGACGGGGTGGCCAGCACCTGGGCCGGCCGCATCGTGGCCGACACCCGCACGGGCGCCCGCGACGTCTACCTCGACGGCCCCGACGGCGCGTCCACCTGGCACCACCCGCCGCGCTTCACCGACCCCGCCGACCAGGTGGTCGCGGGGTCGCTCCTGGCTCCGATGCCGGGCTCGGTGGTCACCGTGGCCGTCGCCGCGGGCGACCGGGTCTCCGCCGGCCAGCTCCTGCTGGTCATGGAGGCCATGAAGATGCAGCACAGCGTCACCGCGCCGGCCGACGGGGTCGTCGCCGAGATCAACGTCGAACCCGGGTCGCAGGTCGCGGCCGGGCAGGTCCTGGTCGTCGTGAGCGACGACCTCGAGCAGGGAGCAGACGCATGACGATCAACTTCACCGAGCCCGAGGAGCGCGTGGCGCTGCGCGAGGCGGTCGCCAAGCTGGCCGGCAAGTACGGTCGGGAGTACATCGAGAAGCAGGCGGCCGAGGGTGGCAAGACCACCGAGCTGTGGCTGGAGATGGGCGCCAACGGCTTCCTCGGCGTCAACATCGCCGAGGAGTACGGCGGCGGCGGGGGCGGCATGTCCGACCTGGCCGCGGTGCTCGAGGAGGCGGCGGGCCAGGGCGCCCCGCTGCTGATGATGGTCGTCAGCCAGGCCATCTGCGGCTCGATCATCGGCCGCTACGGCACGCCAGAGCAGAAGCAGCGCTGGCTGCCCGGCATCGCCGACGGCTCGATCACGATGGCGTTCGGCATCACCGAGGCCGACGCCGGCTCCAACTCGCACAACATCACCACCACCGCCCGCCGTGACGGCGACGGCTGGGTGCTGACGGGGCAGAAGACCTACATCTCCGGCGTCGACGAGGCCCAGCTGGTGCTGATCGTCGCGCGCACCGAGGACGCCAGGACCGGCAAGCTCAAGCCCGCGCTGTTCGTCGTCCCCACCGACGCCGAGGGCTTCGGCAAGCAGGTCATCCCGATGGCCTGGTCGGCTCCCGAGAAGCAGTTCACCCTGTTCATCGACGACGTGCGGCTCCCGGGCGACGCGCTCGTGGGCGACGAGGACGCCGGCCTCGTGCAGCTCTTCGCCGGGCTCAACCCCGAGCGGATCATGGGCGCGGCGTTCTCGTGCGGCATGGCGAGGTTCGCCATCGACCGGGCGGTGGAGTACGCCAAGACCCGCACGGTCTGGAAGGCGCCGATCGGTGCCCACCAGGGCATCGCCCACCCGCTCGCCAAGGCCAAGATCGAGCTCGAGCAGGCGCGCCTGCTCTGGCAGAAGGCCGCCGCGCTCTACGACGCCGGGGACGACTTCGGCGCCGGCGAGTACGCCAACATGGCCAAGTACGCCGGCGGCGAGATCGCCTGCAACGCCACCGACATCGCCGTGCACACCCACGGCGGCAACGGCCTCACGGTCGAGTACGGCCTGGCCAACATGATGGTCGCCGCCCGCCTCGGCCGCATCGCGCCCGTCAGCCGCGAGATGATCCTCAACTTTGTGGCCATGCACAGCCTGGGGCTGCCGAAGTCCTACTGACCCCTCAGGTGTCGCGCTGCCCCAGCGGGGGGATGTTGGCATTGCCGCGGAAGACGTTGTCCGGGTCCCACGCGGTCTTCACGGTCCGCAAGCGCGACCACTGCGCCGCGCTGTAGGCCTCCTGGACCCGTGACTGGGCGTCGTCGCTGGTGAAGTTCACGTAGACGCCACGGCTGTGCGGGGCGAGGGCCTCGAAGAAGCCGCGCACCCAGGCCCGGTGCCGGTCCGCGTCCCCGGCCTGCTCGGGCAACCACGAGCCGACGATGTTGATGTCGTGGCTCGCGTCGCGGTGCGCGAAGGCGGTCGCATCGTCCGGCACCCGGCTCATCGCGCCGCCGAAGCTGAAGATCGGCACGGTCGAGAGCGGGCTGCTGATCATCGCGAGGTGCTCGCAGATCGTGTCGATGATGTCGCCGGAGAGCGGGCCGAGCCGGTGCGACCTCCAGTAGTAGTGCCGCCCGTGCGGCACCGCCGGGTCGAGGAACCTCTGGTGCGCGACATAGGGCTTCGCTGCGATCGTGTCGAGCACCGGGTGGCCGAGGGCTCGCACCGGCGCGAGCACCCGCTCGCCCTCTTCCACCGGGCCGGCGTAGGTTGCCACCAGGCCGATGATGGGCCTGCCGTGGAGGTGCTCGGGGAAGAGCGGCAGCGCCGGCGCGAGCCGCAGGTTGGCCATCAGGCCGACCTCGTCGGGCGCGTCGGCGATGAAGTCGCGCAGGAAGGCCAGCACGGTCGGCGCCTCCTCCGCCGACCAGGCGACCAGCCCGGCCAGGACGGTCGGACCGAGCGGCTGGAGCTCGAAGGTGAAGTCCGTGACGACACCGAAGTTGCCGCCACCGCCGCGCACCCCCCAGAACAGGTCGGTGTTCTCGGTCTCCGACGCCCGCACGATCGAGCCGTCCGCGGTCACCACCTGGCACGAGCGCAGCGCGTCGATCGCCAGCCCGGACCTGCGCATCAGGTGGCCGATCCCGCCGCCCAGCGTGAGGCCGGCGATCCCGGTGTGGCTGATGTAGCCGCTGGTCATCGCCAGCCCGAAGGCCTGGCTCTCGCGGTCCACGTGGGCGTTGAGTGCGCCGCCCTGCGCCGACACGGTGCGCGCCGCCGGGTCGACGACGGTGCCGCGCATCCCGGAGAGGTCGAGGACGACGCCGTCGTCGACGAGCGAATGGCCGGCGATCCCGTGGCCCCCACCTCGTACGGCGACGGGCAGGCCATGGTCCCGGGCCCAGCGCAGGGCGACGGCCACGTCGCTCGCCCCCTCGCACCGGGCGAGGAGGGCCGGACGGCGGTCGATCTCGCCGTTCCAGATGCGGCGCTGGACCTCGTACGCCGGGTGGTCGGGCGTGATCAGCTCGCCGGCGAAGTCGCCGGCCAGTGCGTCCATGGTGGGCAGGTCGAGCGTGGTCATGGGTCTCTCCTCGTCGGTGGGTGCTGCCCGACAAGGGTCGGTCGGCCGAGGAGCGGCGCGCGAGTATCGATCCTGTACTGGTACAGAACCCAGAGCGGACCTACCGTCGGAGGATGGCAACCACCTACGGCCAGTTCTGCCCCGTGGCGATGGCCTCGGAGGTGCTCACCGAGAGGTGGACGCCGCTCGTGGTCCGTGAGCTCCTGTGCGGCAGCACGCGCTTCAACGATCTCCGTCGTGGGGTCCCGCTCATGTCACCGGCGCTGCTCTCCAAGCGCCTCAAGACCCTCGAGCGCGTCGGGGTCGTGGACCACGACGGCGGCGCGTACCGGCTGACCGCGGCGGGTAGGGAGCTGTGGCCCGTGATCGAGGCGATGGGGGTCTGGGGCCAGCGGTGGGCGCGCGGTGACGTGATCGCCAAGCACTACGACGCCTCGCTGCTCATGTGGGACATCCATCGCAACGTCGACACCGACGCCCTGCCCGCGCGCCGGGTCGTCGTCCACTTCCACCTCCGGGGGTCGAGCGACAAGAAGAGCCACTTCTGGCTCGTCCTGGCGACACCGGCGGTGGACCTGTGCCTCACCGACCCGGGCTACGACGTCGACGTCGAGGTGGCCGGTCATGTCGAGACGATGATCGACTACTGGATGGGCCGCCGCGACCTGCTGGGAGCGGTGCGGGCCGGTGACCTCGCCATCGCCGGACCGCGTCCCCTGGTCAGGGCGCTCCCGACGTGGTTCACCCGCAGCACCTTCGCGCCGGTGCCGCTGCCCGAGGGCGCCTGACTGTCGGAGCCGGGTGGCAGGATCGTGCCGTGGCCCTCGCCGACCGTCCGCTCGTGCCCGAGGAGTGGGTGCGGCGCATCGACGCCGTGCTCGGCGCCCTGCCGCGCTGCGTCCAGGAGCCGGCGTGGACCGGCACCCGGTGGCGGGTCGGCGGCGCCACGGTGGCGCACGTCTTCGGCGGTGAGGACCAGCTGTATCGCATCACCTTCCGCGGCGAGCCCGACGAGGTCGCCGCCTTCCAGCACATGGGCGCGCCCTACTTCCGGGCCGGGTGGGGCGGCAACCTCATCGGCATGGTCCTCGACGACGACACCGACTGGGACGAGCTCGCCGAGCTGCTCACCGACTCCTACTGCGTCCAGGCGCCCGCCCGCCTCGCCGAGCAGGTGGCCCGCCCGGGCGCCTGAGCGGACGACCCGCGATCGCGCCCGGCAGGATGGGCGCCATGACCGCGACGTCGCACGGCCGCCTCGTCGGGCTCGACGTCGCCCGCTGCCTCGCGCTGCTCGGCATGGTCGCCACCCACGTCCTCGACGAGCGCACCCCGGCGGGCGACCTGGCCACCGCCCAGTGGCTGGCCGGCGGGCGGGCGTCGGCGCTGTTCGCCGTGCTGGCGGGGGTCAGCCTCGCCCTGATGACGCGCGAGCCGCTGCGCGCGCGCCCGCTCGCGCTGCGCACCGCCGGCATCGCCGGCCGCGCGCTGCTCATCGCGCTGCTCGGCCTGCTGCTCGGCGGTCTCGACACCGGGATCGCGATCGTCCTCACCTACTACGGCGTGCTGTTCGTGCTCGCCCTGCCGTTCACGCTGCTGCGGCTGCGGACGCTCCTGCCCCTCACCGTCGCCTGGGTGGTCCTGGCCCCGGTGGCCTCCCACCTGGTGCGACCGCACCTGCCGGAGCGCGGCTTCGACAGCCCGACCTTCGGGCAGCTCGTCGACGACCCCGGAGGTCTGGCGAGCGAGCTCCTCCTCACCGGTTACTACCCCGCGGTGCCGTGGCTGGCCTACCTGCTCGCCGGCCTGGTGGTCGGACGGCTCGACCTCCGCGACACCTCCCTGCTCGGCGGGCTCGCCCTGGGCGGGCTGTCGGTGGCGGTGCTCGCCACCCGGGTCTCCGGCTCGCTCGTCGACCCCGCCGTGGCCGAGGAGAACGCGACGGGCATGTACGGCACGACGCCCACCGGCGGGGAGTGGGACTGGCTCCTGGTCGTCGCGCCCCACTCGGCGACGCCGTTCGACCTCGCGCAGACGATCGGCAGCGCGGTGCTGGTGGTCGCGCTCTGCCTGCTCGTGGCACGGGTGCTGCCGCGGCCGGGGACAGCGGCGCTCGCCGTGCTGTTCGGGGCCGGCACCGCGACGCTCACGCTCTACTCCCTGCACGTGCTGATGCGCACCGACGCGGTGTGGCCGCCGGAGGAGCCCTCGACCTACGCCCTCCACGTCTCCGTGCTGCTCGCCCTCGGCGCGGTGCTGCGGGTGCTCGGCCGGCGCGGCCCCCTGGAGGCGGTGGCGGGCCTGCCGACCCGGCTCGCGCGCCGGGCGACCCGGGAGAAGGAGCCGGCCGGCGAGCCTCAGCGCAGCGGCACGAAGCGGTAGCGCCCGTGCTCGGTCACGACCGCCCCGGGGTTGCTCACCCGCAGCATCGTCCCGCCGGCGGGCACCACCATCACGCCCTCGCCGCCGAGCTGGGCGACGAGCTCGCCGGGGAGCGAGTCGGCCATCGCCGAGACCAGGATGCGGTCGTACGGCGCCCCGTCGGGGTCGCCGAGCACGGCCGGGTCGGCGGCGCGGATCGTGGCCCACGGCCGCCTGGTGCGGGCCAGGTTGGCGGCGCCGAACGCCACCAGCTCCGGCTCGAGCTCGACGCCGAGGACCGAGCCGGTCGGCCCCACGAGGTGCGCGAGCAGCGCGGCGGTCCAGCCCGACCCCGACCCGACGTCGAGGACCCGGTGGCCGACGTGGACGTCGAGCAGCCGAAGCATGCCGTCGACGGTGCGTGGCTGGGAGTTGGTCTGGCCTGCCGCGATCGCCAGCGGCCCGTCGTACGACGCGCGGCGCCGGACCCCGCGCGGGAGGAAGTCCCGTCTCGGGGTGGCGTCGAACGCGGCTGAGACCGGGTCCATCGGTCCATGCAATCAGACCCAGTGGTTGTCGTGCTCGCGCATGAAGCGGTCGTAGGCGTCGCCGTCGAGCTCGCCCATGCCGGCGGCGAGCCCTTCGAAGTAGGCCTCGCGCGGGGCACCGGGTGCGAAGTGGAGGAGCATCGTGGCCGCCCCGTCCTCGTTGCGGAAGCCGTGGATCCCCCCGGCCGGCACGTGCGCGAAGTCACCGGCGTGGCAGCGCACCCAGTCGGCGCCGTCGAAGATCGTCACGGTGCCCTCGAGGACGTAGAACGACTCGGTGATCGTGCGGTGGAAGTGGGCGGCGGGACCGCTCGGCGCCCCGGCGAACTCCCACCGGTAGAGCCCGAACGTGCCCTGGGTGGAGGCGCCCTGCGCGAGGTAGAAGACCTTGTTGCCGTTGGGGTAGACGACGGCCGGCTCGAGGCCGGCCCGCACGACGCGGGCCGAGACCTCGCCGGACCCACCGTCGTAGATCGGCGGCGGATAGCTCATCGGGCGTCGGCCGCCTCGTAGGCGTCCTGGACGTCCTGGGGGGAGGAGGCGTTGGGCTGGCTGACCCGGACGTGGTTGCCGAACGGGTCGCGGAGGCCGAAGTCGGTGCCGTAGGGCTGCTCGACCGGCTCCTGGGTGATCTCGACGCCCGCGTCGCGGAGCGCGGCGTAGGTCGCGTGCACGTCGTCGCTGAGCAGGAACACCCCGCCGAGGGCGCCCTTGGCGACGAGCTCGCGCACCTGCGTCGCCGAGGCGTCGTCGTGCACCGGGGGCCCGACGAGCTCGAGCAGGATCGAGGTGTCCTGGCCCGGGACGCCGACGGTGAGCCAGCGCATGAAGCCCAGGTCGATGTCGTCGCGCACCTCGAAGCCGAGGTGGCGGGTGTAGAAGTCGAGCGCCTCGTCCTGGTCGAGGACCGGCAGGCTGCGGATGTGGAGGCTGGTGATGTGGTTGGTGGTCATGCCGACGACGCTAGTGAGCCGGGCGCCGGTCCTGCTTCTCCGAAACCGCTGTCCCTTCCTCCTCGGCGCTGCGCTGGCGCGGCCGGGTCCAGGCCGCGACGAAGCACGACGGCACCGCGACCGCCTCGTGGCGGGCGCGGAACTCGCTGGGTGAGCAGCCGACCACGTTGCTGAACGTGCGGCTGAACGTGCCGAGGCTGGCGAACCCGACGTCCCACGCCACGTCGGTGACGGGCCGGTCGGTCTGGCGCAGCAGGGTCATCGCCCGCTCGACGCGGCGACGCTGGAGGTAGCGGTGCGGGGTCTCGCCGTAGACCTCCTTGAACACCCGGCCGAACTGCGAGACCGACAGGTGGGCGATGGCCGCGAGCGTGGGTACGTCGAGGGGCTCGGCGTAGCGACGGTCCATCGCGTCGCGAGCGCGCAGCATCCGGCGGTTGGTGTCCTCCTGCGCGGACGGTGCCCGGCCCATGCCGAGGAAGGTAGCCCACGCCCACGCCCACGCCCACGCCCACGGCACGCGGACGCGACAGCGGCATGACCCCGGGGGGAGGGGCCATGCCGCCGTCTGTGCGTTGTAGGTCGGATCTCGCGTTCTGGGGGGGATCCCGTACGTCAGCGGGGGGTCGACGTACGAGGTGCGAGAGCCGGTCCTGCGGAACGCGGCCGCCGCCGGGCTCACCCGGACGTCTGGTCGTCCCCCTTCCCGGGAGGATCGATGGAGGTGGCACGGCCGGGGCCGTGGTTGCCCGGGTTGACGGAGTTGCCCGACCTGCCGGGGCCGCCCGAGTTGCCGGGGGCGCCGTTGCCGGGGCCGTTCCCGGGGCCGCCGTGGCTGTGGCCGTTGCCCTGGTTCCCGTTGCCGGAGTTCCCGGGGCCGGAGTCCCCGTTGCCGGGGTTGCCCGAGTTGCCGGGGTTGCCCGAGTTGCCGGGGTTACCCGGATTGCCGTGGCCGGGGCCGTCGCCGGGGCCGCCGTGACCCGGACCGCCGTGACCCGGACCGCCGTGACCCGGACCGCCGTGGCCGCCGCCGTTGGTGCCGTGGGTGTGGTGGTGGTCGGAGGGGGTCGGCCCGTCGGTCCTGCCGCCGTCGCGCGGCGGACCGATGAGGGCGACGCAGTAGGTGGCGATGCGGTCGGCGCCGCCCGCCTCCTCGGCGAGCGCCTGGAAGGCGGCACTGTCGAGCGACGCGCCGGCCTGCGAGCGGTCGGTGGCCTGGAAGGCGCGGCACAGGCCCGCGTAGTCGGGGATGGCGGGGGTGGTCGTCGGGCCGGGCGTCACGGGCGGCGTCGGCGACGGCTTGGTGGACGGACCGACAGAGCCCGAGGGGCCGCCGGTGCCCGACGGCGCGAGCGACCCGCTGGTCGTCGCGGACGGAGCGCTGTCCGGGCTGCTGCTGGTGGGGTCGCCGGAGGAGGCGGACGGGCTGCCGCCCGTCGTCGGGGTGGCCGACTCGGCCGACTCGGCTGACTCGACCGACTCGTCCGCGGGCTTGCCGGGAAGCGACGGCAGGTCGGGAAGCGAGGGGAGGTCCACCGAGCTGGCGAGGGCGAAGCCGCCCGAGGTCAGGGCCACCACGGCGCCCGTCGCGACGGCGGCTCGGGTCGCGGCGCGGCGGGCCAGACGGGCGGGGGAGACGAAGCCGGAGCGCGTGGCGGGCCGCGGGGACGTCCGGGCGACGCGGAAGGCGGCCACCGTGGCGTCCTCGCGTCGCAGCTCGTCGGGATGCGCGGGTGCGCTCGCGGCGGCGAGCGCGCGCCCCAGGGCGTCGTCGTGCTCCGCCGGTGCGTCGAGCAGGCGCTCGGCGTCACGGCGGGACAGGCGGGGGTCGGGGGTGCTCATCTCACTCCCCTCAGCGTTGTGGGGCCCATGGGTGTTACGGCTCCTCCGAGATCCTCTTCGCGAGCCGCTTGAGCCCGCGGTGGGCGGCAGCCCGGACGGCGCCCGGCCTCTTGCCGAGGATGCGTGCCGCGGTGGGGGCGTCGAAGCCCAGCACGGTGCGCAGCATGATCGCCTCGGCCTGATCGGGTGGAAGCGCGGCGATCAACCGCACGACCTCCTCCGAGCCGACCCGCACGAGAGTGTCGGCCTCGACGTCGGTGCCGTCCGCCAGGTCGACCAGGTCCTCGACGGGCTGGTCGGCGACGGGCCTGCGCCGGGCGTGGCGCAGGTGGTCGAGGGCCCGGTTGCGGCCGATGGTGGTGATCCACCCGCGGAAGCCGTCGGCGTCACCGGTGAAGCGGTCGAGGTCGCGGAACGCCTGCGCCCAGGCGTCGCTCGCGACATCCTCGGCGTCGGCGGGGCCGACGAGGACGGTGAGGTAGCGCAGGAGCGGCGGCTGCACGTGGCGGTAGACGAGACGGAACGCCGCCTCGTCGCCCGCCTGCATCGCCTCGACCGCATGGTCGAGCCCCTCCTCCGCGCCCACCGCCGCATTGTTGCCGACCGGGTCGCGACGGCACCAACCCCGACCCTCAGGCGGCGTCGGTGAGGTCGAAGACGGCGATCGGGTCGGTCGTGGGCTGCGGTGACCCGCCCTCGGGCTCGACGGTGATGCCCACCGCGGCGGCGTCCGCGGCCGGTCCGTCGAGCACGACGGTCTGGTCGGGGTCGTCGGGCATCAGCCCGGCGGAGACGAACTCGTCGCCGTCGATGAACCACAGCTCGTAGTCCTTGCCGGTCGGCGCGCTCACCATGTCGTCGGTGGTGAGGACGGCGCGGTCGCGCGACTTCGAGCGCGTCAGCGTGGCGCGGCCGGCCTCGCCGAGGTCGACGACGACCTCCTCGGCGTCGGGGGCCTGCAGCACCTGCTCGGCGGCGGTCAGCCGCTCGACGTCGTCGTCGGCGGACTTCCAGGGCTGCGTCACCGCCGCGCCGACGCCGACGATGATCGCGAGCGCTGCCGCGACGAGCAGGGGCACCCAGCCCCTCCTCCGGCCCGGGCGGCGGTGGTCGTGCGGCGGGGCGGGGGAGACCTCGGGAGCGAGTGGGCGGACCTGCGAGATGCCGGCCAGGACGGACTCGCGCAGCGATCCGGGCGGCGCGACGGCGACGGTCTCGGAGAGCAGCGCGGCGGTCTCGCGGAGCTCGGCCACCTCGGCGCGGCAGTCGTCGCACTCGGCCAGGTGCCGCTCGAAGCGGGCCCGCTCGAGCTCGTCGAGCGCGTCCATGGCGTAGGCGCCGGTGAGCTTGTGCACGTCACTCATGCGCCTTCTCGCTTCGCTCGACGCGCGCCGAGGGCACCGGGCGCGCAGGGGTGGATGATGAGCTCGCTGCGCTCGCTCATGAGGCAACTCCCATCAGGTCTCGCAGGCGGATCAGTCCGTCGCGGATGCGGGTCTTGGCCGTGCCGAGGGGCACGTCCAGCAAGGTGGCGACCTCGGTGTGCGTGTAGCCGCCGAAGTAGGTGAGCTCGACGGCCCGGCGCTGCACGTCGGTCAGCGTGGCGACCGCCCCGCGGATGCGGGCCGCGTCGAGCGAGGCGTGCGCCGACTCGGCGGTCTGGTCATGGTCGGTGGGGGCCGCCTCGCGGTTCCACGTCTCCTCCCGCGAGGAGGCCGCCTCGACCGAGCGGACCCGGTCGACGGCCTTGCGGTGGACGATCGTGAGCAGCCAGCCGACGGCGCTGCCGCGGTCGGCGTCGTACCTCGTGCTCGAGCGCCACGCGTCGAGGTAGGCCTCCTGGGCCACCTCCTCGGCGTGCGCCGGGTTGCGCACGACACGCAGCGCCAGGCCGTAGGCCCGGGCCGACGTGGCGTCGTAGAACTCGGCGAAGGCCGCCTCGTCGCCCAGGGCGGAGCGTCGGAGCAGGTCGGCGAGCCGGGCGGCGTCGCCCCCGGACGGGACGCCCTCAGGCGCCCCGTCCGGTACGGGCCTCACGTGGTCCACGTCAGCAATCCTCGCAGTGTGTGTCGGGTGCGGGCATCACATCTGCGGCATCAGGACCTGGTCGACGACGTAGACGGTGGCGTTGGCGGTCGGCACGTTGCCGCAGATGATGCTCGCCTCGCCGATGGTGAAGGCCTCGCCCTCGCCCTCGACGGTGAGCGTGTCGCCCGCGAGGGTCTCGTGCTCGCCCGCGACGGTCTCGGGGGTGAGCCGCTCACCGACCACGTGGTGCGTCAGCACGGTGGTCAGCATCTTCTTGTCCTTGAGGAGGGCGTTGAGGTCCTTCTTCGGGATCTGCGCGAACGCGTCGTCGGTGGGCGCGAACACGGTGATGTCCTCGGTCGAGTTGAGCGTGTCGACCAGGTCGGCCTCGGTCACGGCGGCGACGAGCGTCTTGAGGAGGGGGTTGTTGGACGCGGCGGTCGCGACCGGGTCGTCGGCCATGCCCTCGACCGAGCCCTCGCCGGACGTGGGGACGGCCGAGCAGCCCTCGCCGAACGGCGCGTCGGCGGCCATCGGCTCCTCGGACTCCATCGGGGTCTCGGAGCTCGACTCCGACTCCGTGGGGGACTCGGAGGTCGACTCGGACGTGGAGTCGGAGGCGCTGGTGTCGGAGTCGCTGTCGCTGCCACAGGCGGCCAGGCCCATCGACGCGGTCAGCGCGAGGGCGGCCAGTCCGAGGGTGCGGGTGCGGAGCAAGGTGTTCATGACATGCCTTTCGGTTGGAGCCGATCTGGGTGGGCCGGGGGCCCGTTGTCGAGAGGTGTTCGGGGCCGGTCTCGGGGTGGATGGGTGGATCGGCGAAAAACTTTGGACAATCCTTGGACGACCTCGCCCGGGCAGTGCTCGGGGGGCGCGTCAGGTGATGAGGACGGAGATCTCCTGGAGGCCGCTGGAGCCCTCGGGGAAGGGGCGCATCCGCACGTCCGTCTGCACGTCCCCGGCCCTGTTGGTGGCCCGGGCGGCGAGGAGGTGCCGGCCCGGCGTGGCGTCCCACTCGAGGTACCACTGGCGCCAGTAGTCGTCGGTGACCTGCGGGCCGAGGGAAGCCTGCTGCCAGGCCCCGCCGTCGACGCGCACCTCGACCCGGTCGACGCCCACGCCCTGCGCCCAGGCCACGCCGCCGACGACGACCGTGCCTGCGCCGGTCTCCGAGAGCGGTCGCGGGGTGTCGATCCGGCTCGAGATCTTGATCGGCGCGTCGGTGACCCAGTCGCGCTCGGTCCAGTAGGCCTGCTCGGCGTCGTAGGTCGTCAGGGTCATCCGGGTGATCCACTTGCACGCGCTGACGAAGCCGTAGAGCCCGGGCACCACCATGCGCGCCGGGAAGCCGTGGGTGCGGGGCAACGGGCCGCCGTTCATCCCGATCGCGATCATGGCGTCGCGGCCGTCGAGCGCCACGTCGAGCGGGGTCGAGATCGTCATCCCGTCGACGTCGGTCGACAGGATCTGGTCGGCCCTCGTCGCGTCGATGCCGGCGCGGGCGAGCACGTCGGCGAGCGGTACGCCGAGCCACCGGGCGCCGCCGACGTAGGGCCCGCCGACCTCGTTGGAGACGCAGGTGAGGGTGATGTCGCGCTCGATGGTCGGCATCGCGGCCAGCTCGTCGAAGGTGAGCGTGACCTCCCGGTCGACGTCGCCGTCGACGGTGAGCGTCCACGAGTCGACGTCCACGGCCGGGATCGTGAGCCGGGTGTCGACGCGGTAGAACTCGCCGGTGGGGGTCCGCAGCGGGGTGATCTGGTCGTAGGTCCCCTCCAGGCCCACCGGGAAGGACGACGCGGGGTCGGCGGCGACCGGCAGGGAGACGTCCGTCCCGCCGAGGCGGTAGGACGTCACCCAGCGGCCGGCGGCCCCCATGACCACGCCGGCAGCGGCGAGCCCGCCGGTCGCCAGCACGACCCCGCGTCGGGTGGGGCCGCCGACCCCCGGCGGCGGCCCCGGGCGGCCCCGGTCGTCGACGCGGTGCAGCCACCACAACGAGGTGGCTGCGACCGCGGCGGCGACCAGGGCGGGTACGAGGTCCAGCGGCCCGGATCCGGGGCGCAGGACGGCCAGCACGCCGGCGACACCGGCGAGCCCGACCAGCACGAGCAGCCCCGACGTCTCGCGCCGCGCCGCGACCACCCCCGCGACGGCGGCGAGCACCAGCACGACGAGCGTCACCGAGCCGACGAGCACCAGCTTGTCGGCGCTGCCGAACTGCCGGATCGCCCACTCCTTGAGCGGGGTCGGCGTCAGGTCGATGACGGTCGAGCCGACGGCCAGCACGGGCGAGGCGGCCGGCACGGTCAGCGCGGCGACCAGGTGGCCGGCGGCCAGGCCGACGAGGGTGGCGAGCACGCCGTACGCCGCGTGGCGCGCGGTGCGCGAGCGGGACCGCTGGTCGATGGTGTGCATGGGTGGGGTTCGGAGCCGGGGGCCGCGCCGGATGGGAGGACACCCCTGCCGGTCCCTCCAGAACCGGTCGGGAGCACCGCTGCGGTGCGGCAGGATGTCCGCCATGACCGACGCCCCCGACGAGCTGGTGCACTACGCCGTGTCAGACGCCGTCGCCACCATCACCCTCGACAGCCCCGCCAACCGCAACGCCCTGAGCCGCCAGCTGGTGACCGAGCTCTTCGCGCACCTCGAGCGCGCCGGTGCCGACGCCGACGTGCGGGCCGTGCTCATCGAGAGCTCGGGCAAGGTCTTCTGCTCCGGCGCCGACCTGACCGAGGCCTCGAGCGAGGGGATGGAGTCCGGCACCCGGGCGATCGTCGAGCTGCAGCGCCTCATCGCCACGCTCGACAAGCCGGTCGTGACCAAGAACCTCGGCGCCGTGCGAGCGGGCGGGATCGGGATCGTCGCCGCCGCCGACATCGCCATCAGCGCGGCCGACGCCACCTTCGCCCTCACCGAGGTCAAGCTCGGCCTCGCCGCCGCGATCATCAGCCTCACCGTCCACCACCGGATGACCCCGCGGGCGGCCGCCCTGACCACGCTCGGCGGCGAGGTGTTCACCGGCGCCGACGCGGCGGCGTACGGGCTGGTGACCAAGGCGGTGCCGGCCGACGTCCTCGACGAGGAGGTCGCCGCCGTGTGCGCCAGCCTCGCGACCGGGGCGCCCCAGGGCCTGCGGGAGTCGAAGCGGATCCTCAACCGCGACCTGGTCGCGCGCATCGACGCGCTGGGCGAGGAGATGGCGACCACGAGCACCCGGCTGTTCGCCTCCGACGAGGCGCGCGAGGCGATGGTCGCCTTCCTCTCCCGCAAGAAGTAGCCCCCGGGTCGCATCCGTCGGCCGCCCTGCGCGCGAGAAGCAGGTGAGGCGACAGAGGAGGCGAACGTGGACCAGTACGACGTCGCGCGCCGTGGCCGCGCCAGTCCGGGAGCACCCCGGTGAGCCTGCCCGACCCCGCCGCGTGGCTGGGCGTGGTCGCCGCCGCCCACCTCGGCTTCCAGGTCACCGTCGACCGGGTGGTCTACCCGGCACTGCGCGACGTGGAGCACGGGGTGTGGCAGGCCGCGCACCAACGGCACGCGCGGCGCATCGCCCCGCTGGTGGGGCTGCTCTACGTGCCGCTCGTCCTGGTCCTGGCCTGGACCGCGGCGGTCGAGCCGCGGGCGGCCGGCACGTGGCTCGCCGCGATCGGCGCGTCGCTGTCCGTCGTCACCACCGCCGCGCTCGCCGCCCCGCTCCACGCACGGCTGGCGCGGGCCCCGCTGACGGAGCGCCCCCGGCTGCTGGACGACCTCGCGCGCGCCGACCGGGTCCGCACGCTGGGCGCCGCGGCCTGCCTGCTCGGCGCCGTCCTCCTGCTGACGTGAACGGCGGGTGCGCGGGGCCACGATCGCGAGGAGTCGGCGCTCGTCGGTGCCCGCCGGTAGGCTTGTCGGTCTGCCCGGGACCGTTGGGCAGTGGTTCATCGGGGGATGAGGAGCAGGATTTGAGCGAGGAGCTCGAGGCGCGCGAGATCGCGGCGGAGCAGGCGTACGTCGACGAGGTCTACGTGCAGCTCGAGGCGTCGACCCGCAGCGCGCGGGCGTTGGCGGCCGAGGGCCACAGCCGGGGCAAGCTGGGGCACGAGGGCGGCCTCGTCGAGCGCGACGCGATGGTCTTCCAGGCTGCCAAGCGCATCGCCCAGCTCGACGCCGCCCACGAGGGGCTGGTGTTCGGCCGGCTCGACCTCCGCCCGGAGATCGACGCCCAGCCGCGCTACATCGGGCGCATCGGCGTGCGCAACGCCGACCGCGACGTCCTGCTGATCGACTGGCGCGCACCCGCCGCCGGCGTGTTCTACCAGGCCACCGCCGCCACGCCGTCCGGCGTGGTGCGCCGACGGGTGCTGCGCTCGCAGCACCGCACCGTCATCGGCGTCGAGGACGAGCTGCTCGACGACGAGGCCGACACCGACCTGCCGATCGTCGGCGAGGGCGCCCTGATGGCCCAGCTCTCCCGCGCCCGCGACCGGTCGATGCACTCGATCGTCGCCACCATCCAGGCCGAGCAGGACAAGGCGATCCGCGCGCCCGGCAAGGGCGTCGTGTCGATCTCGGGCGGGCCCGGCACGGGCAAGACCGTCGTCGCCCTGCACCGTGCCGCCTTCCTGCTCTACTCCGACCGACGCCGCTACGAGGGCGGCGGCGTGCTCGTGGTCGGGCCGAGCGGGGTGTTCATGCGCTACATCGAGCGGGTGCTGCCGAGCCTCGGCGAGACCGCGGTCGCGCTGCGCTCGCTGGGCGAGGTCGTCGGCGGCATCCGCGCCACGCGCCACGACGAGCCGAGGGTCGCCGACGTCAAGGGCGCGACCCGGATGGCCGAGCTGCTGCGCCGCACCGCCCGCCAGCACGCCCCGGGCGCCCCGACCAGCTTCCGCATCTACTGGCGCGACGAGACGATCGTGCTCGACCCCGCCCTGCTGGGCCGGCTGCGCCGCCAGCTGATGTCGCAGGGCCGCCGCAACCGGCAGCTGCCACGGGTGGCCAGGACGCTCCTCGACGCGATGTGGCGCCAGGTGAGCGGCGAGCGCGGCCGCGAGCGCGGCCGACAGGCGTTCGACGACGACATGCTCGGCCACGCCGGCTTCGTGGAGTTCGCCTCCGCCTGGTGGCCCCCGCTCGACGCCCTCACGGTGTTCGGCTGGCTGCGCGAGCCCGACTTCCTGGCCCGCGTGGGCGAGGGCGTCATCTCGCGCGAGGAGCAGCTGCTGCTCGGCAAGTCGTGGGCGTCCGGCGACCTCTCGATCGAGGACGTCCCCCTGGTCGACGAGCTGCGCTACGCGCTCGGCGACGTGCCGCAGCGCACCGACGACGAGCGCGACCTCGACGAGACCGGCCTGCTCGAGGGCGGGGTCGACCTCCAGGAGCTCACCACGGTCTCCGAGCGCGACTACGCCCCCGGCGGTCGTCCGTGGGCGGCGCCGACGCACCGGATCGAGGACGACGGCTACGCCCACGTCCTCATCGACGAGGCGCAGGACCTCACCCCGATGCAGTGGCGGATGGTCGGTCGGCGTGGCCGCTCCGCCAGCTGGACGATCGTGGGTGACCCGGCGCAGTCGTCGTGGCCCGACGCTCCCGAGGCCGCTGCGGCCCGTGCGGAGGCGCTGGAGGGCAAGGAGCTCCACGAGTTCCACCTGTCCACCAACTACCGCAACTCCGCGGAGATCTACGCCTTCGCCGCCGACTACGCCCGCCGCGTGGGTCTCGACGCCGACCTTCCCGACGCCGTCCGCCGCACGGGCGAGGAGCCGCGGGTCGTGGGTCCGGTCGACGACCTCGAGGCCGCGGTGCGCGAGGCGGTCACCACGATCGCCGACCGCGTCGAGGGCACCGTCGCCATCGTCGTGCCGGTCGCTCGGCGCTCGGAGGTCAACGCCTGGCTGGCGTCGTGGCCCGAGCTCGCCGACGACGCTGTCGGCGCCCGCGCCGCCGTCGACTCGAGCGTGACGCCCAGCGGCGAGGACCGCGTGGTCGTGCTCACCGGGCTCGACACCAAGGGCTTGGAGTTCGACGGCATCGTGGTGGTCTCGCCGCAGGAGATCGAGGACGAGTCGGCCACCGGCCGCGCCACCCTCTACGTCGTGCTCACCCGCGCCACCCAGCTGCTGACGACGGTCGGTTGAGGGCGTCGGGCAGGGTCCGGCGGCTAGCATCGCCCTTCACCGTCCGGGCGCAGTCACGAGTGGGGAGGCCGATGTCTGTGAGCGCACGCCGCGACATCGCTTGGCGACCCGCCCGTCAGGCCGCGAGGGGGGTCGGCGCCGCGATGTCCGCCCTCGCCCTCGTGCTGGGAGCCGGTGCCGCGCAGGCCGCGCTGCCGCGCGGTGAGACCGTCGAGTCCGACCCGGCGCCCACGTGGGGCTGGGAGGAGGCGTTCGTCGAGCAGTTCGACGGACCTGCCGGCACCGCGCCCGCGCAGTGGCACAGCATGCTCGGCTCGAACGGCGCCATCCACAACGGGCTCGGCCAGCTCGCCGTCGGGCACCTGTCCCAGATCCGCACCAACGCCGGCTGGACCTTTCCCCTCGGCACCCAGGTGCGGGCCACCGTCAGCCTCCTCATGCCCGACACGGGCAGCAACTACGCCGCGTTCTGGATCCAGCACCCCAACGGCGTCGACCCGCGCGAGATCGACGTCATCGAGAGCTACGGGCCGCTCAAGACCACGGGCGTCCAGGTGGGCTCGCACCTCTGCTACGACGACACCGCCGACACCGCCGTCAACGCGTGCGCGGCGACCGGCCGGCCGGCCGAGCTGTGGCCCGTCACCGACGCCTTCGGCGCGGGGCCGAGGCCCTGGGACGCCTACTGGGAGTACGCCGCCGAGTTCACCGTCGGTGGCGACACGGTGGTCTACACGGCCTCCGACGGCCAGGGCCAGGAGGTCTACCGCGTGACATCGACGCCCGACGCGCGCCGGGTGCCCAACGGCATCGTGCCGCTCCACCTCCGGCTGTCCAACAAGGACGTCCTGCCCGAGCACGCCGTCCCCGGCGGCAGTCGGCAGGACATGCTCGTCGACTGGGTCCGCGTCGAGGTCCGGACGCCCTAGGCGACGGCCGGGATGAGACGTCCCGGGGGGCATCCCCGGGCGCCCGTAGGGTGCTTCGCATGACCCAGACCCCCGCCGTCCGCGACCTCCTGGAGCAGATCCAGGGGCACGGCGCGTGGGCGGTCATCCGGCGCAAGGCCTCGCCGACGGTGGGACTGGTCGGCGGCACGCCCCACGAGGTCGCGAGCCTCCTCGACATCCCGCTCGAGACGGGGGCCCCGGAGCCGGGCCGCAGCGCCGACCGGCTGGTGGCCGTGCCGTTCCGGCAGGTGCGCGAGCGCGGCTTCGCCGCCATCGACGACGGCGCCCCGCTGACGGTCGTCGACCTCGAGGTCGAGCACGAGGTGCCGGTCGACGACCTGCTCGCGGCGCTCCCCGACGTGCCCGTCGAGTTCGCCGACCGCGGTGGCTTCGCCACGAGCGACGAGGACTACGCCGACGTCGTCGAGGCGATCATCCGCGACGAGATCGGGCAGGGCGAGGGCGCCAACCTCGTCATCGGCCGGCACTACCGCGCGGTCGTCGCCGACTGGGACGCCGACCGCGCGCTCACGGTGCTGCGGCGGCTGATGGAGCGCGAGCGCGGCGCCTACTGGACGTTCTGCTTCTTCACCGGCGAGCGCTTCCTCATCGGCGCCAGCCCCGAGCGGCACGTCTCGGTGCGCCAGGGCGACGTCCGGATGAACCCGATCTCCGGCACGTTCCGCGTCGCGGGCCACGGCGACGACCTCAAGGAGCGCCTCCTCGACTTCCTCGCCGACGAGAAGGAGGTCTTCGAGCTCTTCATGGTGGTCGACGAGGAGCTGAAGATGATGTGCGACGTCTGCCAGGAGGGCGGCCAGGTCCTCGGGCCGTTCCTCAAGCCGATGACGCACCTGATCCACACCGAGTACCTCCTCGCCGGCCGCTCCGACCGCGACCACCGCGAGATCCTGCGCGACACGATGTTCGCGGCCACGGTGACCGGTGCGCCGGTCGAGAACGCCTGCCGGCTGATCGCCGACTACGAGCCCGAGGGCCGCGGCTACTACGGCGCCGCGCTCGCGCTGTTCGGCCGCTCTCCCGAGGGCACGCCCACGATGGACAGCCCGATCCTGATCCGCACCGCCGACGTGTCGCCGGCGGGCGAGCTCAAGGTCACCGCGGGCGCCACGCTCGTGCGCGACTCCGACGCCGCCTACGAGGTGGCCGAGACCCGGGCCAAGGCCGGCGGCATCCTCAGCGCCTTCGGCCTCGTGCCGGCGGCGACCTCCGACGGCACCGACATCGCCGAGCTGGCACGCGACGAGGACGTCCTGCTGGCCCTCGGCACGCGCAACCAACGGCTCTCCCGCTTCTGGCTCACCGACCAGGCCGGCGAGCCGGCCGACCCCGGTCTGGCGGGCAAGGAGGCCGTGATCCTCCACGGCGAGGACGACTTCGTGAACATGCTGGTCCACGTGCTCGGGGTCTTCGGCATGACCTCGCGGGTGGTGCGGCACGAGGACTACGCGCCCGGGGCGTTCGCCGGCGCCGACCTGGTGATCGTCGGGCCCGGGCCGGGCGACCCGCGCGAGGGCGAGCACCCCAAGGTCGCGTCGTTCCGCCGTGCGGTCGACGACCTCCTCGCCTCGCAGCAGCCGTTCCTCGCCGTGTGCCTGGGCCACCAGACGCTGTGCGAGCGGCTCGGCCTCGACCTCGGCTACAAGGACGTGGTCTTCCAGGGCACCCAGTCGCCGGTGCGGCTCGACGGGCGCACCGAGCGGGTCGGGTTCTACAACACGTTCGTCGGCCGCGTGCCCGACGGCGGCGCCCTGCCCGACGGCGTACGCGTCGAGGCCGACCCGGAGACCGGTGACGTGCACGCGATCGTCGGCCCGCACTACCGGGGCATCCAGTTCCACGCCGAGTCGATCCTCACCGAGAACGGCTACGACCTGCTGCACGCCGCGGTGCGCGACCTCCTCGCCCGGCACGACGGGTAAAGTCGACCAGACGTCTAGACATTCGTCCGGCGTGGCAGGCAACGAAACGCCTGCCGAGGACGTCACCCTTGGTGACCGACGTGGGACAGGCAGGGGGGGCAGTGGGGTACGTCAAGGGAGCATGGGCCGGCGTGTGCCTGCTCGCGCTGATGGCATGCGGCGCGGCGAGCGGCGGCACCACCGACGGCTCGCGCGGCCCGGACGGCGTGGCACCGCCGCGCGTGACCAGCGGCGCCGTGGCGGTCGCCGAGGCGGTGCCGGCGGCGGCGCGGGCCCAGCGGCCCAACATCGTCGTGGTGATGCTCGACGACTTCTCGATGGACCTCGTGCAGACGATGCGCTCGGTGCAGCGGATGCGCAAGGCCGGCGCGAGCTACCCGCACTCGTTCGTGACCGACTCGCTGTGCTGCGTGTCGCGCTCGAGCTTCTTCACCGGCCAGTACCCCCACCAGACCGGCGTCCTCACCAACACCTCCAACAAGGGCACCTCCCGCCTCGGCGGCTGGCCCGCCTACGACACCAACGGCAACCCCGAGCGCGCCTTCAACGTGCGACTCCAGGAGGCCGGCTACCACACCGGCTTCATCGGCAAGTTCCTCAACGAGTACGAGTGGTCGCCGGGCCGCGCGCTGCCGCCGGTCGTGCCGGGGTGGACGACGTTCAACGTGGTCTTCGGCTCGGCCTACGACGGCTGGGACTTCGCCAGCACGACCCTGGTCGACCAGCGGCTCCAGCTCGTGCAGCACCCCGCGCCGCCGGCGAGCGCGGGCAGCACGGTCAAGGACAAGGCCTACGCCGGGGCGGTGATCGGCGACCTCGCGATGGACTTCGTGCGGGACAACGAGGCCTCCGACGCGCCCTACTTCCTCGAGGTGTCGCTCTACGCCCCGCACAACCGCACCAACCCCGAGGGCCACTACGCCGGCGACCCGCTCTTCCCGCCGATGTTCCGCGACCGCACCGGTCCGCGCAGCTGCGGGCGCGTGGCCTGCCACAAGCTGACCGCGGCCGACCTGCCCGGTCTCGGCGACCCGCGCAAGGAGAACCGGCCGCGGCGGGCCGACGGCAAGCCCGCCCGGGCGTGGAACACCGCCCGGACGCTGCCGCGGTCGGCGGCGGTGCGCGACCTGCGCGACCGGGCGCGGATGGCGCAGTCCGCCGACCGGCTGCTGAAGAGGATCCTCGGCGCCGTCGGCCCCCACACCTACGTCGTGCTCACCTCCGACAACGGCTTCCACCTCGGCCAGAACGGCATGGGCCGCGGCAAGGGGACGCCGTACGACACCGACGTGCGGGTGCCGCTGCTCGTCACCGGCCCCGGCGTGGTGCCGGGCAAGCGCCGCGAGGTGACCAGCAACATCGACCTCGCGCCGACGTTCGAGGAGCTCGCCGGCCTGCCGCCGGCGCCGTTCCGCAGCGGGCAGTCGCTGGTGCCGACCCTGGCGCAGCCCACGTTGGTCCAGCAGTCCTACGCGTTCCTCGAGCACACCCAGCAGTCGCTCACCGGCAACGACCCCGACGCCGCGTTCAGCGGCACCGAGCTCGACCGGATCCCCTCCTACACGGCCGTGCGGAGCCGCACCGGGCTGCTCGTGCGCTTCGACCTCGACCCGCGCCCGGCCACGACCACCTGGGGCTACGAGTACTACTCCTACAAGAAGGACGCCTACGAGCGACGCAACGCCTTCGCCGGCAAGCGGAGGTCGCCCGAGGTCAAGGACCTGATGGCGAGGCTGACCGCCTTCGACGGCTGCCGCGAGGCGGGCGACCAACCGGTGTCCGAGGCCTGCCGGGCGCTGCGCCGCTGACGCGCGCGGCAGGCACTAGCCTCGCTGCGTGACGCCGGACGTGATCGTGGTCGACCACCACGACTCCTACACGTGGAACCTGGTGCACCTCCTCGCGCGGGTGAGCGGCGTCCTGCCGCGCGTGGTGCAGCACGACGAGGTGACGCCCGGCGAGGTGCTGCGGCACTCGCACGTCGTGCTGTCCCCGGGGCCGGGCCATCCAGCCCAGCGCGCCGACTTCTCGGTCGGCACCGCGGTGCTGCGTGACGCCTCGCGCCCCGTGCTCGGCGTCTGCCTCGGCATGCAGGGGCTGGTCACGGCGTACGGCGGCACGGTGGGGCGGCTGGCCCCGGCGCACGGGGACGTCGCGGCCGTGCGGCACGACGGCGTGGGCGTCTTCGCCGGGCTGCCGCAGGGCTTCGCCGCGGTGCGCTACCACTCGCTGGGGGCGGTCGAGCTGCCCGAGGGGCTGGTGGCGACCGCGTGGAGCGAGGACGGCGTGGTGATGGGCGTACGCCACGAGGCCCTGCCCCTGGAGGGCGTGCAGTTCCACCCCGAGTCGGTGCTGTCGGCGCACGGCGAGGACATCGTGCGGAACTTCCTCCGATGAGCGACCCCGTCGCCTTCTTCCGCGAGGTCGCGGACGCGCACCGGCGCTGCTTCTGGCTCGACGGCGGCGGCGCGCGCGAGTGGTCGGGGCACCGCTCCATCATCGGCTGGCTCGACGACGACGACGTGTCGCTCTCGTGGTCGGCGACCAGGCGCGAGGTGACCCTGCACTCCGCCGGCCGCGCCGAGGTCGTCGGCGACGACGTCTTCGCCGTCCTCGAGGAGCGCATCGCGCCGGGCGAGCAGTGGTTCGGCTACCTCGGCTACGCCTCCCGCACCGACCTGCCCGCCACCCCCGACCCCCTGCTCCCCGACGCCGTGTGGATGCGCCCCCGCTCGGTCCGGGTGTTCGACCACCCGCCGCCGGGGCCGTCGTCGTCGGAGTCCCCGCTCGAGCGGGGACTCCGACACCTGGAGGGGGTTGCCACCCCCTCCAAGTGTCAGACTCCCCCTCCAAGTCAGGGCCCGACGGCCGCTACGACCCCGGCCGCCACTCCGGCCACCCCACCCGCCCCACCCACCGCGTACGCCGACGCGTACGCGCGGGTCCAGGAGCACCTGCACGCGGGCAACTCCTACGAGGTCAACCTCACCCACCGGATCTCCCGCACGTCCGACCTGGACCCCGTGTCGGCCTACCTCCGCCTGCGTCGGCTCAACCCCGCGCCCTACAGCGGCTTCCTCCAGCACGACGTCGCCGGCGCGCGGGCGTGGCTGCTGTCGAGCTCGCCGGAGAGGTATGCCCTCGTGGGCGCGGACCGGCACCTGGAGACCAAGCCGATCAAGGGCACCACCCCGCGCGGCGCCACGGCCGAGGAGGACGAGCACCACCGCGAGCGGCTGGCCCGCGACCCGAAGACGCGCGCGGAGAACCTGATGATCGTCGACCTGCTGCGCAACGACCTGTCCCAGGTCTGCGAGGTCGGGTCGGTCGAGGTGCCGGCGCTGATGCAGGTCGAGTCCTACGAGTCGGTGCACCAGCTGGTGTCGACGGTCCGCGGGCGCCTGCGCGACGACGTGTCGACGGTCGCCGCGCTGCGGGCGCTCTTCCCGGCGGGCTCGATGACGGGCGCTCCCAAGCTGCGCACGATGCAGGTGATCGAGGAGGTCGAGTCGACCCCGCGCGGGGCGTACGCCGGCGCGTTCGGCTGGATCAGCGCTGACGGCCCGGCCGACCTCGGGGTCGTCATCCGGTCGCTGACGACCGACGGCGGCGGCACCTGGACGCTCGGCACCGGGGGAGCCATCACGGTGCGGTCCGACCTCGCCGAGGAGTGGGCGGAGGCGGGGTGGAAGGCCGAGCGGCTGCTGCGCGTCTTCGACGCTCCGCCTGCCTGAGCCCGACCCCGGGGGACGAGCGGCGAGTCAGGTGCGCGCCACTGAGACGCCGGGCACCCACAGCGAGAAGCGGGCACCGCCGCCGGGGGCCTCGGAGACCTGGATCTGGCCGCCGTGGCGGTCGACCACCTGTCGCACGATGGCCAGGCCGAGGCCGGAGCCGGGCATCGCGCGCGACTCCTCCGAGCGGTAGAAGCGCTCGAAGACGTGCGGCCGGTCGGCCTCCGCGACGCCGCTGCCCTGGTCGTCGACGGTGAGGACGCCGTCGATGAGCCGGACCGTCACGGTGCCGTCCGGGGGGCTCCACTTGGCGGCGTTGTCGAGCAGGTTGGTCACCGCGCGCTCCAGGCTGCTGGCGTCGCCGACGACGGGCCACGCCTCGAGGTCGACGTCGAACGACACGCCCTGGGCGCGACGGCGCACGCGGGTCACCGCGCGCTCCACGACCTCGGCGAGGTCGACCTCGGCGACCACCCGGGTGGTGGGCTCGTCGCGGGCGAGCTCGACGAGGTCGCCGACGAGCGCGCTCAGCTCCTCGATCTGGCCGCGGACGTCGTCGAGCAGCTCGAGGCGCGCCTCGGCGGGCAGCGCCGAGTTGCCCTCGGCCTGGCGCAGCAGGTCGAGGTTGGTGCGCAGCGACGTGAGCGGCGTACGCAGCTCGTGGCTCGCGTCGGCGACCAGCCGGCGCTGCCGGTCCCGCGAGGCGCCGAGCGCCAGCAGCATGTGGTTGAAGGCGGTGGAGAGGCGGGCGACCTCGTCGTCGCCCTCCACCGGCAGCGGGGTGAGGTCCTCGGTCATCGCGATCCGCTCGACCGCTGAGGTGAGCCGGCGCACCGGTCTGAGCCCGTTGCTCGCGACCAGCCAGCCCGCCAGCAGCGCCGCCAGCACGCCGAGCGCGCCGAAGACGAACAGCACCCCGCTGAGCTTCTCGAGCGTGCGGTCGTTGGGCGCGAGCGGCTGCGCCAGGATCAGCGCGGCGCCGTTGTTGGCCTGCACGGTCGCCACCCGGAACCGCTCGCCCTCGGTCGTGACGAGGGTGCGCACCGACGACTTGCGCTGTCCGGTCGCGACCTCGTACTCCGGGCGGCCGAGGGTGAAGTCGGGGACGTCGTCGCCGGTCACCGTGCGTCCCTCGGCGGTGACGAAGATGATCCGCACGTCGGCCGCGCCGAGCATCCAGGCGGGCGCGCCCGACGCGGTGATGTTGGACAGCGTCGTGAACGCGGTGGCCTTGTGCGCGCGGTTGAGCAGCGACTGGTCGAGCGAGCTCATCATCTGCTGGCGCATCACCACGAACGCGGTGAACGCCATCAGCGCGATCGACAGGCCCAGCGCGACGGTGGTCAGCACGGCCACCCGCGAGGCCAGCGACCTGCGGTAGTGCCAACGCCCGTCGGAGCGGGTGGTGCTCGCGCCTGGGGTGCTCATGCGGGGTCCCCGCGGCGTTGTTCGGGGGAGCGCAGCGGAGGAGAGGAACGTCGTGGGGTGTTCATGCGGGGTCCCCGCGGCGTTGTTCGGGGGAGCGCAGCGGAGGAGGGCAACGTCGTGGGGTGTTCATGCTTCCTTCAGGACGTAGCCGACGCCGCGCACGGTCTGGATCAGCCGTGGCTCGCCCGCCGCCTCGGTCTTGCGGCGCAGGTAGCCCACGTAGACCTCGAGCGAGTTGGCGCTGGTCGGGAAGTCGTAGCCCCAGACCTCCTCCAGGATGAACGAGCGGTCGAGCACCCGGCGCGGGCGGCGCATGAACATCTCGAGCAGGGTGAACTCGGTGCGGGTCAGCTCGATCGGGCGCCCGCCGCGCGAGACGTCGCGGCTGGCGACGTCCATGGTGAGGTCGGAGAACGTCAGCACCTCGCTCGCCGCGTCGCCGTCGGGCACCACGCGCCGCAGCAGCGCGCGCAGGCGTGCCAGCAGCTCCTCGAGCGCGAACGGCTTGGTGAGGTAGTCGTCGGCGCCGGCGTCGAGGCCCTCGACCCGGTCGCCCACCGCGTCGCGCGCGGTCAGCACCAGGATCGGCACGTCGTTGCCGGCGGCGCGCAGCGCGCGCGTCGTCTCGATGCCGTCGAGCCGCGGCATCATCACGTCGACGACCACCACGTCGGGCTGGTGCGACCCGACCGCCACGAGCCCCTCGGCGCCGTCGGCGGCGAGCACCACGTCGTAGCCGTTGAACTCCAGCGACCGGCGCAGCGAGTCGCGCACGGCGCGGTCGTCGTCGACGACCAGCACGCGGGGCCTGGACTCACTCACGTCGCAAGGATGCCACCGCCCCCTGAAGCCACGCTGAGGAGCGCGCGCGGGTCAGGCGTATCGGGCCGCGACCGCCCCGGCGCGGGCGCCGTAGCCGCCGCCGAACATGCACGCGTGCACGAGCAGCGGGAACAGCTGGTGGATCCCGAGCCGGTCCTCCCAGCCATCGGCCAGCGGACGCGCCTCGTCGTACGCCGCCATCACCCGCGGCAGGTGGGTGAGCCCGAAGAGGTGCAGCATGGCCAGGTCGAGCTCGCGGTGCCCGCCGTGGGCCGCCGGGTCGATGACGTGGATGGCGAGGTCCTGGCCCCACAGGCAGTTGCCGTTCCACAGGTCGCCGTGCAGCCGGGCGGGCTCCTCCTCCGGCAGCAGGCTGCTCAGCCGGCCGATCACCGCCTCGACGTTGGCGGCGTCGGTGTCGGTGATCGCCCCGCGGTCGCGGGCGAGCTTGAGGTAGGGCAGCACGCGGCGCACGGCGTAGAACTCCGCCCACGAGTCGGCGGTCCTGTTGGGCAGCGGGAGCCGGCCGATGAAGCCGTCGTGGTCGAGGCCCCAGCCGTCGGCGCCCGCGGCGTGCGTCACGGCGAGCTGCTGGCCGAACGTGACGGCCGCCTCGACCGGCGTCTTGGCGCTCTGCTCCACCCAGGCCAGCACCAGGCAGTCGGGCGCCGCGGCCAGCAGCTCGGGCACCGGCACCCCGCCCTCGACCTGGCCCAGCCACCGCAGGCCCGCGGCCTCTGCCTCGAAGAAGCCCTCGGGCGCGTGCGGCAGCGTCTTCATCAGCGCGGTCTGCCCGTTGGACAGTCGCAGCCGCGTCGCGGTGGCGATGTCGCCGCCCGCCACGGGCGAGGTCGCGACCACGGCCGTGCCGAGGAGCTCCTCGGCACGCCTGGCGACCAGCGGCTGGCGAGCCATCAGGCCCTGCCCCCGCCCGCCGGGTCGCTCCTCTGGTCGCTCGTCTGGTCGGGGTCGAGGGCTCGGGGGAGGGCCGCCACGATCGCATCGCTCGTGCGCTCGACCATCGCCAGCACCTCCTCGAACCCGTCGTCACCACCGTAGTACGGGTCCGGGACCTCACCACCCGGATCGACCGGATCGAAGTCGCGGAACAGGCCCACGCGGTCGGTGCGCCCACCCACGTCGGCCAGGTTGGCCTCGTCCATGACGAGCACGAGGTCGTACGCCTCGGGCCAGGTGGCGTCGTACTGCCGGGCGCGGTGCCGGCTGGCGTCGTAGCCCGCCGCCGTCAGCGTGGCCGCGGCGCGCGGGTCCATCGGGTGGCCGACGTGCCAGTCGCCGGTGCCCGAGGAGGCCACCTCCACCCGGTCGTCGAGTCCGGCGTCGGCCAGCCGGGCCTCGAGCACGACGTGGGCGGTGGGCGAGCGGCAGATGTTGCCCAGGCAGACGAGGGCGATCCGGTAGCGACCGGGACGGCGGGCGGGCGGGAGTGCGGGCACCCGCATCAGTCCAGCGCCGGCAGCGCGGCCCGCACGCCCCAGCCGACGACCGTCACGATGACCGAGCCGACCAGCGCGCTCCAGAAGCCGTCGACGTGGAAGCCGAGGTCGAAGGCGCCGGCGAGCGTGGCGGTGAGCATGAGCATCAGCGCGTTGATCACGAGCAGCAGGAAGCCCAGCGTCAGGATGATGAACGGGAGCGAGAGCAGCTTGACCACGGGCTCCACGAACGTCGAGACGAGGCCGAGGATCACCGCCACGAGGAGCAGCGGCAGGATCTTCTCCTGCAGCTGGGCCTGGCCGCTGTCGGGTCCGTCGAACCAGATTCCCTTCAGCATCCAGGCGGCGACGGCCAGCCCGGCGGCGTAGGTGAGCAACCACGTCACGAAGCGCATGCCGACGACCCTAGCCAACCCGTGTGGGCCGGGGAGGGCCTCCGTCCCCGTTACCCTCGCCGTCGTGGTGACCATCGGAGGGGTGGGCGTGATGGCGCTCGGCGCGCTGGCCGCCGCGGTCGTCGCCCTCCTCGTCGCCCTCGCGGTCCGTCCGCTGCTGGGCACCGCGTCGGCGGTGTCGTTCGCCGGGCTGTCCTGGTCGCTGGTGGTGATCGCCCTGGTCACCCTCGTGCCGACCCGACCGGACGTGGGGATCGTGCCGGCGGAGGGCCGCAGCGAGGCGTGCTCGTGGGACTACGGCGGGCCCTCGGGGGCGGCGTTCGAGGTGTTCGGCCTCGACCAGCGCACCCTCAACGTGCTGCTCTTCGTGCCCGCCGCGGTGTTCCTCGTGCTGGCGGTCTGCCGCTGGTGGGCAGGTCTCGTGCTCGCACCGCTCGGTCTGGCCGGTCTGGCCGCCTACAGCCTCGTCATCGAGATGGTCCAGCTGCAGCTCGCCCGCCTCGACCGGGCCTGCGACGTGACCGACATCGTCGACAACGTGCTGGGAGCCGGCATCGGCTTCGTGGTCGGTGTGGTGCTCCTCCCGGTGGTGCGGCCCTGGCGGGGCCGCCGCCGACCGGAGCCGAGGCCGGCTCACTAGGGTGCGGGGCATGCCCTCCACCCCCGCCGACACCCCCGCCGAGTCCCCCCGGCCGCGGCCCAACGTGCTCGCGATCCCCACCTACGTCGCCGGCAAGCCGCCCGTCGCGCGGGCCGGGCTGGCGTCCTACAAGCTCTCGTCCAACGAGAACCCCTACCCGCCGCTGCCCGGCGTGCTGGACGCGGCGACCGAGGCCGCCGCGCAGATGCACCGCTATCCCGACATGGGCAGCACGGCGCTCTATGCGGCGCTCGGCGAGGCGATGGGCGTCCCGGTCGAGGACCTGGCCGTGGCGACGGGATCGGTGGCGCTGATCTACCAGCTCGTCCACACGTTCTGCGAGCCCGGCGACGAGGTCGTCTACGCCTGGCGCTCCTTCGAGGCCTACCCGATCGCCGTCACCGCCGGCGGCGCCACGAGCGTGCAGGTGCCGGTGACCGCGGACGGTCGCCACGACCTCGACGCGATGGCCGCCGCGATCACCGACCGCACCAGGTTCGTGCTGGTCTGCACGCCCAACAACCCCACCGGCCCGGCGGTGACGCAGACCGAGCTGGACGCGTTCATCGCGAAGGTCCCGCCGCACGTCGTCGTGGTGGTCGACGAGGCCTACCTCGAGTTCGTGCGGATGGACGACCCGGTCGACGGCCTCGCGACCTACCGCCGACACGACAACGTGGTGCTGACCCGCACCTTCTCCAAGGCCTATGGGCTGGCCGGCTTCCGGGTCGGGTACGCCGTCGCTCCCGCACCGCTGGCGGGCGCCCTGCGCGCGGTGTCGCTGCCGTTCGGCGTCAGCCACGTCGCCCAGGCCGCCGCCATCGCGTCCCTGGAGGCGCAGGCCGAGCTGCTCGAGCGCGTCGACGACCTCGTGGCCCGACGCGCCGACCTCGTGACGCGGCTGCGCGAGGTGGGCTGGGAGCTCCCCGACGCCCAGGGCAACTTCGTCTGGCTCCCGCTGGGCGAGCGGGCGCTCGACTTCGCCGCGGCCTGCGGCGAGCAGGGGATCTCGGTGCGTCCCTTCGCCGGCGACGGCGTGCGCGTGAGCATCGGCGAGCAGGAGGGACTCGACCGCGTCGTCGAGGTCGCCGCCCGCTTCGCGCCCGCCTGAGCGACCCGTGGACGCGCGGACCTCGCTCGCCCCGTCCCGCCCCGTTCAGGCGTGGGGTGGCGGAGGGGTGCCGGGCAGGGTCCGCGCGCCTGCGTCCGGGGTCCGGTCCATGCCCCGGAAGGACGGCACCCGCGTCGGTGCCATCGTGGTCAGGGCGTAGACCGCGCCGGCGACCAGCAGGGCGGGGGAGATGCCGAGCCCCGCGACCGCGAGGCCGCCCAGCACGCCGCCCAGGGGCATCAGCGACCAGCAGATCGCGGTGTTGAGCGACGACACCCGTCCCACCAGGGGTGCCGGGATCCGCTCGAGGATCACTGCTCCGAGGATCGGGTTGAGGCAGCCCGACGCCACGCCGGCGACGGCCGTGACGGCGAAGACCAGCCACAGCGGCGACTCCAGCGCCAGCACGACGTAGCGCGGGGCACCGGCGACGAGGAACGCGATGACGTACGTCCGGTAGCGCGGCAGCGTCTCGCCCCAGCGTGCCGCGGCGAGTGCGCCCAGCACCGAGGCACCGCTCATCACCGCGAAGAGCGTGCCGAGCACCGCCACCCCCGCCCCGGACTCCTTCGCCCAGACGGGCGCGAGGACCGCCGCGTAGGCCTGGTCGACGAGGTTGGTGACCGCGACCATCGCGCAGATGGCGATCAGCACCGGCTCGGTGCGCAGGAAGTCCCAGCCCTGCCGCAGCGCCCGGCCGTAGGACGTGGCGTCGGCCTCGGCGTCGGCGGCCACAGGCCGGCCGAGACCCGAGGTGGCGACGGCGAAGACGACGAAGGAGACCAGGAAGGACGCGGCGTCGACGTAGAGCGCGTCGGCGGCGCCGACGCTCGCGACGAGCAGTCCCGCCAGCGCCGCGCCGGCCATGGTGGAGGTGCGCTCGACCGCGCTCGCGAGCCCGGCCACCCGCTCCAGGGACCAGCCGGCGACGCGAGCGATCTCGGGGCTCATCGCCGCCTTGCCCGCATCGCCCGGGCCGCGCAGCGCGCCCGCGACCGCGACCAGGGCCAGGAGCGTCGGGAAGCCGAGCAGCCCGAGCCCGTGCAGCAGGGGGATCGCGGCCACCACGACGGCGGACAGCAGGTCGCACGCCAGGGTCACGCGGCGCGGGCCCACCCGATCGAGCAGCGGTCCGCCCAGTGCCTTGAAGAGGACCAGTGGCGTGATCTCGGCGGCGGCGACCAGACCGGTCTGCGTGGCGGAGCCCGTCGTCGAGAGCACGAACCAGGGGATCGCGATCATCGAGATGCGCGTGCCGACGAACGAGATCCCCTCCGCCGCGAGCCAACCGACGAGCGGCGTACGACGGGTGGTCGGCGCGGTCACGACCCGCCCCACCGCTGCCCGGGCCGCGGGAAGGCGTTGAGGTTGACCACGAACGCCGCGGCGTCGTCGCCGTCGGACTCGTCGGTCTCCTCGATGAGGGAGGTGAGCGACTGCACGAGCCGCTGCGCCTGCGCCGGGGTCAGGCTCAGCTCCCAGTCGCTCAGCGTGCCGACGTGCCGCCACTGCGGCGGGAGGGCGGCCATCTCGGCGATCGCAGCCCGCATGCGGTCGGCGTAGATCAGTGCCACGGTGGTGAGGTAGGCCTCGACGTCGCTGTCGACGACGCCCTCCGCGCGCAACTCCGTGCGGGTGCTGTCGTGGGACGCTCGCCACCAGCGGTCGCGGCCGTTGCCGCGCTCGGCGTCCTCCTCGATGAACCCGTGCCGCGCGAGCTGGCGCAGGTGGTAGGACGTGGCTCCGGTGTTGAGGTCCAGGCGCCGCGCCAGCGTCGTCGCCGTGGCGGGCCCGTCGCTGCGCAGCAGACCGAGCATCCGCAGGCGTAGGGGGTGGCTCAGGGCCCGGAGCCCCGCGATGTCGGGCGAGATGGAGGACGACACCGCTGCACCGTAAACAGCCAACGACCCTTTGCAAAGGGTTGTTGGGGGATTGGTGCGGGTTATGGTTGAAGAATGAACGACACGGCGACCTACACGACCAAGGGCAAGCCCTTCGAGCGGGACATGTCCTACCTCCCGGACCGCGTGCTGGCCGGCGAGCGGTCCGCCGATCCACTCGACGACACGTTCCCCAGCGGGTCGAAGGACAGCCCGCGCGACGTCCCGGTCTGGAAGGCCGAGCCCGGCCGCTACCGGCTCATCGCCGCCCGGGCGTGCCCCTGGGCGCACCGCTCGATCATCGTCCGCTCGCTCCTGGGCCTGGAGGACGCCATCTCGTGGGGGGCTCCCGGTCCCACTCACGACGCGCGCAGCTGGACGTTCGACCTCGACGAGGGCGGGCGCGACCCGGTCCTCGGCATCGAGCGCCTGCAGGAGGCCTACTTCGCCCGTGAGCCCGACTACCCCCGCGGCATCACGGTGCCGGCCATCGTCGAGGTCGAGTCGGGCAAGGTCGTCACCAACGACTTCCCGCAGATCACCCACGACCTGTCCTTCGAGTGGCGCGAGCACCAGCGCGCCGACGCCCCCGACCTGTGGCCCGCGGACGTCCGCGAGGAGATGGAGTCGGTGATGAGGCGCGTCTTCACCGAGGTCAACAACGGCGTCTACCGGTGTGGCTTCGCCGGCTCGCAGGAGGCGTACGAGGACGCGTACGACCGGCTGTTCACCGCGCTCGACTGGCTCGAGGACCGGCTGGCCGAGCGCCGCTACCTGATGGGCGACGCCATCACCGAGGCCGACGTGCGGCTGTTCACCACCCTGGTGCGCTTCGACGCCGTCTACCACGGGCACTTCAAGTGCAACCGCAACAAGCTCACCGAGATGCCCCACCTGTGGGGCTACGCCCGCGACCTCTTCCAGACGCCCGGGTTCGGCGACGAGGTCGACTTCGACCAGATCAAGAAGCACTACTACGTGGTGCACACCGACATCAACCCGACGCAGATCGTGCCGGTCGGGCCCGACGAGTCGGGCTGGCTGACCCCGCACGGCCGCGGCTGACGGGCGCCTCCGACTTCGGTAGGCGCGGTCTGGTCCGGTCACCGGCGCCGGCTCCTCCGGTGACGGACCCGATTGGTGCTGTCCGGGCCCCGGCCGATACGTTGAGCCCCACCATGTGGTCGGGGTCACACACGCCCGCGACCACACTGTGAGCGTCGGCGTCCGGCGATCCCGAGACCGCCGCTGCCCGATTGTGAGGAGAGTGCGTTGTCCGATCCTGTGAGCTTCGGCCCCGACCTTGCGGAGGTCTTCGGACCGTCCCAGTCCGACGGTGGCGCCGACCTCGTCCAGCTGCTCACGCCCGAGGGCGAGCGCGTGCACCACCCCGAGTTCGACCACGACTTCTCCGCCGAGGAGCTGCGCGGGCTCTACCGCGACATGGTGCTGACCCGGCGCATCGACGTCGAGGCCACCGCGCTCCAGCGCCACGGCGAGCTCGGCATCTGGGCCCAGCTGCTCGGCCAGGAGGCCGCGCAGATCGGCGCCGGCCGCGCGCTGCGTCCCCAGGACTACGTCTTCCCGACCTACCGCGAGCACGGCGTGGCCTACTGCCGCGGCGTCGACCCGCTGCGGCTGCTCGGGCTGTTCCGCGGCGTCGACCAGGGCGGCTGGGACCCCAACGAGAACAACTTCGGGCTCTACACGATCGTCATCGGCGCTCAGACCCTCCACGCCACCGGCTACGCGATGGGCATGCAGCGCGACGGCGTCGTCGGCACCGGCGACCCCGAGCGCGACGCGGCGGTGATCGCCCACTTCGGCGACGGTGCGTCCTCCCAGGGCGACGTCAACGAGGCGTTCATCTTCGCCGCCTCCTACAACGCCCCCGTGGTGTTCTTCTGCCAGAACAACCAGTGGGCGATCTCCGAGCCGATCGAGCGGCAGACGCGCATCCCGCTCTACCAGCGCGCGCTGGGCTTCGGCTTCCCGGGCATCCGCGTCGACGGCAACGACGTGCTGGCGACCTACGCCGTCACCAAGGCCGCGCTGCAGCGGGCCCGCGAGGGCAACGGGCCGTCGTTCGTCGAGGCCTACACCTACCGGATGGGCGCGCACACGACCACCGACGACCCGACCCGCTACCGCCTCAACGACGAGCTCGAGCACTGGAAGCTCAAGGACCCGATCGAGCGGCTCAAGGTCTACCTGCGCCGCAACGGCCTGGTCGACCAGCAGTTCTTCGACGACCTCGACGCCGAGGCCAAGGAGCTGGGCCACCACCTCCGCGAGGGCTGCAAGGCGCTGCCCGACCCCAAGCCGCTCGACCAGTTCGACTACGTCTTCGCCGAGATGACCGACGAGATCGCCGCCCAGCGCGACCAGTTCGCCGCCTACCTCGCGTCGTTCGAGGGCTCTGCCGTAGGAGGGCACTCATGAGCACACAGAAGATCACCCTCGCCAAGG
Organism: Nocardioides sp. zg-1228; assembly: GCF_017086465.1. Lineage (NCBI taxonomy): Bacteria > Bacillati > Actinomycetota > Actinomycetes > Propionibacteriales > Nocardioidaceae > Nocardioides > Nocardioides sp. zg-1228. The sequence goes on along the minus strand of NZ_CP070961.1, from coordinate 3,792,714 downwards.
GCCTCAACATGGGCCTGCGCAAGGCGATGGAGGACGACGACAAGGTCCTGCTCATGGGCGAGGACGTCGGCAAGCTCGGCGGCGTCTTCCGCATCACCGACGGCCTGCAGAAGGACTTCGGCGAGGACCGCGTCATCGACAGCCCGCTCGCGGAGTCCGGCATCGTCGGCACCGCGGTCGGCATGGCGCTGCGCGGCTACCGCCCGGTCGTCGAGATCCAGTTCGACGGGTTCGTCTACCCCGCCTACGACCAGATCGTGTGCCAGGTCGCGAAGTACACCTACCGCTCGCAGGGCAAGGTGCGGATGCCGATCGTCATCCGCATCCCGTTCGGCGGCGGCATCGGTGCGGTCGAGCACCACTCCGAGAGCCCGGAGGCGCAGTTCGCGCACACGCCCGGGCTCAAGGTCGTCGCCTGCTCCAACCCGGTCGACGGCTACTGGATGATCCAGCAGGCCATCGCCCACGACGACCCGGTGATCTTCCTCGAGCCCAAGCGGCAGTACCACGCCGACAAGGCCGAGCTCGACGAGTCCGCGACCCCCGAGCCGCTGTTCACCTCGCGCGTCGTCCGCGCCGGGTCGGACGCGACGGTGCTGGCCTACGGCCCGACGGTGAAGACCGCGCTCAAGTGCGCCGAGGCCGCCGCGTCCGAGGGCCGCAGCCTCGAGGTGATCGACCTGCGCACGCTCTCGCCGCTCGACATGGGCCCGGTCTACGAGTCCGTACGCCGCACCGGCCGGTGCGTGGTCACCCACGAGGCCCACGTCAACCTCGGCATGGGTGCCGAGCTCGCGGCCCGGGTCACCGAGGAGTGCTTCTACTCCCTCGAGGCCCCGGTGCTCCGCGTCGGCGCGTTCGACATGCCCTACCCGCCCTCGCGGATCGAGGAGGAGTACCTCCCCGACCTCGACCGCGTGCTCGACGCCGTCGACCGCACCTTCGCGTACTGAGAGGAACGACGTGTCCGAATTCCTTCTCCCCGACGTCGGCGAGGGCCTGACCGAGGCCGAGATCGTGGCCTGGAAGGTCAACGTCGGCGACACCATCGAGATCAACGACGTGATCGTCGAGATCGAGACCGCCAAGTCGCTCGTCGAGCTCCCGTCGCCGTTCGAGGGCACCGTGCTGTCGCTCCTCGTGGCCGAGGGCGAGACCGTGCCGGTCGGCACGCCGATCATCGCGATCGGCGTCGAGGGCGAGGCGCCCGCGCCGTCCGCCCCGGTGTCGTCGGGCGCCTCGGCGCCCGCCGAGCAGACCGAGTCCGACCCCTACCTGGGCATGGCCGAGAAGGCCGGCGCCAAGGAGGCCGACGCCGCCGAGATCGACCTGTCCAACCCGGCCGCGTCCGGCTCGATGGAGGGCGCGTCCCTCGTCGGCCGGATCAAGGCCGACCGGGGCCCGATGCGCCGCGCCCGCCGCGGCTCGGCGTCGCCGAGCACCGTCGCCGGCGCGCAGACCCAGATGCAGGTCCAGGGCGCGTTCGCCCCGGGCGGTGCGCAGTCCGACGAGGTGATGCCGGCCGACGAGACCCCGGTGCCCGCCGTCGACCAGCGCCCCGCGCCGGCCGCGGCGCCCGCCGAGGCGCTCGTCCCGCCGGCCGCGCAGGCCGCGCCCGGCGACGTACGCGCCCTCGCGAAGCCGCCGGTGCGCAAGCTCGCCAAGGACCTCGGCGTCGACCTGTCCCTGCTGGTCGGCTCCGGCCCGGCCGGGTCGATCACCCGCGACGACGTGCAGAGGGCCGCCAACGGCTCGGCTCCCGCCGCTGCGTCATCCGTGCCCGCACCCACGGGCGCGCCGTCGTACGACGCACCGCGCGAGCGCGAGACCCGCGAGCCGATCAAGGGCGTACGCAAGATGATGGCGGCGGCGATGAGCCGCTCCGCCTTCACCAGCCCGCACGTCACCGAGTGGGTCACCGTCGACGTGACCGCCGCGATGCAGCTCGTGGCTCGGCTCAAGGCGCGCCCGGAGTTCCGCGACACCCGGGTCAGCCCGCTCCTCGTGCTCGCCCGCGCCGCCGTCCTCGCGATCAAGCGCACCCCGGAGATCAACTCCTACTGGGACGACGACGCCCAGGAGGTCGTGCTCAAGCACTACGTCAACCTCGGCGTCGCGGCCGCCACCCCGCGTGGCCTGGTGGTGCCCAACGTCAAGGACGCCGACTCGCTCTCGATGGTCGAGCTTGCGCAGGCGCTCGGCGAGCTCACCGCCACCGCCCGCGAGGGGAAGACCCAGCCGGCCGAGATGGCCGGCGGCACCTTCACGATCACCAACGTCGGCGTCTTCGGCGTCGACGCCGGCACGCCGATCATCAACCCCGGCGAGTCGGCGATCCTCTGCTTCGGTGCGGTCAACAAGCGCCCGTGGGTCGACGAGGAGACCGGCGAGATCGTGGTCCGCGACGTCACCACGCTGGCGCTGTCCTTCGACCACCGCCACATCGACGGCGAGAAGGGCTCCCGCTTCCTCGCCGACGTCGCGGGGCTGATGCACGACCCCGGCACCGCCCTCCTCTTCTGACGCTCAACCGGGGTCGAGTGGGCTCGTCCTGACGTTCAATCGGGGTCGAGTGGGCTTGTCCTGACGTTCAACCGACGTCGAGTGGGCGCATCCTGACGACAGGACGCGCCGACTCGAGCCTGTATCGCGGTCAGAACGAGCCCACTCGACGTGATTCGGCGGTCAGGACGAGCCGCCTCGACGTGTTTACGCGGTCAGGACGAGCCGCCTCGACGTGTTTACGCGGTCAGGACGAGCCGCCTCGAGCCTGTTTGTGCGTCACCGGGAGTGCCAGGCTGCGAGCACCTCGGCCTCGCGCTCGGCCGTCAGGGCGGTGACGGGGGAGTCGAGGCATGCCGGAGCCGTCTCCGAGGGCGGTCGCAGCCGGAGCCCGGCCGCCACGGCGGGGCCGGGGTCGTGGGCCAGCATCCCGGCGTACTCCGGTCGCGGCAGCCACAACGGCAGCGAGCCCTCGCCGGCCCACGGCACGACCCCCTGCTCCTCGAGGAACGACGAGTCGACCCAGGTGAGCGAGGGGCCCGGAGACCCGACGCCGGCCGCCACCTCGCTCAGGAGGTCGCCGAACGCCACCGGCTCGCCGACGGCGTCGTAGGTGCCGGTGGTGCGCGACTCGGCCAGCACCAGCAGCCACGCAGCGAGGTCGCGCACGTCGATCACCTGGACGACGTCGGCCGGTCGCCCGGGTGCCAGCACCTCGCCGCCGCGGGCGAGGCGCTGCGGCCAGTAGGCGAAGCGGCCCGTCGGGTCGCCGGGGCCGACGATCAGTCCGGGCCGCGCGATCACCCACGACGCGGCGCCCGCCTGCACGGCCCGCTCGCACGCGACCTTCATCCCGCCGTAGGCCTCCGGGTCGACCGCGAGGTCCACGTCCCCGTCGATCTGCTCGACCAACGGCTCCATCGCCGGCGACGAGTTGTCGGCGTAGACGCTGACCGTCGAGACGAAGACCCAGTGGGCGGACGACGTCGCCGCCACCGCGCTGCGCACCTGCGAGGGCAGCCGGCCCACGTCGACCACGGCGTCCCAACCGCCGTCGAGGAGCGCCGGCGGAGGCGCGTCGGCCCGGTCCCACGGCAGGTGCGTGGCCCCCGGCGGCACCGGCCCCGACGCCCCACGGCACGCGCACGTGACGTCCCAGCCCAGCGCCACGGCCCGGGTCGCGACCTCGCGGGACAGGTACCTGGTGCCACCGAGCACGAGAAGGTTCATGAGGTCACCCCAGCGGGTGAGATACTGCGCACGCAAGCAGTTTCGCTGTCGGCGCAACCGCGTGCGCCCACCCCTCTGTCGTACGCGTCCGCGTGCGTGAACAATGCATGCCCTCGGATCGTGAGGAAGGAGCTGGCGGATGCCCCACAACGCCGCTGCGGCAGCCCCGGGCGAGCCCACGGCCTCGGCACTGCTGGCCCGTGCCCAGCAGGTCGCCGAAGAGCTGGTGGGCGAGGCCCGCCGGGAGGCCGACGCGCTGACCGGGGACCTCGCCGTCCTGCGCGAGGAGCTGCGCCGGCTCACGGGCGAGGCGGAGGCCGACCGGGCCGAGGCTGGCCGCGTACGCCGGCAGGCGGAGGAGGTGCTCGCCGGCGCGTCGGAGGAGGCGGCGACCATCGTGGTCGACGCCAACGAGCAGGCCTCGCTGCTGATGTCGTCGGCCGGGAGCGCCCGCGACCAGCAGGTCGAGGCGGCACGGGCCGAGGGCGCCGACCTCCTCGCCCGCGCCCGTGAGGAGGCCGGCGCGCTCCGTGCCGAGGCCGAGCACGTCCGCGACACCGCCACCGCCGCCCGCGACGAGCTCCTCGCCGGAGCCAGGGCCGAGGCCGAGTCGACGCTTGCCGCCGCCCAGGAGGCGGCCGCGCAGGTGCTCGAGGAGGCGCGCGCCGGTGGCCAGCAGCAGCTCGACACCGCCATGGCGGAGGCGGAGTCGCTGCGGGCGAGCGCCTCGACGGAGTCGGCCCGCATGCGCGACGAGGCCGCCCTGCACGTCGAGGAGATGCGCCGCACCACCGGCGCGGAGGTCGACCGCATGCGCCGGTTGGCCGAGGAGACGCTCGCCGCGGCCCGCGCCGAGAGCGAGGACAAGCTCCGGCAGGCCGCCGAGCAGACCGACTGGGCGACCCGCACCGTCCGCTCGGTGCTCGACGGGGCGGCCGCCGAGGCCGACGCGATCCGCAAGGCGGGTCATGCGGAGATCGGCGAGCACACCCGCGTCGTACGCCGTCGCCTGCAGGGCGTGATGGCAGCGGTCGCCGGGCGGATGGCCCTCGAGCTCTCCGAGGCGAGGCGCCGTGCCGAGGAGATCACCCGTGCCGCGGGCCTGTCCGCCGCGGAGATGGAGAGCGAGGCCAAGTCGACGCTCGCCCGCGCCGAGGCCGATGCCGCCCGCATCGTCGCCGACGCCACCGACGACGCCGAGCGCGCCGTGGAGCGCCTCGAACGCCGCCGCGCCGAGGCCGAGGCGGGCGCCGCGAGCCTGCGCGCGCTCGTCGCCGACGAGGTGACCCGCAGCCGCGCCGAGGCCGCCGAGGACCGGCGCCGCGCGCGCGAGGAGGCCAACGCGCTGGTCGCCGAGGCCCGCGCGGAGGCCGACCAGCTGCGCGACGGCGCGCGTCGCGCGCTCGAGCGGGCCCGCACCGAGGTGGCCCAGCTCCAGTCGCAGCGCGATGGCATCGCGGCCGAGCTCGGCCAGCTCTCCGGAGTGATCGCAGCGCTGTCCGTCCCCGACCGCGGCGACGCCGCCCCCACCGACCCGTCCGCCCACCCCCCGAGCGAGCCCCCCTCGTCACCCCACCAGGAGAACCCGGATGCCTGAAGAGATGTTCACGACCGTGCGCCGCGGCTACGACCCGACCGAGGTGGAGCGAGCCGTCGGTCAGGCCCGCAACGAGGCGGCCGAGCTGCGCGAGCGCCTCGCCGCCGCCGAGCAGGCCGCCGAGCAGGCCCGCGCCGAGGCGGCCGCGTCTCGCGACGCGCTCGTCTCGCGGGAGTCGCAGGAGCCCGAGCTCCCGACCTTCGAGCACCTCGGCGAGCGCGTCGGGCAGATCCTGGCCCTCGCGGAGGCCGAGGCGGCCGAGATCCGTGACCGGGTGCTCGGCGAGGTCGAGACGCTGCGCAAGGAGGCCGAGCAGGAAGCAGGAGCGATGCGTGCCGACGCCGACCGCTACGCCGACGAGACCCGCCGCGACGCCGACGCCGAGGGCGCCCGGCTGCTCGCCGACGCCCGGAAGGCCGCCGACGGCGAACGCGACGCCGCCGAGCGCGACGCGTCCGCCCGGCGTGCCGAGGCCGAGGCGGTCTACGAGGACCAGCGGGCCAAGGCCGCCCAGGCCGCCGCCGACTTCGAGACCACCCTCGCCGAGCGCCGGCAGAAGGCGACCGCGGAGTTCCAGGCCCAGCAGGCGGCGACGCAGGCCGAGCTCGACGCGATGACCGCCCGCAACAAGGACACCGAGGCGACCCTCGAGCGCAGCCGCGCCGAGGCCGAGCAGCGGATCGCCCGCATGCTCGCCGAGGCGGAGGAGCGGGCCACGACGCTGGTGAGCGAGGCACGTGCCTCCGCCGACCGCGTACGCGTCGAGTCCGAGCGCGAGCTCGCCGCCGCCGCGCAGCGCCGCGACAGCATCAACGCCCAGCTCTCCAACGTGCGGCAGATGCTCGCCACCCTCACCGGCACCGTGCCCGGCGTGGCGCTGCCCGGCGACCTCCCCGCCGCGTCCCCGCACGGTGACCCGCTCGACGACGCCGCACAGGAGACCGACGCCGCGCAGGAGACCGACGACACCCCGGAGAAGGCCGGCGAGGTCTCCGACCCGGCCACGGCCGACTCGGAGCAGGCGAGCGACGAGACGCCGGAGCGGTAGCCCGGCGGCTCAGACGTAGCGGCGCGCGCGGTCGGCCGCCGAGCCGGGACCGGACGCCAGGAGCGTGCCGAGCTCGTGCTCGAGCACGGCGCCGACCCGCCGGCAGAACTCCTCCGGCTCGTCGGCCGCGTCGGGCTTCTCCGCCACGATGCGGTCGACGACGCCCCGGCGGTGCAGGTCGATGGCCCGCACCTGCTGCGCGCGGGCCATCTCGGCGGCGTGGTCGCGGTCGCGGTGCACGATCGCCGACGCGCCCTCGGGCGGCAGCGGTGAGAGCCACGCGTGCTGCGCCGCGACGACGCGGTCGGCGGGCAGCAGTGCCAGCGCACCGCCGCCGTTGCCCTCGCCCAGCATCAGGCACAGTGTCGGCGCGTCGAGGGTGACCAGATCGGCCAGCGAGCGGGCGATCTCGCCGGCCAGCCCGCCGTTCTCGGCGTCGGCCGACAGCGCGGCGCCCTGCGTGTCGATGACGGTGACGAGCGGCAGCCCGAGCTCGGAGGCCAGCCGCATCCCGCGCCGGGCCTCGCGCAGCGCCTCGGGGCCCATCGGGTGGTCGGTGGTCTGACCGCGCCGGTCCTGGCCGAGGAGGACGCACGGCGCCTCGCCGAAGCGCGCCAGCGCGATCAGCAGCCCCGGGTCGCTCTCGCCCTGACCGGTGCCGTTGAGGGGTACGACGTCGCGCGCGGCGTAGCGCAGCAGCCGGCGCACGCCGGGGCGGTCGGCGCGCCGCGACCGGGTGACGCAGTCCCAGGCGTCGACGTCCGGCACGGCGTCCTGGCCGGGGTCGGGCACCGTGACGACGCCGTCGCGGGCCGCCATCAGGATCGTGAGCGCGCGGTCGAGGATGTCGGCGATCGCGTCGGGCGGGAGGACGGCGTCGACGATGCCGCGGGCATAGAGGTTCTCCGCGGTCTGCACGCCCTCCGGGAACGGGCGCTCGTAGAGCGCCTCGTAGACCCGCGGGCCGAGGAAGCCGACGAGGGCGCCGGGCTCCGCGACGGTGACATGGCCGAGCGAGCCCCACGACGCCATCACGCCGCCGGTGGTGGGGTGGCGCAGGTAGACGAGGTAGGGCAGCCCGGCGTCGCGGTGGGCGGCGATCGCCGCCGAGATCCGGACCATCTGCACGAACGCCGGGGTCCCCTCCTGCATCCGGGTGCCGCCGCTGACCGGGGCCGCGACCAGGGGCAGGCCCTCGCGGGTGGCGCGCTCGATGCCGGCGACGATGCGGTCGGCCGCGTCCCGGCCGATCGACCCGGCCAGGAAGCCGAACTCGCTCACCAGCGCGGCGATCCGGCGCCCGCGCAGCCGCGCCTCGCCGGTCAGCACGGACTCGTCGACGCCCGACCTCTCCGCGGCCGCGGCGAGCTCGGCGGCGTACGCCTCGCTGAGCGGCCCGCGCGTCGGCGGGGTGTCCCAGGACGACCACGAGCCCTCGTCGAGCACCAGGTCGATCAGGTCGTGTGCGGAGAGGCGGCCCATGGGGCGAGGGTATTGCGGGCCGGTGCCGCTCAGCCCTGCGGGACCCCGCGCCCGGGCGTACGGGTGCCGGTGATCCACCGGTCGAAGAACGCCGACAGCTCGCGCCCGGTCTCGGCCTCCCAGTGGTCGTAGAGCTGCTCGCGCGACACCGACGTGTTGTCGTGGGCGGCCAGCCACGACCGGGCGACGGCGTAGAACTCCTCGTCGCCGAGGTCGACGCGCAGCTCGTTCCACATCAGCGCGGGCGTGTAGTAGATGTTGGAGCCGCCGAACTGGCGCGGGTCGTAGGCCCCGGGCGGTCCGTACTCGTCGCGCAGCTGCTGGTCGATCAGGCGGGCGCCGCGCAGGCTCTCGCGCAGCGGCCGGATGTCGTGCTCGTCCTCGTAGGTCCACTGCAGCAGCATCGTCATGCCCTCGTTGAGCCAGACGTCGCGCCAGTCGGCCGGCGAGACCTGGTCGCCGTACCACTGGTGCACGATCTCGTGGGCGACGACCTCGGGCGACAGCACGTAGTCGTTGTTGCCGAGGGTGACCATCGTCTGGGTCTCCATCGCGCTCTGCGAGTCGGTGACGACGAGGCCGAGGGTGTCGAAGGGGTAGTCGCCGAGCTTGGTCTCGATCCAGTCGACGGTGGCGGCCGCGGTCTGGATCGACGAGAGCGGACGCGTCATGCCGCGCGGGGTCCAGTAGTCGACCCGCAGCCCGCCCTCGGTGGTGGTGCTGCTGTGGGAGTAGTCGCCGATGGCGAGGGTTATGAGGTAGGACGACGCCGGCTCGGTGAGCTGCCACGAGGTGGTCGTGCCGTCGTCGTCCGTCGTGAGGTCGGTGAGCCGGCCGTTGGCGATCCCGGTCCAGCCGCGCGGCGCGTGCACGGTGATGTCGTAGAGAGCCTTGTCGGAGGGATGGTCGTTGACGGGGTACCACGTGAAGGCGCCGTGGGGCTCCTGCATCGTCCACACCTCGCCGGCGTCGGTGACGGTGAAGCCGGTGCTGGCGAAGTCGCCGCGGGTGGTGGGCGCCGGGATCGGGCGGGGCGTGCCGACGTAGTCGAGGGACAGCTCGTAGCGCTGGTCGGCCTCGATGGGCGCGTCCACGACGAGGTCCTTGCCCCGGCGGGAGAACGCGGCGGGCTCGCCGTCGAGGGTCAGCCGGCCGACGGTGAGCGGGCGCCCGAGGTCGAGCTGGAAGCGCGGCGCGCTGCGGGTGGCGCGGAACGTCACCGTGGCCGACGCGGTCAGGTGCTCGGCCTCGGGGTCCCAGTCGAGGTCGAGGTCGTAGTGCAGCGCGTCCACCCGCGGGTCGCCCACCGCGGGGTAGAGGCTGTCCTCGCGCGGGGTCGACACCGCCACGTCGAGGTCGGGCTCCACCCGCTCGGCGACCTCCGGGTCCGAGACCGGCGAAGCCGTGGCCTCGCCGTCCCCGACCGCGGCGGCCGGGGCGGGGTCGCTGAGCTCCTCGGGACCGGCGGCACCGCCGCCGGAGCACCCGGCCAGGACGGCGAGGGACAGGCCCGCCGCGAGCACCGCGCGGACGGGCCGGTGCCTCATCTCTCGCCCCGGAGCAGGGGGCGGGCGAGCTTGCGGCCGTGGTGGATCTGCGCCTTCACCGTGCCCAGCGGGGCGTCCACCAGCGCGGCGATCTCGTCGTAGGGCAGGCCGTAGACGTCGCGCAGCAGCAGCGGCTCGACGAACTGCGGGTGGTCCTTCTCGATGGTCTCCATCGCCTCGAGCAGGTCGAGGCGGGTGCCGGCGATCACGCTGGTCGTCCGCGGGTCGGGACGGTCGTGGGCGCCGTCCTCGAAGTCGGTCGGGGTGGCGAGGTTCTTGAGCCGTCGGTAGGTCGTGCGCGCGCTGTTGACCGACACAATGTGCAGCCAGGTGGTGAACCGCCCGCGCTCGCCCCACGAGCCGATCTTGGTGGCGACGTTGAGCATCGCCTCCTGGCACGCGTCCTCGGCGTCGCCGGAGTAGGGGAGCACCCCGCGGCAGATGTTGAGCACCCGCGGGCGCACGGCGGCGAGCAGCTGCTCGAGCCCGTCGCGGTCGCCGTCGCGGGCGCGACGAGCCAGCTCGTCGATGTCGTCCGGCGTCAACGCGTCGCCGTGGTCCCCGGAATAGCTCACGCCTGCACGATAATGCCCGGGTGTCCGCTCCCACTCGTCTCGGTCGCTACCCGGTGCGCCGCCGCATCGGGGCGGGAGCGTTCGCGACGGTCTGGCTGGCCTACGACGAGCACCTCGACTCGGCGGTGGCGATCAAGGTCCTCGCGGACAACTGGACCGGCGACCACCACATCCGCCAGCGCTTCCTCGAGGAGGGCCGCTTCCTCCGCAAGGTCGAGTCGCCCCACGTCGTGTCCGTCTACGACGCCGGCGAGCTCGACGACGGCCGCCCCTACCTGGTGATGGCGTACGCCGACCAGGGCACCCTCGACGACCGCCTCGACCTCGCGCCGCTGTCGCGCGCACAGGCGCTCTCGGTGATCACCCAGATCGGGCGCGGGCTCACCGCGCTGCACGACCGGGGCGTGCTGCACCGCGACGTCAAGCCCGGCAACGTCCTCTTCCGCACGGTCGACAGCGGCCGCTCCCCGCACATCGTGGCGATGCTCGGCGACCTCGGTCTCGGCAAGGCGATGGACATGTCCTCGCGGCTCACGATGGCCGGCGGCACCCCCTCCTACGTCGCGCCGGAGCAGGCGCTCGGCGAGGGGCTCGACGCGCGCGCCGACCAGTTCTCCCTCGCCGCCCTGACCTACCACCTCCTGGCCGGTCGCCGGCCCTACGCCCACGCGAGCCTGGCGGCCGCGGAGAACCCGACTCCGCCCGAGCCGCTGGGGATCGACAACCCGGCGGCGGACGCGGTCGTGCTCCGCGGCCTGGCCAAGGACCGCGACGACCGCTTCCCCGACGTCGCGTCGTTCACCGCGGCACTGGCGCAGGCACTCGGCGAGGAGGCCGGCGACCTCGACGAGACGCCCACGCCGTGGATCCCCGCCGACGCCGAGCTGACCTGGGCCTCGCGCCTCACGGGGCAGGTCGGGGCGTCGACCGACCCCCACTCCGACGCCCACACCGACTCCGACTCCAACTCCGACTCCGACTCCGACGTCGGCTCCGCGCCGCCGCGCCCGCGCCGCCGGTGGCCCTGGGTGGCGGCAGCCGCGCTGGCGCTGGTCGCCGGCACCGGCGCCGGGTGGACGCTGGAGCGCGAGACCACCTCGGAGCGCACCATCGAGGACGTCACCGGGACGATCGCCCTCACCGTCCCGAAGGCCTGGACCGCCCAGGTCGACCCCGAGCAGTGGACACCCGTCGACGGACGCGCCGAGCAGCCGTCGGTCGCGTCCGGCACCCGGGCGGGGTGGAACTCCGCCGACGACCCGGGCGAGGGCGTGTTCGTCGCGATCCTGCCCGGCGAGAAGCTGCCCTCGCGGGTGCCGGGCCACGCGGAGTGCCCGGTCGAGCGCGGTCCCTACTTCGACGAGAAGGACGACGAGACCATGACGGTGTTCTTCAGCGGGTGCCCGGGCGTCGACTTCATGGTCGAGCGGGTCATCCGGGTCAACCAGAACCAGCTCCTCTGGGTGCAGATCCGCAGCAACGACCAGCGCGTCGCCCGGCGGGTGCTCGACTCGGTCCAGGCCTTCGGGGTCTGAGCGGGCGGCTCAGCCGAGACGGACGCCCGACCCGACCCGCGCGATCAGGTCGGCCATCCCGGGGTCGTCGACTTTGCGGCCGGTGACCGCGATCTCCACCTGGGCGTTGTCGGAGCCGGTGAGGTCGAGCCACCGCAGGTGGCCGTGGCGCAGGTGGTTGGCGGCGACGAAGCTGAAGTGCAGGCTGTCCCGGGTCTGCGCGATCACCTCGACGTTGCTCTCGTCCTCGCGGAGCTCGGCGAGCCGCCGGTCGAGCGTCCACTCGATCGATCGGCGGTTGCTCAGCACCTGCTCGACCCTCAGGACGTAGCCGAAGTCGGGCTGGCCGGACGGTCGCCACTGCCACTCGTTGAGCGAGTTCTCGAAGAACGACCACCCCTTCGGCACGGGCAGGGTCATCCGGAAGCTGCCCGTGCCCACCGACTGCCGCACCAGCGCGATGCCCGGCGCCAGCGGCGGCATGTCCGGGTCGGGCAGCAGCTCGGGGACGGGGTCGACCGGCAGGCTCGGCGAGGCGGCGACGGGTGACGCGGTGCCCCCGCCGGGCGGGTTCTCGCCGAGCGCCCACGACGCGCCGAAGCCGGCCGCCGCTCCGCCGGCGAGCACCACCACCAGGACCGCCGTCCCCCGCCAGCTCACGGGCCCAACCTAGTGGCCGGGACCGCTCAGCCGACAGGCCCGCCGCCGGCGCCCCGCATCCCGTCGCCCACCCGGCGGATCAGGTCCCGGGCGCCCGGGATGTCGCGCTCACGTCCGTGGACGACGATCTCCACGTCGGCCTGGCCGCTGGCGTCGAGGTCGAGCCAGCGCATGAAGCTGTAGCGGGCGTTGCCCTCGTTGCTGCGATAGGTGTATTCCAGCGTGTCCGCGCCACGGTCGAGGATCACCACGTCGTCCTGCTCGGCGCGCAGCCGCACCTCGCGGATGTTGATGGCGGCCTCGATGGTGATGTCCTGGCTGTCGATCTGCTCGATGCGCATCACGTAGGTGTTGTTGGACGTGCCGGGCTTCTTCCACTTCCACTCGTTGCTCGCGTTGGCGTTGGTGGTCCAGCCGACCGGCGCCGGGAAGGTGATCTCGAACTTGCCGGTGCCGAGCGTGGCCGGCCGCATCTCGATGCCCGGCTCCAGCCGGGGGTCGTCGGGGTCGTCGGCGAAGGGGCGCGGGGCCTCGACCGGCATGTCCGGCGCCCGGGCCGGCACCGGTGAGGCGACGCCCGTGCCGATGGAGTCGTCGCGGGCCTGCGCGGACGCCACGTAGCCGCCCCCGACGCCGAGCGCCAGGAGCGCGACCAACGCCATGAGCCCCCGCCACTCCACGCCGGTCATCATGTCAGCCGGGCGGGTGTCGCGCGCTCCGACGCACCTCCTACGGTGGCGCCATGCTGATCCGCGACACCCGCCTGGTCGCCCTCACCGAGACCGCGCCCGGGCCGGTCGACGTACGCCTCGACGGCGGCCGGGTGGTCGAGGTCGGCCGCGCGCTGCCGACCGGCGACGAGTCGACGTACGGGCCGACCTACGACGCGGGCGGGCGCTGGCTGATGCCCGGCCTCTGGGACCAGCACGTCCACCTCGGCCAGTGGACGCTCGCCTCGGCGCGGCTCGACCTCGCGCCGGCGCGCTCGTCCGAGGACGCCGTGGCGCTCGTGCGCGAGCGCCTGGAGCAGTGGCCGGACCTGCCGGTCATCGGGTGGGGGCACCGGCCGACGGCCTGGCCCGACAACCCCACCGTGTCCGACCTCGACGCGATCGGCACCGACCAGCCCATCGTCCTCATCGCCGGCGACGGCCACCACGGCTGGCTCAACACCATCGCGCTCCACGCCCTCGCCCTGCCGATCCGCGACAGCGTGGTGAGCGAGGCCGAGTGGTTCATGGCCTACGGCCGGCTGGCCTCGGTGCTGGGCCAGGACGGCACCGGGCCCGAGGCCTACCGGCGCTCGATGGAGGCCGCGGCCGCGATGGGGGTGGTGGGGCTGGTGGACCTGGAGTTCAGCGGCGGGGTGGGCGACTGGGTGGCCCGGTGGGCCGGGGGCGCCGACCTGCTGCGGATCCGCCACGCCTGCTACGCCGATGGCCTCGACGACGTGCTCTCCCGCGGCCTGCGCTCCGGTGACCCGCTCGACCGCGACCCCCGGCTGACGATGGGTCCGCTCAAGATCATCAGCGACGGCTCGCTCAACACCCGCACCGCCTGGTGCTGCGAGCCCTACGCGGAGAAGGCGGTCGCGGGCTTCGAGGAGGGCCAGCCCAATCAGTCGCCCGAGGAGCTGCGCGCGCTGCTGGCCCGAGCCGCCGCGGGCGGCCTCGAGGTGGCCGTGCACGCCATCGGCGACCGCGCGGTGACCGAGGCGCTGGCGGCGTTCGAGGAGACCGGTGCCCGCGGGAGCGTCGAGCACGTGCAGCTCACCACCCGCGACGACGTACGCCGGATGGCGCGCCTCGGCGTGCGCGCGAGCGTGCAGCCCGCCCACCTGCTCGACGACCGCGACGTGACCGACCGGCTGTGGCCCGGGCGGTCCGAGCGGTGCTTCCCGCTGCGCTGGATGCTCGACGACGGCGTCGAGGTGGTGCTGGGCTCCGACGCCCCGGTCTCCCCCCTCGACCCGTGGCTGGCGATCGCCAGCGCCGTGCACCGCTCCGGCGACGACCGCGAGCCGTGGCACCCCGAGCAGTCGATCACCGCCCGCGAGGCGCTGGCCGCGTCCACCGACGGCTGGGGCACGGTCGCCGTCGGTCACCCGGGCGACCTCGTGCTGCTCGACGCCGACCCGCTCGAGGGGGTCTCCGACCGCGAGCACGCCCGCCGGCTGCGGGCCTTCGGCGACCACGTCGTCGCGACCTGGGTCGCCGGCGAGCCGGCGTACGCGCGCCCCTGACGCGGCGGGGTCTCCCGGCACGTCGTGGTGGATCCGAGCCACCGGGCGGCTCGGATCCACCAGGATCACGGTCTTCGCGAGGTCGGTGCCCTCAGGCCAGCGCCAGCGTCGCCTCGAGCACGAACGCCGGGTCCTCGAGCCGGTCGCCGTAGACCTCGCGGAGCTGGCCGACGCGATAGCGCACGGTCTGGGGGTGCACGAAGAGCTCCTCGGCGACCGCGTCGCGTCGCCCGTGGTGCACCAGCCAGCTGCGCAGGGTGTCGGTGAGCTTCTCGGCGGTCGACGGGCGCAGGTCGGCGAGTGGCGCGAGCACGCGGGCGCGCAGGTCGGCGCGCGCGGACGGGTCGGCGGTCAGCACCAGGGACGCGAGGTGGTCGTCGGAGTCGACGAGCCCGTGGACGCCGAGTGCCGTGCAACGCAGTGCCCGGCGGTGCGAGGCGACCGCGTCGAGCCAGGGCACGGCCGGGCCGACGACGGCGTCGGTGCCGCGGAGCGAGTGGAGCAGCGTGCGGCGGGAGGCGGCCGAGCCGGTCGTCGGCACGAGCAGCGCGGCGTACCCCTCCCGCAGGCCCGGGACGTCGTCGTTGGGGTGGAGCGTGCGCGGGTCGAGGGCGGTCAACGTGTGGGAGACCTGTGACTCGGGCAGCACGATCGCGGTGAGCGCGCCGGGCGGCTCCCAGTCGGCCCGCTCGGCGGCGGCGTTGACCGCGTCGGCCGGCGCGCCGGTGAGCAGCGCGCGCGCCAGCCGCTCGCGGTTGCGCTGGCGGACGCGCCCGCTGCTCTCGAGCTCGTCGGTGTGCCCGGCGACGGAGGCCGCGGACAGCTCGTCGATGTAGGCGAAGACGAGCTCGGCGAAGCTGGCGAGCTGGCCGGCGTCGACGCCCGCCTCCACCGCGACGTCGGCCATGTCGCGCCACGAGGCGCGCGCGCCGATGCGGTAGGCGGCCAGGAGTGCCTCCACGGTGCGCCCGCTGCGCGCCTCGCCGCGCCCGAGCTGGTAGGCGCCCTCGATCGCCGGGGCCTTGGGTGCCTCGGCGTCCTGGCGGGTGGCGAGGGTCAGGAAGCCGCCCAGGGCGAGCTGCACGGCGTTGCGGATCACCTCGCCCATCCGCCCGCTCCACGCCCCGGCATAGCTCGGCACCTCGTCGACGATGGTGAGCACGGCACGGTCGGCGACCTCGGCCAGTCGCGAGCGCAGGGCCGCGGCCACCTCGGGGTCGAGCCCCACGACGGTGGGCACTTGTGTGGCCGGACGCACGGGGCGGGTCGCCATTGGCCCTCCTGAGGCGAGTCTTGTTCGCAGCGAACAAGAGCATAGCCCCGATTCACGTGCGAGGGGCAGGAAGCAGGGGCCGCGATCGGACACATTGGATGTCATGACCACGACTCTCGAACCGCCCGCACGCGGCGGCGCCCGGAGCCGTCGACTGGCCGACCAGCTCGTCCGCGTCGCCGAGGCGGCCACCACCCCCTACCTGCCGTCCGACTTCATGGACCTCTTCGCGCCCCTGCGCTCGGGTGCCGACCTGCGCGGGCGCATCGAGTCGATCCACCCCGAGACCGCCGACGCCGCCACCATCGTGATCCGCCCGGGCGCCGACTGGGCCGGGCACGTCCCGGGCCAGTACCTCCGCATCGGCATCGACGTCGACGGGGTACGCCAGTGGCGCGCCTACTCCCTCACCCACGGCCCGCGCGCCGACGGCCGCATCTCGATCACCGTCAAGGCCGTCCCCGACGGCCTGGTGAGCAACCACCTCGTGCACCGGGCGCGCCCCGGCACGCTGGTGCACCTCGAGCAGGCCGCCGGCGAGTTCGTCCTCCCGCCCGAGGGCGGCCGCTTCCTCATGGTCACCGCCGGCTCGGGCATCACGCCCGTGATCGGCATGCTGCGCAACCTCTTCCCGAGCACCGACGAGGGCGTGCTCCGCCCGGCCCGCAGCGAGGTCCACGACATCGTCGTGGTCCACGTCGCGCCGAGCCACCCCCACTCGATCTTCATCCGCGACCTCGAGGCGCTCCACGCCGCCGGCGCCATCCGCCTCGTCGCGCGCTACGACGACGAGCACGGCGTCCTCGACGTCGCCGACCTCGCCGCCCTGGTGCCCGACCTCGCCGAGCGTACGACGCTCGCCTGCGGGCCGGCGGGCCTGCTCGACGCCCTCGCCGCCCACCACGAGGCTGCCGGCCTGACGCTGACCACCGAGCAGTTCCGCACCGCCCGCGTCGAGCCCGGCGAGGGCGGCACGGTCACCTTCACCTCCGGCACGACCGTCGACGTCGACGGTGCCACGCCCATCCTCGACGCCGCCGAGGACGCCGGGATGCTGATGCCGAGCGGGTGCCGGATGGGCATCTGCATGGGCTGCGTGATCCCGCTGCGCGAGGGCAGCGTCCGCGACCTGCGCAACGGCGCGATCACCACCGCGGTGCCCGGCGAGACGGGCGACATCAAGGTGCAGACCTGCATCAACGCCGCCGCCGGCCCGTGCCACATCGACCACTGACCTGACCTCCCCGACACCCACCAGGAGATCGACATGACCACGATCCAGAAGAAGGCCGTGCTCGGCCAGACCAACCCGATCGCCCACCTCACCGAGGCCGACATCGAGCAGATCGGCATCGAGCTCGACGCCATCCGCCAGGACGTCCTCGACGACCGGGGCGCGAGCGACGCGGCCTACATCCGGCGCGTCATCGACACCCAGCGCAAGATCGAGCTCGGCTCGCGCGCCGTGCTGCTCTTCAGCGCGTTCCCGCCCGCCTGGGTGCTCGGCACGCTGGGCCTCAGCGTCTCGAAGATCCTCGACAACATGGAGATCGGGCACAACATCCTCCACGGCCAGTGGGACTGGATGCGCGACCCCAAGATCCACTCCTCGACCTGGGAGTGGGACATGGCCTCGCCCGCCGAGCAGTGGAAGCACAGCCACAACGAGCTGCACCACACCTACACCAACGTCATCGGCAAGGACAACGACCTCGGCTACGGCATCATGCGCGTCGACGAGGACCAGACCTGGGCGCCGGCGCACCTCGGCCAGCCGCTGTGGTGCTTCATCAACGCCGTGTTCTTCGAGTACGGCATCGCCGCCTACGACCTCGAGCTCGGCGCGGTGATCGCCAAGAAGCAGACCAAGGACCCCGACTTCCGTCGCCGCGCCAAGGCCGTGCTGGGCAAGATCCGCAAGCAGGCGACCAAGGACTACGTCGTCCACCCGGCGCTCTCGATCCCGACCGGGTCGTTCCTGCCGACGCTCGCGGCCAACTTCACCGCCAACGTGGTGCGCAACCTGTGGTCCAACTCCGTCATCCTCTGCGGCCACTTCCCCGAGGGCGTCGAGACCTTCGAGAAGCGCTCGATCGAGGGCGAGACCAAGGGCGAGTGGTACGTCCGCCAGATGCTCGGCAGCGCCAACATCTCCGGCTCCCCGCTCCTCCACCTGATGACCGGCAACCTGTCGCACCAGATCGAGCACCACCTCTTCCCCGACCTGCCGTCCAACCGCTACGCCGAGATCGCGCCCAAGGTGAAGGCCCTGTTCGACAAGTACGACCTCACCTACTGCTCGCGCCCGATGCCGACGCAGGTCGCCTCGGCCTGGCACAAGGTCATCCGCCTCTCGCTCCCCAACGGCTGGCTCGCCACGACCAACAAGAAGAACGCGCCGCAGCAGCTCGCGGTCCTCTACAAGATGGCCACCGGCGACCGTCGCACCCGCCGCCTGCTCGGCCGCAAGCTGGAGAGCGAGGCCCGCGCGGCCGCCTGAGCCGCCCGTCCGGCACCGGTCTTGTACCTCCGTGGAAGCGCGGATGTATCAGGACCGGGTCGAGCGCATCCTTGTTGTCGTGAGCATCGACATGGGGGAGTACGAGATGAGCACGAGCACCACCAAGGTGACGAGCACCACGGGCGTGTCGCGATGATCCGCATCGGGGCGGTGGGGGAGCCCGCCTACGACACGAGCGCCGAGACGCGCCCGCCAGTGCCTCGGCAGCGTGCCGCTGTGGTCGTGGGGGCCACGGCGCGCCAGCCGGTCGCCTGAACACCCGAGACCGACAGCACAGGGGGCTGACGGTCGAGAGCCGGGGGTCGAACGCCGGGCGGTCCACGGGCCGCCCGGCGCAACGACCCCCGGCTCTCGTGTCGAGTGGGCGCGTCCTGGCGCGGGATACGGGTCGAGTCGGCACGTCCTGACCCGCGAGGAGGGTCGAGTCGGCGCGTCCTGACCACAGAGGAGGGTCGAGTCGGCGCGTCCTGACCACAGAGGACGCAGGACGCGCCGACTCGAGCACAGATCCGGTTCACAACGCGCCGACTCGAGCACGGATCCGGCGCACGACGCGCCGACTCGACGCAGGTGTGGGCCACGACAGTGGCGAATCCCCGCGACACCGGTGACCCGATGTGGAAGTCTGGCCGCGTGCCAGCGCCCGAGGGATTCGACTACACGGTCCGCGGCCCGGAGGTCGTCATCACCCACCACGGCCGGCGGGCCACCGTGCTGCGCGGCCCGGCCGCGCAGCGGTTCCTCGACGACGTCGGGGACGACGGCGACGCGGGGGCGCAGGAGCTGATGGCGCGGGTCACCGGCAACTACCGCCGCGGCAACGAGCGGATGTCGCGCAACCACCCGCGCAACGCCGGCCGCTGACCCGTCCGGGTGGCACCCGGCGTCGTCCGGCGTCGTCCCGCTCCAGGACGTGCGGGATACGGGCCGCTGGTCTGGACCGTGTCCGGGAGACTTCCCGAAGGGTTGCCGCAGGCGGGGCTGCTCGCCGCCGATCCCTCCTAGGCTCCGGCCCGGGCTGTCCGAGGGGACAGCCGAGCGGTGACACGAGGAGTCCCAACGATGAAGCACGACCGAGACAGCCGCCCGGTGGACCTCACCGGCCGCATCGAGTCGCTCGAGCACGTCACCGGCTGGCTGGTCGCCCGGCGGGAGTCCGAGGCCGCCGACGCAGACGTGATCCCGATCCGTGAGGCGTCCCGTGTCCGCGTGCCCGTGCCCCGACGCTCGCGCGTCTACCTGCGCGGCGCCGGCGCACACGGCTCCTTCGCCGAGCTCACCCTCACCGCTCCCGTGCCGCGTCGTCCCGCCGACTGACGGTGTGAGCCACGCATCGGAGCAGCCCCGTTGCGCCTCCCGGGCGCGGGTGTCCGGCTCACCTAGAGTCGCCCGGTGGTCTGGCTGGTCGGTGCTTTCCTCCTGCTGTGGATCGCGCTCGGACCGGGCGTCCTGCTCCTGGCCGCCGCCCTGCTCGCCGTGCCGCGCATCCGGTGGTGGGTCCAGGACCGCGTCCACGTCAGCCGTCGCGTCGCTCTCCGGTCGGCGGGCGCCCTCCTGGCCGTCGGCCTGGTGGTGGTGCTGGTCCCCGACGGATGGCTGCCGGTGCCGCCGGCACCCGGCGCCCTGGCCGGGCCGTCGTACGTCGGACGCCCGGCGTCCGCCCAGCCCCTTCCGGCCGAGGAGGTCCCGCAGAATCCGCACCGCAGCGCCGACGACCCGGCCGCCCGCCCGGGACCGCTGGGCCGCCAGCCCGAGGTGGACACCGCCTGGTACGGCCTGCAGCGGTGCGGCCGGCTCGAGCTCACCTCGACCGAGCACCTCGTGGGGCTGTGCGCGTCGGGCTCGGGCCGCAGCCTGCGGGTGATCGACCCCGAGACCCTGCGGCCGGTCGCCTCGCACGACGTCCCCGACGTCCCCGACGCCCCCGACGGCGCCGGTTGCGACGGCGAGGCGATCTACCTCGACGCCGCCGACCGCGCCGTGCTCGTCACCGGGGAGCGGCAGGTGCTCGCGGTGCGGACCGCGCGCGACGGCGAGCCCGACCTCGGGACCGACGCCACCTGGGACCTCAAGCCCTACGTCCCCTACGGCGACTGCCTCGTCACGGTCGCGCCCGACTGGTCGGGTCGCATCTGGTGGGCCTCGCACGCCGGCCTCGTCGGCACGCTCGACCCGGCCACCGGCCAGGTGGGCGTCGCCGACCTCGGCGAGCGGATCGGCCGCGACGTGGCCGTCGACCCGCGAGCGGCGTACGTCGTCACCGACGAGGCCGTCCACCGTCTCGTCGCCGGGGAGGACGGCACCCCGCAGCCCACCTGGCGCAGCGCGTACGACGGCGGCAACGGGTCGGAGCCGGTGCTGGTCGACGGTGGTGCGCTCGCCCTCACCGACGAGGTCGAGGAGCGGCTCGGTGTGCGGTTCGTCGCCCGCGACGACGGGCGCACCCTGTGCCGGCAGGAGGTCTTCGAGGCCGGCAAGGGCGCCACCGACAGTCCGCTCGCGGCCCTCGGATCCGGGGTCGCGGTGACCAACAACGCCGGCTACCGCTCGCCCCGTAGCACGCTGCTCGGCTTCACCACCCGGTCCGGGATCGCCCGGGTCGACCTGGCCGACGGCGCGTGCACGCTGCGCTGGACCAGCGACGTCGTCTCGCCCAGCTCCGGTGCGGTGGTCAGCCGCGCCACCGGCCTGCTCTACGCCTGGACCAAGCGGCCCTCACCAGCCGGCGTGAGCGCGTGGTACCTCACGGCCGTCGACGCCCACACCGGGCGCACCAAGTGGGGCGTGCGCACCGGCACGGGGCTGCTCGCCGGCAGCGACGGCTCGCGGATCACCCTCGGGCGCGACGGGTCGGCCTACGCCGGCACGATGTCGGGCATCGTCCGGGTGCACGACCGCCGCTAGGGCCAGGCGAGCCCGACCGTCGCCTCGCTCATCTCCCACAGCCGGCGCTGCGCGTCCTCGTCGCGGGCCAGCGGCGTGCAGCCGACGATGCGCGGCGCGCCGGCGGCCTCGCCGGGGCCACCCGGCCCGACGTACGTCCCACCGGGCAGCTCGGCCGTCGCTGCCATCAGCGTCGGCTGCGCCCCGGCCTCGGCGGACTGCGAGACCAGCTTGACGGCCCGGTCCAGGACGGATGCCCGCAGCCCGTGCGTCGTGCCGAGCTGACCGTTGACCGCGAGGTGGGTGCCGGCCAGGCCGGGGTGGGCGGCGAGCGCGCGCACGGGCAGGTCGGCCCGGCGCAGCCGGCGCTCGAGCTCGTGGGTGAAGAGCAGGTTGGCGAGCTTGGTCTGGCCGTAGACGCGCCACCGGCTGTAGCGCCGCGGCTCCCGGAGGTCGCCCACCGGCGCCGACCGGGCCACCCGGTGCATCTGCGAGGACAGCGTGACGACCCTGCCGTCGCCGGAGGCAGCCAGCTGGTCGAGCAGCAGCCCGGTGAGCAGGAACGGGCCGAAGTGGTTGGTCGCCATCTGCGACTCGAGCCCGTCGGCGGTGCGGCGCAGTGGCGGGGCCATCACGCCGGCGTTGTTGACGAGCAGGTGCAGCGGGCCGAGATCGGCCGCCGCCTCGCCCGCGCGGCGCACCGACGCGAGGTCGGCGAGGTCGACGACCAACGACGGGGTCTCGGCGCCGGGCACCTCGGCGGCGATCGCGTCGGCCGCAGCACGCAGCTTGTCGGGCGTACGCCCGGCCAGCACCACCCGCGCGCCGTGGCGGGCGAGCTCGAGCGCGGTGTGGAAGCCGAGGCCGCCGATCGTCGGTCCGGTGACCAGCGCGGTGTGACCGCCCAGGTCGCCGATGTCGGCGCTGGACCAGGCGGTGCTCACGGCGTCACCGCCATGGAGGCCAGGACGCGCTCGCCCAGGGCGGCGTCGCCGGAGAGGCGTACGTCGACCCGGTCGGCCGCGCGTCGGCCGCCCGCCAGCAGCACGAAGCCCTCGCGGTCGGTCGCCAGGGTGAGGGCCGGCTCGCCGTCGCCGGGACCCGCGGGTCGCCCGCGACCGTCCTGGCCCACGACGACGGTCGCCGGCGGATGGCCGGACACCGCGAGGCGTACGACGGATCCGACCGGGGCCTGCGCCCGCTTGGCGACGACGTAGGGGAGGCTCTCCAGCAGGTAGTCGGTGGTGTGCACGGCGGGCGCGGAGTCGAGGTTGCCGGGCAGGTCCAGCGCCCGGCGGACGTCCTGCTCGTGCATCCACACGTCGAGGGGCCGGTTGCGCAGGAGCAGCTCGGTCGTCCAGCCGATGGCACCGAAGGCGCCCGGCGCCGGCGCGGACGGATCGGTGGGCGGGTCGGCCAGCAACCGGGCATGCCGCGCGGTCGCCGACTCGCGGATCTCGGTGATCAGCGCGTCGGGCGTGTGGTCGCGTCGGGCCAGCACGCCCTGCTCGGTGAAGCTCACCATCGCCCCGCGGAGGTGGGCGGCATCGCCCACCTCCCCCTCGTCGTGGGGGCGGCCGGCCAGCAGTGCCTCGAGGTGGGCGGTGTGGGCGGCGACCGCGTGCACGTCCCAGCCGGGCAGGTCGGTCGAGGTGCGCCACCCGTCCTCGCCGATGCCTTCGAGCAGGCGGGTGAAGGAGTCCACCGCCTCCCACCACACCGTGACGAGGGCGGCGAGGCGATCCTGGTCGGTCCGCGGGTCGCGCCGCACGTCGTCCATGGCGGACAGAGTAGGCGCTGGGAGGGTTTCACCGGAGCGACGGCGCTCGGCCGGACGCGCGCATCCGAGGGACGTGCCCCATGCGGCCGCGCGAGGAGTCCCGTCGCCATACTTCTCCCGATCATCGACCGCGCCGATCGGCGGCGCGAGTCCTTCGACGTGGGGGAGCTTCATGAACGCACGCCTGCGGCGGCCTGCCGCTGCACTGATCACGACCACGCTGGTGGCCGGCGTCCTTGGCCTCGCGCCCGCCGCGCACGCCGCCGACGGCACCATCTCGGGCATCGTCACAGGCTCGGACGGCCCGCTCGACGACGCCGGAGTCGACCTCTACGCCTTCGACGCCGACGATGCGCGCTGGAGCCTCGTCGCCGGCACCCACACCGATCAGGCCGGCGGCTACTCGATCGCGGTGGCGCCCGGCCAGTACCGCGTGCGCTTCGAGGACACGTACGCCGGACACGTCACGGAGTACTACGACGACGCGCGCCGTGTGGACGACGCGGACACCCTCACCGTGCCGAGCGGTGGCACCGTCGCGGCCAGCGCCCAGCTCGCTCCCGGCGCGCACATCACCGGCACCGTCACGGGTCCGGACGCAGACGCCGACCCGAGCGACATCGTGGCGGCCGCCTACGAGGTGGTCGAGGAGCACGGCTACGTCGCCTACGAGTGGGCCAAGACGGCCTTCGTCCAGGACGACGGCTCCTACGACATCGACGGGCTCGCGGCCGGCACCTACCGGGTGGAGTTCAGGGACAACGCGGACGTCGGCTCTCGCACCTACGCCACCGAGTACTACGACGACCAACCTTCCCTCGACGCCGCCGAGGACGTCGTCGTCGCCGAGGCGGCGACGGTCGCCGGGATCGACGCCGAGCTGTCGCCCGACGCCCAGGTCTCGGGACGGGTCACCGGCCCGACCGGGGCGGGCATCGAGGGCGCCTGGATCTCCGCGCTCGTCGAGGTCGGCGACGACTGGACCCCCGTGGGGAGCGGCCGCACCGGTACGGACGGCTCCTACGTGCTCGACGGACTCGCGGCGGGCACCTACCGCATCGAGCTCGGCGCCAACGTCGAGGGCACCTACGCCTACGAGTACTGGAACGACGAGGCTCGCCTGCGGAACGCCGACGACGTCGTCCTCGCTGCCGGCGGCGCACGAGCGGGCATCGACGCCAGGCTGGTGCCCGGCGAGCACGCTGCCGAGACGACCGTGACCAACACCGTCGCGCCGAGCATCAGCGGCGCACCCGTCGTGGGGTCCACGCTGACCGCGTCCATCGGCACCTGGACGCCGACCCCCACCGTGGTCTCCTACGAGTGGCTGCGCGACGACCTGCCCATCCAGGGCGCCGGCGACTCGACGTACGTGCCGGCCGCCGAGGACGTCGGGGCACAGATCACGGTGGTGGTCACCGCCGGTGCCGTCGCCCACCTCTTCGGCCGCGCCGAGTCGGCCCCGACGGCGCCCGTCACCGCCCCCGTCACGCCCGAGCCGACGCCCGAGCCGACGCCCGAGCCGACGCCGGTGGGCCTCGCGGCGATCCTCGCGGGTGTCGACGTCAGCGGGAAGCCCAAGGTGGGCAAGACGCTCAGGCTGTCGGGGCTCGACAAGCTCTTCCGCGCCAGCACGCCGGTGACCTACAGGTTCCAGTGGCTGGCGGGCAAGAAGAAGATCAAGAAGGCCACCAGGTCCAGGCTCACGCTCACCCGGGCCATGAAGGGCACGAAGATCTCGGTGAAGGTGACCGCCAAGGCCGCCTCCACCACCAGGTCGGTCACGATCAAGGTCGGCAAGGTGCGCTGACCAGCTGAACCGCACGTGCGCGAGGGCCGGATCCCGCTCGGGGGTCCGGCCCTCGCCGCGTCCTGGCCGAGCACCCCGACGGGTCGGGGTCCACCGATCCGGCGCCGCCCGCCCCTACGCTTCCGGCAGCGCCCGGCCCCGAGCCGGGCGTGCCCGCACCCCGCGGGCCACCCTCACGAAGGAGTCGTCATGGGTATCGGAGTCGGCATCCTGCTGCTCGTCATCGGCCTGATCCTGCTGTTCGCCGTCAAGGAGTTCCCCGACTCGGTCCAGGAGGTCGTCGACCCGACCACCGTGGGCTGGATCCTGGTGATCGCCGGCGTCCTGGCGCTCGTGCTCGCGCTGGTCATGAACAACCAGCGGTCGAAGACCACCCACGTGGAGGAGCGCCGCGACGTGTGAGGCGGCGGCGTGCCGGACGCGGTCGGCTCAGAGCCAGCCGCGCTCCTGGGCGATCCGGGCCGCCTCGCTGCGGGTGGTCGCCCCGGTCTTGCCGATCGCGGCGGACAGATGGTTGCGCACCGTGCCCTCCGAGAGGTGCACGCGCGCGGCGATCGCGGCCACCGGTGATCCGTCGAGGGCGTGGGTGAGCAGCTCGCGCTCGCGCCCGGTCAGCGGGCTCGGGCCGTCGACGAGCGACTCCGCGGCCAAGTCGGGGTCGACGACCCGCAGCCCGGCGTGGACCCGGCGCACGGCGTCGGCCAGCTGGCGCGACGGCGTGTCCTTGACGACGAACCCGGAGGCACCGGCCTCGATGGCGCGCCGGACGTAGCCCGGCCGGCCGAAGGTGGTGACGATCAGCGACCGCACGCCCGGCAGCTCGCGCCGCAGGGCCGCGGCGGCCTCGATGCCGTTGAGGCCGGGCATCTCGATGTCGAGCAGGCAGACCTCGGCCTCCGAGGCACGGGCGGCCTCGACCACCTCGTCGCCCCGGCCGACCTGGGCCACGACGTCGAGGTCTGACTCGAGGTCGAGCAGCGCCGCCAGCGCACCGCGTACGAGCGCCTGGTCGTCGGCGAGCAGCAGCCGGATCACGGCAGCGCCACCTCGACGCGGGTGCCGGGGGTGGCCGGGCGGATGCTGAGGGTGCCGCCGGCGCCGCTGACCCGCTCGCGCATGCCGCGCAGTCCGTTGCCCTCGGCGCCGTCGCAGCCGGATCCGTCGTCGGTGACGGCGATGCCGTCGGGGCTCAGCTCGATGACCACGGTGCGCGCCTGCGCATGGCGTACGACGTTGGTGACCGCCTCGCGCAGCACCCAGGCCAGCAGCGCGCGGTGCCGTGGGTCGGTGTCGGCCACGGAGCCCTCGATCGTCGTGGCGACCCCGACGTCGGCCAGCACCAGGGGAGCGGCGGCCAGCTCGTCGTCGAGGTTGCCGGCGCGCAGCCCGCCGACGGTCGCCCGCACCTCGGCGAGCGCCTGGCGCGCCGTCCTCTGGATCGACTCCAGCTCCTGCTTGGCGCGGGCGGGGTCGAGGTCGATCAGCCGGGCGGCGAGCTCGGCCTTGACCGACAGCGCGGTGAGGGAGTGCCCGAGCACGTCGTGCACGTCGCGAGCCACCCGTTCGCGCTCGGCGACCACGGCGTGCTCGCCCAGGGCGCGGTAGGACAGCTCCTCGCGCTCGCCGAAGATGCGCAGCATGACGGCGCCGATCATGATCGGCCAGAGCACGAGGAAGAAGAAGGGTGGGAAGTCGTCGATCTGCAGCAACGACAGGAGCGGGAACGCCGCCCACAGGCCCACCGCCCACTTCCACCACGGGGTGGGCAGCTCGAGGGCCGAGAGGATCGCGAGGTAGGGCGTGAACGAGATGACGCCCATACCGATCACGGGCAGGGTGGCCAGGGCCATGGCCACCATCACGCCGAGGCACGCCCAGGTGTTCCAGCGCCAGGAGTAGCCCATCACGTTGGCGACGGCGAAAGCGGCGATGCACAGCCAGGCGGCCACCTTGACCGCGACCGGCACGTCGGCAGCCGCGACGGAGGTGACCGGGAAGACCAGGAAGACCAGCCAGATGGCCGCGAACGCCCAGCCCCACCTCTCCCAGGGGTTGGCCGGGAGCGTCGTGGTCGGCGCCGTGGTCATGTCCGCGCCCGGCTGCGGCGTACGCCCCACAGCGCGAGCAGCGCGAAGATCACGGTCCACGCGAGCACGTTAGCGATCGGCAGCCACAGCGGGTCGCGATCTCCCATCATCAGCCAGCCGTCGGTGACCGGGAATCGGGCGAGGGCGAGGTAGCCGTAGAAGGGGGTGAGCCGGCCCAGGTCGAGCATGACGCCGCTCATCGGCACGAAGACGTTGCCGAGGAAGGCCAGCACCACGACCATCCCCGACGCGATGCCGGAGGCGTTGGGACCGCGGAACAGCAGGCAGATCGCCAGGCCGTAGATCGCGAAGAGCGCCGAGCCGAGCCACACCACCGCGCCGGCCAGCACCCAGTCCGTCCAGTGGCCGCGGGCGCCGGTGGCGGCCCCGATCGCGAAGATCGCGACGACGGGGACGGCGGCCACCACCATCGCGACGGCCGCCTTGGCGACCACGAAGGCGACCGGGCGCATCGGGGTCAGCCCGAGCTGGCGTCCCCACCCCATCATCTGCTCGGTGGCGGCGCTGCCCGCGACGGTGGTCGTCGCGGTGACCGCGCCGTAGGCGGCCATCGAGATCATCACGACCATCGCGACGTTGCCGCTGCCGGCCGGGTCGTCGGAGCCGAGGCCGAAGACGAGGTACATGAACGTCGGCAGGCCGACGACGAAGAACATGCCGATCCGGTCGCGGAACTGACGCCGCAGGTCGAGGCGGGCGTAGGCGCGCATCTCGGGTCGCGGGGCGGGCCGTACGTCGTCCGCGGCGCGCGCGGGAAGGGTCGTGGCGGTCATCGGGTGGCTCCTTCGAGCTCGGGTGCGTCGGTCCCGCGCGACGGCTCGGCGGTGAGGGCGAGGAAGGCGGCCTCGAGGCTGGCGGCGGACTCCTCGACGTCGCTGACACCGAGGGGCGCCAGGGCCTCGCGCACCCGTGCCAGCCAGTCGGTGTCGATGCCGGCGCCGCCGACGACCTCCGGCGGGGGGCGGAAGGTCAGGGTGCGCCCGCCGTACGCCGCCCGCACGTCGGCGGTGGCGGCGTCGTGGACGATCCGGCCGTGGTTCATCAGGACCGTGCGCTCGGCGAACTCGTCGGCCTCGGCGAGGTAGTGGGTGGCGAAGACGATCGTGCGCCCGAGCGCGGCGTCGGCGCGCATCGCGTGCCAGAACTCCTGCCGCGCGCCGACGTCCATGCCGGTGGTCGGCTCGTCGAGGATGACCAGGTCGGGGTCGGGCAGCAGCGCCAGGGCGAACTTCAGCCGCTGCTGCTCGCCGCCGGAGCACGCCTCGACCCTGCGCGCGGCGATGCCGTCCAGCCGGGCCCGCCCGAGGACGACCGCGACGCGGTCGGAGCGGCCGTGCAGGGCGGCGATCGCGCGCACCGTCTCCTCGACGGTGAAGTCGTTGAGCAGGCCGCCGGTCTGCATGACCGCCGACACCCGCCCCTGGCGTACGGCGTGCGCGGGGGAGGTGCCGTAGACCTCCAAGGTGCCGGCGTCGGGCGTCGTCAGGCCGAGCAGCAGGTCGACCGTCGTGGTCTTGCCGGCGCCGTTGGGGCCGAGGAAGGCGACGATCTCGCCGGGGTGGACCGTGAGGTCGACGTCGTCGACCGCGACGACCCGGGTGCCGTCGCTCGAGCGGAAGGCCTTGCGCAGCCCGGTGGCGTGGATGGCTGGGGTGCTCATGCGTCCACCCTGTCGGCCCGGGCGCGCCCGGCCCTCGCCCACGTGTCACGACCTCCCCGTGACACCTGTCATCCGTGGCGTTGGTCCATCAAGGTACGCAGACGAACCGGCACTTCCCTCGATGAGCTGAGCGAGGGAAGTGCCGGTTGAGCGACATACCTTGATGGACCGTCGGCGGGCCGGCGGCGGCCGCCGCCGCACGCCCGGTCAGGCGACGGTCAGAACGCCGCCTCGTCGAGGTCCATCAGCTCGAGGGTGGTGGCCTCGGCGATGGCGCGCTCGGCGCTGACCCGGGGCAGGTTGGTCTGCGCGAAGAACTGCGCGGCCGCGACCTTGCCCTCGTAGAACGCCTTGTCCTTCGCCGACACCTCACCGGCCAGCTTGTCCAGCGCGACCTCGGCCTGGCGCAGCAGCAGCCAGCCGCAGACGACGTCGCCGAGCGCCATCAGCAGGCGCGAGGTGTTGAGCCCGACCTTGTAGATGTTGCGCTGCTCCTCGGCCGACGACATCAGGTCGTTGATCATGTGGCCGACGATGGCGTTGGCGTCCTCGAGCGCCGTGGTGAGCAGCGCCCGCTCGTTCTTGAGGCGACCGTTGCCGGCCTCGGAGGCGAGGAAGCCCTCGATCTCCTTGGCCAGGTGGCCCAGCGCCCGGCCCTGGTCCTTGACGATCTTGCGGAAGAAGAAGTCCTGGCCCTGGATCGCGGTGGTGCCCTCGTAGAGGGTGTCGATCTTGGCGTCGCGGACGTACTGCTCGATCGGGTACTCCTGCAGGAAGCCCGACCCTCCGAAGGTCTGCAGCGACTCGGTGCCCAGCAGCACCCACGAGCGCTCGGAGCCGTAGCCCTTGACGATCGGGAGGAGCAGGTCGTTGACCGCGGCGGCGAGGCGGGCCTCGTCGCTGTCGGCGGTGCCCGCGTGCTCGGCGAGCATGACCTCGTCCTGCCAGGTGGCGGTGTAGAGGACGAGGGCGCGCATCGCCTCGGCGAACGACTTCTGGGTCATCAGCGAGCGACGGACGTCGGGGTGGTGGGTGATCGTGACGCGCGGGGCGGTCTTGTCGGCGGCCTGGGTGAGGTCGGCGCCCTGGACGCGCTCCTTTGCGTAGTCGAGCGCGTTGAGGTAGCCGGTCGAGAGCGTCGCGATGGCCTTGGTGCCGACCAGCATGCGGGCGTTCTCGATGACCTGGAACATCTGGGCGATGCCGTCGTGCACCTCGCCGAGCAGCCAGCCCTTCGCCGGCTCGCCGCCACCGACCTGCGGGTCGCCGAAGGTCACCTCGCAGGTGTTGGAGACCTTGATGCCCATCTTGTGCTCGACGTTGGTGACGTAGACGCCGTTGCGCTCGCCCGTGAGCTCGCCGGTCTCGAGGTCGAAGTGCTGCTCGGGCATCCAGAAGAGCGAGAGGCCCTTGGTGCCCGGGCCGCCGACGCCCTCGACGCCCTCGGGGCGCGCGAGGACGAGGTGCATGATGTTCTCGCTCATGTCGTGGGTGGCGCTGGTGATGAAGCGCTTGACGCCGGTGATGTTCCACGAGCCGTCCTCGTTGGGGACGGCCTTGGCGCGGCCGGCGCCGACGTCGGAGCCCGCGTCGGGCTCGGTGAGCACCATCGTGCAGCCCCACCGCCGGTCGACCATGTACTGGGCGACGGCCTTGTCGCGGTCGTTGCCGTTGCGGTGGACCACGTTGGCGAACGCCGGCCCGGCGGCGTACATCCACACCGGGGCGTTGGCGCCGAGCACCATCTCGCCGAGGGCCCAGACCAGGGACGAGGGGGCCGGCGTGCCGCCCAGTTCCTCGTGGACCTGCAGGCGCCAGAACTCCGAGTCCATCCAGGCCTGGTAGCTCTGCTTGAACGACTCGGGCACCGGCGCGGTGTGGGTGGCGGGGTCGAAGACCGGCGGGTTGCGGTCGCTGTCCTCGTAGGACGAGGCGAGGTCCTCGCGGGAGAGCCGCTCGACCTCGCGCAGGATCTCGCGGGCGCTCTCGGCGTCGATCTCGCTGAAGGGTCCGGTGCCGAGGACCTCGTCGCGGCCGAGCATCTCGAAGAGGTTGAACTCGATGTCTCGGAGGTTGGTCTTGTAGTGGCTCACAGCTTCCACCTGTCAGGTCGCGGGATCGGGGGCGAGTGCCTACTCGCCAGTAACAAGATGATGCCTCGCCGGGCGGCGCCGCGCAACACGATCGGGCGAACGTCACGTTCGCCGAGCGCTCTGGGCGTGGTCGGGAAGGGCGACACGCCGCCGCGCCATGTCGATTTTGTCTATCACTCCATGTATGTCTAGTCTTTCACCTGACAAACCAGACCCGCTCGACCTGGCCCGCGACCGCGTCGCTGCCGTCCCCAGAACCGGAAGGAGCTGCGCATGCGCAAGCTCATCGTGCTCGGCGTCGTGGGCCTCATCGCCCAGCTCATCGACGGATCCCTGGGCATGGCCTACGGCGTGACGTCCTCGACGCTGCTCCTCGCGGCCGGTGTGGCACCGGCAGCGGCCTCGGCCGCCGTCCACTTCTCCGAGATCGGCACCTCGCTGGTGTCCGGCGCCTCGCACCACAAGCTGGGCAACGTCGACTGGCGCACGGTGTCGATCCTGGCGGTGCCCGGCTTCGTGGGCGCCTTCGCCGGCGCGACGCTGCTGTCCAACATGGACGCGGCGGTCGCCAAGCCGATCGTCGCGATCATCCTGCTCAGCCTCGGCTTCTACGTCGTCTACCGCTTCCTGCGCCTCGGCGGCGCCCGCCCGACGTTCAAGGGCCACCCCTCCGCGGCGTTCCTGGCCCCGATGGGCCTGGTCGCGGGCACGCTCGACGCCGTCGGCGGCGGCGGGTGGGGCCCGGTCGGCACCACCTCGCTGCTCTCCAGCGGTCGCCTCGAGCCCCGCAAGGTCGTCGGCTCGATCGACACCTCGGAGTTCGTCGTCGCGGTCGGCGGCTCGCTCGGCTTCCTCCTCGGGCTCGGCGCCGCCGGCATCAACTGGGGCTACGCCGGTGCCCTCCTCGCCGGTGGCGTGATCGCCGCGCCCGTCGCCGCGTGGCTGGTCAAGAAGCTCCCGGCCCGCGTGCTCGGCACCGCGGCGGGCGGCCTGATCATCCTGACCAACTCCAAGACGCTGCTCGACTCCATCGGCGCCCCGGGTGTCGCCACCGCCGTCACCGCCGCGGTCATCTTCGTCCTCTGGGTCTCCGCGATCGTCTGGGCCGTCAAGCAGGAGCGGCTGTCCAAGGCCGCACTGGCCGAGGAGGAGCTCCAGCCCACGACGGCCTGACCCGTCGATCGACGCACGCCGGCGCCCGCCCCCGGGCCGCCGGCGTACGTCCCTGTGCGCTGCCCGTCGGGCAGGCGCACTGTCTCTGCCGACATATCTGACAAACTGGCCTTATGCGCGTCTCCGCCAAAGCCGACTACGCCCTCCGGGCCCTGATCGAGATCGCGGTGCGTGCCGACGGGACCGCCGTCAGCGCCGAGCAGCTCGGCAAGGCGCAGGGCATCCCCCACGGCTTCCTCCAGGCGATCCTGGCCGACCTGCGACGCGCCGACATCGTGGTGTCGCAGCGCGGCCAGTCCGGTGGGTGGCGCTTCGCCCGCAAACCCGAGTCGGTCACCGTCGCCGACGTCATCCGCGCGGTCGACGGCCCGCTCGTCTCGGTCTACGGCCTGCGCCCCGAGGCGGTGGAGTACGACGACAGCGCCAAGGTGCTGCAGCACGTGTGGATCGCCGCGCGCCACTCGCTGCGGATGGTCTTCGAGCAGGTCACCATCCAGCAGCTCGCCGACGGCACCCTCCCCGAGGGCGTCGCCGCACTGACCCGTGACGACGACGCCTGGCAGCCGCACTGACGGTCGGGCCCTGACGTACGCCCGACGCGGCCGGCTCAGTCGACCGCGCGCAGCCAGCTGATCAGCGGCCGCAGGGCGCGCCAGTCCTCGCGGACCCGGTCGACGAGACCGGCGCCGATGGCGTCGGCCTCGAAGCCGTAGGACCGCCCCACGAACAGCTGCTTGCGCCGCAGCAGGTGGATGCGCGGGTGGTCGGCGTCGTAGCCGCGGGGCGAGGTCTTGAGCTGGTCGCCGCCGACCTCGAAGCCCGCCCGCTCCAGCTTGCGCAGCAGCCGGTCGAGGGCAGGTCCGGTCGTGTCGTCGGCCATCGCGTCGCGGATCGCCGCGAGCGTCGGCCCGTCGGCGTCGTAGAAGCCGGCGCCGACGCGAGTGCCGCGCGGCGAGATCTCGACGTACCAGCCGGTGCGCGGTCCGGCCGCGACGAACGCGCCCTGGTGGGTCTTGTAGGGCGTCTTGTCCTTGGCGAACCGCACGTCGCGGTAGGGCCGGAACACCTTGGCGGTGCCGAACTCGGGCTCCAGGGCGGCCATCAGCGCCTTCATCGGCGCCTCCACCGACTCCTTGTAGACGTGCTTGTTGGCCTCCCAGAAGGACTTGGTGTTGTCCATCTCCAGGTCGTCGTAGAAGTCGAGCGCGGCGACGGGGAATCCGGTGAAGCTCACGTGGTGCGACGTTAGTCGACCGCGCTCGCCCGTCCGCAGCCGAGGGGCGCGGTCAGGAGGAGTCGTGGAGCGGATGACGAGATTCGAACTCGCGACATCGACGTTCGCGGAGCGTCGCGCTCGGCGCGCGATCACGGGGGAGATATGGATGGAATGGAGCGGATGACGAGATTCGAACTCGCGACATCGACGTTTCGCGGAGCGTCGCGCTCGGCGCGCGATCACGGGGGAGATATGGATGGAATGGAGCGGATGACGAGATTCGAACTCGCGACATCGACCTTGGGAAGGTCGCGCTCTACCAGCTGAGCTACATCCGCAGTGCCGTCCTGGGACAGCGGGCCAGATGCTACCGGACCGGGCTAGGGAGTGTCCGACCCGACCCGCGAGAGGGTGGGGTGCTTGGCCGTGACGCTGTCGCCGGACGAGCGCCCGGTGAGGCGCCGGTGCACCCAGGGCGCGAGGAACTCTCGGGTCCACTGGGCGTTGGCGGCCCAGGTCTCGCGGCGGCCGCGGACGGGCAGCGGCTCGACGGTGACCGGCTCCAAGCCGTGCTCCACGCCGATGGCCTCGAGGACGGCGTGCGCCATGTGGGTGTGGCCGGCGCTGTTGAGGTGCATCCGGTCGGTGTCCATGACGCTGCCGATCTCGATGTCGCGCATCCGCCACATGTCGACGATGGTCGCGCCGTGCCGGTCGGCGATCTCGCGCACCCACTCGTTGAAGATCGCCATCCGCCCGCGCACGGGTCCGTAGATGCCGCCGCTGCCGGGGTCGACGATGGTGAACATGACCACGCGGGCGCCCGTGGCGGCGAGCCTCGCGATCGCCTCGTCGTACGTCCGGGCGAGCGCGTCGATGTCGACGCGGGGTCGCAGCACGTCGTTGCCGCCGCCGTGGATGGTGACCAGGTCGGGCTCGAGGGTGAGGGCCACGTCGAGCTGCTCGTCGATGATGGCGCCGAGCTTGCGCCCACGGATCGCGAGGTTGGCGTAGCCGAAGTCGTCGGTCTGCCGGGCGAGCACCTCGGCGACCCGGTCGGCCCAGCCGCGCAGGCCGTTGGGCCGGGTCGGGTCGGGGTCGCCGACGCCCTCGGTGAAGGAGTCGCCCAGGGCGACGTAGCGGTGGAAGGTCACCGAGCCATTGTGCGACCCCCTCCCCAGTGGCCGACGGGTGGCCTAGGGTCGGCCGGGTGCTGCTCTCCGATCGCGACATCACCGCTGAGATCGACGCCGGCCGGATCGCCCTGGAGCCGTGGGACCCGCAGATGATGCAGCCCTCGAGCGTCGACGTGCGCCTCGACCGCTTCTTCCGGGTCTTCGAGAACCACCGCTACCCCCACATCGACCCGGCGGCCGACCAGTCCGAGCTCACCCGCGAGGTCGAGCCGGAGGGCGAGGAGCCGTTCATCCTGCACCCGGGCGAGTTCGTGCTCGGCTCCACCTACGAGGTGGTCTCCCTCCCCGACGACATCGCCGCGAGGGTCGAGGGCAAGTCGTCGCTGGGCCGGCTCGGCCTGCTCACGCACGCGACGGCGGGCTTCGTCGACCCGGGCTTCTCGGGCCACGTGACGCTCGAGCTGGCCAACGTCGCCACGCTGCCGATCAAGCTCTACCCGGGCATGAAGATCGGGCAGTTCTGCTTCTTCCGGCTCTCCTCGCCGAGCGAGCACCCCTACGGCTCGGAGAAGTACGGCTCGCGCTACCAGGGCCAGCGCGGCCCGACGCCGAGCCGGTCGTTCCAGGGCTTCCACCGCACCTCGATCTGACGACCGTCCTCGCCGCGCGGTCCGTGGCGTGGATTAGGACACAGCTCCCTTGTCTTATTCGGGGGGCCTCGGGTTAGGCTGACCTAAGTTAGCCTTGCCTTACCGAGACACGGAGTCCTGATGAAGCGTTCCCTCGCCGCGCCCCTGGCCGCGTTCACCGTCCTGGCCGCAGCCCTCGCCGGCTGCAGCACCGGTTCCACCACCGACAGCGCGTCCGACGCGAAGCCGACGTCGACCACGAGCGTCGACGCGGATGCCTTCCCGGTGACCATCGAGCACGCGCTGGGGGAGACGACCATCGAGTCGGAGCCGACGCGGGTCGCGACGCTGGGCTGGACCGACCACGACCACACGCTCGCGCTGGGTGTCGTCCCGGTCGGCGCCACCAAGATCACCTGGGGCGGCAACGACGCCGGCTCCACCGACTGGTTCGACGCGGCCATCGAGGAGGCGGGCGCCGAGGCCCCGGTGCGCTACGACGACGCCGACGGCGCGCCGGTCGACGAGATCGCCGAGCTCGCCCCCGACCTGATCCTGGCGACCAACTCGGGCATCACCGAGGCGGAGTACGCCAAGCTCTCCAAGATCGCTCCGGTCGTCGCCTACCCCGAGGCGCCCTGGACCACCGACTGGCAGACCTCGCTCGAGATGGTCGGCGAGGCCCTCGGCCGTACGGCGCTCGCCGACGAGGTCGCCGCCGACACCGAGGCCACCATCGAGCAGGCCGCCGAGGACAACCCCGAGCTGCAGGGTGCCGAGCTGATCTACGGCTACCTCGCGGCGACCGACCTGTCCACGGTCGGCATGTACGCCCCGGAGGACCCGCGGGTCTCCATCCTGCGCGACTTCGGGATGGTCGACGCGCCTGCCGTCGCCGACGCGATCAAGCCGGGCGAGTTCTACGGCACCGTGTCGGCGGAGAAGGCCGCCGACCTCGACTCCGACGTGTTCGTCACCTGGGTCGACTCGCCCGAGACCATCGAGACCATCGAGAACGACAAGCTGCTCGGCCAGATCCCCGCGATCGCGGAGGGCCACTGGTACGCCGAGTCCGACAAGCAGAACGCGATGGCCTCGACCAACCCCACGCCCCTCTCCATCCCGGTCATCGTGAGCGACTTCCTGCCCCACGTGGTCGAGGCGCTGAAGGGCTAGCGATGACCGCCCTCGTCCCGACGCGGGAGGACGTCCTCAGGCCCCCGGGCCGTGGACGACGTCCCGCGCTGCCGGTCAGCGTCGCGATCTCGGTCGTGGCGCTGGCCGGCGCCGGCGCGCTGTCGCTGCTGGTCGGGGCGCGGGCCGTGCCCGTCTCTGCGGTGTGGGACACCTCGCACCCCCTGCACGCGGTCGTCGAGGCGCGCCTGGACCGTACGCTGCTGGCACTCGCCGTCGGCGCCGCCCTCGGCCTCGCGGGCGCGCTGATGCAGGGGCTGACCCGCAACCCGCTGGCCGACCCGGGCATCCTCGGCGTCAACGCCGGCGCCACCTTCGCGATGGTCGTCGGGATGACGGCCTTCGGTGCGTCGGCGATGGGGCAGTTCCTGCCGCTCGCCTTCGTCGGCGCGGCCGTCGCCGCGGCCGCGGTCCACGGCATCGCCTCGATGGGCCGCGACGGCGCCACCCCGATGAAGCTCGCCATCACCGGCGCGGCGCTCAGCGCCGGCCTGGCCAGCTGGACCACCGGCCTGCTGCTGGCCGACCGCAAGACGATGGAGTCCTTCCGCTTCTGGCAGGTCGGCAC
This sequence comes from Nocardioides sp. zg-1228, assembly GCF_017086465.1. NCBI lineage: Bacteria > Bacillati > Actinomycetota > Actinomycetes > Propionibacteriales > Nocardioidaceae > Nocardioides > Nocardioides sp. zg-1228. Next base: position 3,756,273 of record NZ_CP070961.1, on the reverse strand, counting down.
GGTCGCCGGCCGCGGCACCGACGTGCTGGTGGCCGGTCTGCCGTTCCTGGTCGTCGGCGCGCTGCTCGCGCTCGCCGGCGCCCGCCTGCTCAACACCCTCGCGCTGGGCGACGACCTCGCCCGCGGTCTCGGTCGGCACACCACGCGCGACCGCCTCGTCATCGCGCTCGCGATCGTCCTGCTCGCCGGCACCGCGACCGCACTCGCCGGACCGATCGCGTTCGTCGGCCTCGTCGTGCCCCACGTCGTGCGCGCCCTCGTCGGCCCCGACCACCGCCGGCTGCTGCCGTTCTCCATGCTCGGCGGTGCCGTCCTCGTGGTCGTCGCCGACACCGTCGGTCGCGTCGTGCTGCCGCCGTCGGAGGTGCAGGTCGGCATCATGGCCGCGGTCGTGGGCGTGCCCGTCTTCATCGCCCTCATCCGCCGCACGGGGAGGGCCCTGTGACCGTGACCCTCGACCGCAGCCAGACCGCCGCGGAGGCAGCGCCCGACGCCGCCGACGTCGTACGACGCGCGCGCCGCGCCCCGGTGCGCCACCACCGCCGCCTGCTGGGCGGCCTGGTCGTCGTCCTGGTCGGTGCGTTCGCCGCCCGGGTGCTGCTGGGTGACTACACGGTGACGGTCCCCGACTTCGTCCGCATCCTCGGGGGCGAGCAGATCCCCGGCGCGACCTACATCGTGATGGAGTCCAAGCTGCCGCGCGCGGTGCTCGCGGTGCTCGTCGGCGCCGCCTTCGGCGTGGGCGGCGCGATCTTCCAGACCACGCTCCGCAACCCGCTCGCCAGCCCCGACATCGTCGGCATCAGCCTCGGGGCGAGCGCCGCGGCCGTGTCGGTCATCGCGCTGGCCGGCTGGTCGGGGTGGCCGGTGTCCGCCGCCGCGATCTCGGGCGCCCTGGCCGTCGCCCTCGTCGTGCGCGCCGTCGCCGGCGACCACGGCGGCTTCCGGCTGGTGCTGGCCGGCATCGGGATGGCCGCCGCCATGCAGTCGGTCATCCAATACGTCTTCACCCGCGTCGACGAGTACGACGTGCAGCTGGTGCTGCGCTGGCTGACCGGCAGCGTCAACGGGGTGGCCTGGCAGACCATCGGCCTGCTCGCCATCGCCCTCGCCGTGCTCCTGCCGGCGACGGCCTGGGCGGCCAGGTCGCTGCGCGCGAGCGAGCTCGGCGAGGACACGGCGGCCGGGCTCGGCGTGGGCCGTGGCCGCACCGACCTGCTGATGCTCCTCGGCGTGCTGCTCGTCGCCGTCGGCGTCGCGGCCGCCGGCCCGATCGCGTTCGTGGCGTTCCTGTCCGGCCCGATCGCCCGCGCCCTCAACCGGGGGCGTACGACGCTGCTCGCCGCCGGCCTGGTCGGCGCGGTGATCGTCCTGGTCGGCGACTACGCGGGCGCCTACGCGTTCCCCGACCTCAACCTGCCCGTGGGCGTCGTGACCGGCGCCTTCGGCGCGCCGTTCCTGCTCTGGCTGCTCGCCCGCGGCCGCACCGGAAGGAGGGCGGCATGACCGTCGCCGCTGCCCCGCACGTCCGTCTGGAGGCGAGCGACCTCACGCTCGGCTACACCGACACCGCCGTCGTGCGCGACCTCGACCTGCAGGTCCCGCACGGCCGGATCACCGTCATCGTCGGCGCCAACGCGTGCGGCAAGTCGACGCTGCTGCGCGGGCTCGCCCGGCTGCTCCGCCCCCGGTCGGGGTCGGTGCTGCTCGACGGCGAGGCCATCCACCGGCTCCCGACCAAGCAGGTCGCCCGCACGCTCGGGCTGCTGCCGCAGAACCCCGTCGCGCCCGAGGGCGTCACCGTCGCCGACCTGGTCGGACGCGGCCGTCACCCGCACCACGGGCCGTTCGGACGCTGGACCAGCGCCGACGACGAGGCCGTGGCCGAGGCGCTCACCCTCACCGACACCCTCGGCCTCGCCGACCGGGTCGTCGACGAGCTGTCCGGCGGCCAGCGCCAGCGGGTGTGGATCGCGATGGCGCTCGCGCAGGGCACTGACCTGCTGCTGCTCGACGAGCCCACGACCTACCTCGACGTCGCCCACCAGGTGGAGATGCTCGACCTCCTCGCCGAGCTCAACGCCCGCCGCGGCACCACGATCGTGATGGTGCTCCACGACCTCAACCTGTCGGCCCGCTACGCCGACCACCTGGTCGCGCTGCACACCGGCCGGATCGTCGCCGAGGGCGCGCCCCGCGAGGTCGTCACCGAGGAGGTCGTTCGCTCCGTCTTCGGTCTCGACAACCGGGTGATCGACGACCCGGTGTCGCACACGCCCCTCGTCGTGCCCGTCGGCCGGCACCAGCCCCGCCCCCGGCAGCCCTGCCCCGACGAGTTCAGCCACCCCGCCCAGCCCAGCCCGCTCAGCTCGCCCAGTCCGCACGTCCACCCCAGCCGGGAGACCCGATGACCGTGACCGCCTCCGTCCTGCCCCTGCTCTTCACCGAGGTCGAGGTCGTGGCCGTCGAGCGGCTCTCGCCCACCTTCGTCCGGGTCGAGCTCGGGGGCCCCGACCTCGCCGACTTCGGCGTCGACGGCCCGCGCTGGGACCAGCGGATCAAGCTGATCCTCCCCGATCCGGAGACCGGGGGCATCGCCTCGGCCGAGGGCGCCGACGAGGGCTGGTGGGCGACGTGGCTGGAGCGGCCCGCCTCCGAGCGCGGCCACATGCGCACCTACACGATCCGCGACGTGCGCGGCTCGGGCCCGCAGACGACGTTCGTCGTCGACATGGTGCTCCACCTCGAGGGCGACCTCGTCGGGCCCGGCTCGCTGTGGGCCTCGCGCGCGAGCGTCGGCGACCGGATCGTGATCCTCGCGCCGCGCCGCGGCTACCCCTACGGCGGGATCGAGTTCACCCCCGCCCCCGGTGCCGAGCTGCTGCTCGTGGCCGACGAGACCGCGGTGCCGGCCGTGTGCACCGTGCTCGAGCAGCTGCCGGCCGACGCCCGCGGCACCGCCTTCATGGAGGTGCCGTGCGCGGACGACGTGCAGGACGTTCGCGGTCCCGCGGGCGTCGAGGTCGTGTGGCTGGCCCGCGAGGGCGGCGAGCTCGGGGTCGGGCTGCACGACGCCGTGGTCGCCCACCTCGGCATCCCCGGGGCCGAGGTGGAGGTCGCCCCCGACGAGGTCGACCCCGACCTCTGGGAGACGCCCTACTACTCCTCCTCCGGCGAGGAGGTGCCGGGAGGCATCACCGGCGTGGGCGGCACCTACGCGTGGATCGCCGGCGAGTCGAGGATCGTCACCGGGCTGCGCCGGCACCTGGTCAAGGAGCTCGGCTTCGACCGCAGCCAGGTGGCCTTCATGGGCTACTGGCGCCGCGGCGTGGCCATGAAGGCCTGAGGTGACGCCCCGCCGCGGTGGGCAGCGGTGGATCAGCGGCGGTTGGTGCGGGGCGCGCGGGGGGAGTAGCGCACGCGCTCCGCGATGCGGTGGCGGGCGATCAGCTCGATGTCGGTGAACGAGTCGTGCATGGCCTTCTCCTTTCCGTTGGTCGGGGCTGGGACAGCGGGGCTCAGCTCGGGTGCAGGGTGACGTCGCCCGACGCGGTCGTGGCACGGACCTCGAGGTAGGGCTGGTCGGGGGCGGGCTCGCCCGTGCTCGGCAGCATCGAGGTGAGCCGGCCGCTCGCGGTCCGCACGTCGGTCCAGACGGGGGTCCCGTCGTCGACCCCGATGCGGACGTCGCCGCTGGCGGTCTTGGCCGTGACGCGGCCCGACGCCACCTGGGCGACGACCAGGTCGCCCGAACCGGTGGTGAAGACCGCCTCGCCGCCCAGCGACTGGACGTGGGCGTCCCCGGAGCCGGTCTTGACGGCGAGCCCGTCGGCGGAGTCGACGCGCACGTCGCCGCTGCCGGTGGTGACGACGAGGGCCGACTCCGCGCGGCGTACGACGATGTCGCCCGACCCCGAGCGCAGGTGCGCGTCGCCGAGGAGGTGCCCGGCGTGCAGGTCGCCCGACCCGGACTGGACGACGACGTCGCCCTCGACCACGTCGAGGGACACGTCGCCGGAGCCGCTGTCGACGCGCGTGTCGTCCAAGCGCCCCTCGGCGACGAGGTCGCTGCTGCCGACCTTGGCGCGCAGCCTGCTGGCGGTGGGCAGCTCCACGACGATCTCCGCGCGTGCGTCGCGGCCGAACAGGCCGCCGCTCGAGCGCGGAGGGACGATCGAGATGGCACTCCGCTCGCCGGCCTCGACGTGGTGGACGTCGAACTCCTCGGCCCGCTCGCCGATGATGCTCACGGTCGTCCGGGCGGTGGCGGTGGCGCTCACGCGGACCAGTCCGCGGGCGTTCTCGACGTGGAGGTCGATCGGCTCCGGGGTGTCGAAGGTGAGGTCGATCTGGTTGCGCATCGGGTCTCCAGAGGGTGTGGTCGTCCGCCGGGCCGGCCGGTGCCGGTCCGCTGGTCGCGAGGTGGGGGTGCGAGGTGGGACGGGCCGCTGGCCCGTCAGGTCAGAGCCAGCCGGTCATCCGGCGGTTGCCCTGCTTGCGGTGGCCCGCGAACGGGTCGTAGCCCACGAAGGGCACGCTGCTCAGGTCGATGTCGACGTTGATGGCGTGCTCGTTGGTCGCGCTGCGCACGAGGCCGACCATCCAGGTGTTGAGGCTCTGCCCGGCGGCTGCGGCCTTCTCCTCGGCGCGTGCCTTGACGGCCTCCGGGATGCGGAGGGTGATCCGGGCCAGGTCGCCGTCGTCCTCGTCGGGCGTCGCGGGCGGCGCGGGCGGCGGGGGCGGTGCGGGGATGGCGGCGGGCGGGGCGACCTCGACGACGAAGTCGAGCTCGCGACCCACCAGCCGGACGTCGACGCTGCCGTCCGGGAGCTCGGCGGTGATCTCCGCCGCGGCGTGGGAGATGGCCTCCATCAGCGCGAGCCGCGCGCTCGGGTCGAGCGCGTAGGCCAACCGCTCGGCCGCCTGCCGCAGCTCGTCGCTGCCCGCCTCCGCCGCGGCGACGAGGTCGCGGCGCAGGCCGTCGACGTAGGGGGTGATGTCCATGCGCACCACGATGACATCACGATGATGTCATGTCAAGGAGTATGCGATGTCACCGCGGCTTCGCGGTGACGCCATGATGCCGCGAGATCCGTCAGGTCACGCACGCGCGGCCCCGCCCGGCCCCGATGTGGCGGCGTGACGGCGTCAGCGTTCGCAGCGGCGCTCGCGCTCGGCGCGGCAGGAGTCGCGCCCACTCCCTCCGTCGGCGCGATCGCGCCCGCTCTCGCCCCGGAGCTCGTCCTCGCCGGACCTGCCCCTCAGCTCGTCGCGTCCCGCGCCGCCGTGGAGTCGGTCCGGGCCCTGCCGTCCGTCGAGCCGGTCGTTGCCCGTGCCGCCGCGAAGCACGTCGCGGCCCCGCGTGCCCCGGAGGTCGTCGTCGCCGCGGCCGCCGTCGACCCGCGCCTTCGGGAAGCGAGGGCAGAAGACGGTCTCGAACATGGACTCACTGTCAGGTTGGACCGTGTCCGCTCCGCCCCGACCGCGGACGGTGGCGTCGCACGCGCCGAACGTCAGGCTGTTGCCGTCCCGGGTGCCGGTGAGGACGACGCGGTGGGCGTACAACGAGGCGTTCTCGAAGTCGGTGACCGGGATCGTGCGCCGCGCCTCGGCGCCCGTGACGAGCCTGCCGCGCGCCAGGTCGAGGTCCAGCAGGCCGCTCTCGGTGGTGACGTAGAACCCGTCGTGGCCACGACCGCCCTCGATCGAGCTCCCGGCACGTGGTGCCTCGTCCGCCACGAGGGTGTCGTCCCCGGCGCCGAAGCTCGCGTCGACGGGGCCGGACGCCCGCGCGACGAGGGCCTCGTCGGCCGCGGTGCCGACGAACTGGAGGGGGGCGCCGCCGATCGTCCCGGTGTAGAACGTCTCCAGACCCGACCAGGTCGCGATGACCTGCTGGTCGACCACGAGGGTCCCCGAAGCGTTGTCGATCGTCGTGGCCCCGGATCGCGAGGTCGAGGGGAGGAGCTCGTCCACGCCGTCGCCACCGGCGATCGATCCACCGGGAGCCATCACGCCTGCATAGTCGAGTGCGTCGTCGCCGGCGCCCAGGTCGACGACGTCGGCGTTGGGCTCGCCGGGCACGCCGGTGTCCACCACGTCCCGTGCGTCGCCACCGATGATGACGTCGCGCGCGGTGTCAGCGGGGCCGGCAGCGACGACGTTCTCCCCGTCGCCTCCCTCGAAGCGGTCCGCTCCCTCGCCGAGCTCGGCCTGGACCGAGCCGCGCCAGGCCGTGCCGTCCACGAGGTCATCGCCGGCTCCCGCGTCGATCGTGGCGTGCCCGGACGGAGACATGCCCGTCAGGCAGATCACGTCGTCGCCGCCCACCGCCACGACGCGTGTCGCGCCGTTGGTGACGATGACGTCGCGACCCTCCGTGCCGGTGATGAGCTGCCCGGCCCCGACGAGGGTGGCAACCTCGCCCCGGCAGGTCTCGGCGGCGGCCGACGCGGCGGCGCCGGTCGGCCCGAGCAGGGTGAGCACCAGAAGGGCCGCGGCGGTCAGCGGCGTCGTACGACGCATGATGTCCTCCAGTGGTCGATGTCGTGGACCACTGGTGTGATGCCCGCGACGGTCAGCACGTTGCCACGGTCGCGCCCGCACCCGGCGCTCCCGCGCGGCGCGGCACGTGCCGGGTCGCTCTCCACGTCGCCCCAGTCGCCCTCCGGGTCCACCGCCTAAGCGGTCAGAGGTCGAAGAGCGAGCTCGATCCGCTGATGTCGACGTCGGTGCGTGGTGCTGGGCCGGCGTCGTCGGACGCGGGCTTCTGCGTCGGCGGTACGTCGTCGGCCCCGGATGCCGGCGCCTCGTCCTCGACGGGCTCGGCCTTCGGCGCGGGCTCGGCGGGGGCCGTCGGCTCGGGCTCGCTCGCCGCGGGCGGTGGGGCGGACGCCGGTGCCTCGACGTCGAAGAGCGAGCCGAGGCTCGACAGGTCGACGTCGGTGGCGGGCTCGGCCGTCGTGCCGCTGGTCGGAGCGGGTGACCCGACGGGCTCCGGCTCGGCGGCCGCTGCCTGCTCGGGCTCGGGCTCGGGGTCCGCGACCGCCTCCGCAGGAGCGGACTCGATGGCTGCCGGGGCGGGCTCGCTCGCCGGTGCCTCCACGTCGAAGAGCGAGCCGAGGTCCGACAGGTCTGTGTCCGTGGCCGGGGTGGACGCCGTACCGCTCGAGGTCGGCGCCCCGACCGGCTCGACCGGCTCGGTCGGCTCGCCACCGCTGGTCGCGGGGGACTCCGCGGCGGGCTCGGGCGCCGCGATGTCGAACAGCGAGCCTCCGCCGCCGAGGACGGTGGCGGGCGGCGCCGCGGCTGCCCTCCCGGCCGCCTTCTCGGGAGCCGGGGCGGGGGCTGCCGGCTCCTCCCCGGGCGCGCCCAGGTCGAAGAGCGACCCGCCGCCGAGGTCGGTGGACGGAGCCGGCTTCGAGGCGTCGGCCGGGGTGTCGAAGAGCGACGAGCCGCCGGACGCCGAGTCGGCCGGGGTGTCGAAGAGCGACGAGCCGCCGGACGCCGAGTCGGCCGGGGTGTCGAAGAGCGACGAGCCTCCGGACGCCTTGGCGGCCGGGCCGACGTCGGCGGTCTCGGCGACGGTGTCGTCGGTGAGGGTGACGTCGCCGGCCTCCGGCTCGTCCTTGGTGGCCACGTCGGAGGCCGTCGCGCCGGCTGCGGCAGCGGCGGGGGCAGCCGCGGGGACAGCGGCAGGGGACGACGCGGGGGCGGCCTTGGTCGCCTGCTCGCCCTTGACCGAGGCCAGCAGCATCTGCGCGACATCGAGGACCTCGACCCCCTCGCGGGCCTCGCCGTTCGCCTGCTGGGCCGTGAGCCCGTCGGAGAGCATGACCCGGCAGAACGGGCAGCCGACGGCGATCTGGTCGGCGCCGGTGCCGACGGCCTCCTTGGTGCGGTTGAGGTTGATCCGCTCGCCGAGGTTCTCCTCCATCCACATGCGCGCGCCACCGGCGCCGCAGCAGAAGGACTTCTCGGAGTGGCGCTCCATCTCGACGTACTCCGCGCCGGGCAGCACCTGGAGCAGCTCGCGCGGCGGCGAGTAGACCTGGTTGTGGCGACCGAGGTAGCACGGGTCGTGGTAGGTGATCGAGCGCTTCGCGGCGCCCGCGCCGTCCTTGACGGGGGTCAGCCTGCCCTCGCGCACGAGGCGGTTGAGCAGCTGGGTGTGGTGGACGACCTCGAGCTCGATGCCGAAGTCCTTGTACTCGTTCTTGAGCGTGTTGAAGCAGTGGGCGCAGGTCGAGACGACCTTCTTGACCTTGTACTCCTTGAACGTCTCGACGTTCTGCTGCGCGAGGCCCTGGAAGACGAACTCGTTGCCGGCACGCCGAGCGGGGTCGCCGGTGCAGGTCTCGCCGTTGCCGAGCACGCCGAAGGAGATGCCGGCCAGGTCGAGCAGCTCGGCGACCGCGCGGGTCGTCTTCTTCGCGCGGTCCTCGTACGCCCCGGCGCAGCCGACCCAGAACAGCCAGTCGACCGACTCGAGGGACTCCAGGTCCTCACCGACGACCGGCACGTCGAAGTCGAGGCCCTTGGCCCAGTCCATCCGCGCGGTGGCGGACATGTTCCACGGGTTGCCCTTGTTCTCCAGGCCCTTGAACAGCTGGTTGAGCTCGGCGGGGAAGTTGGACTCGACGAGCAGCTGGTAGCGCCGCATGTCCATGATGTGGTCGACGTGCTCGATGTCGACGGGGCACTGCTGGACGCACGCGCCGCACGACGTGCAGCTCCACAGCACGTCCTCGTCGATGACGAAGTCGCCGTCGGCGGGGTTGTAGAAGTAGTCGAGGACGTCGGTGCCGGCGCCAGCGGTCTCGCCCTTGGAGCCGACCCCGACGAGCTGGCGCTCGGCGTGCGCCTCCTCACCGTCGTGCTTGCCGTAGGCGTGGTCGCGCAGGCTCGTGATGAGCAGCTTGGGCGACAGCGGCTTCTCGGTGTTCCAGGCGGGGCACTGCGACTGGCAGCGACCGCACTCGGTGCAGGTCGTGAAGTCGAGAATGCCCTTCCACGAGAAGTCGTCGATCGAGCCCACGCCCAGCGTGGAGTCCTCGTCGAGGTCGTCGATGTCGTCGAGGGTGATCGCCTTGCCGTCGGACGTCAGCGGCTTCATGGCGCCGAGCGCCGTGCTGCCGTCGGCCTCGCGCTTGAACCAGATGTTGAACCAGGTCGTGAAGCGGTGCCAGGCGATGCCCATGGTGATGTTGCGGGCGATCACCATCAGCCAGACCATCGCCAGCGCGATCTTGAGCGTCGCGATGACGTAGATGAGGTTCTCGAGCGAGTCGACGGAGCTCGGGTAGAGCAGGTCGCCGAGCCACGACGAGAACGGGTAGTGGGCGCGGCCGGCCTCCTCGTCGAGGCGCCACTCCGCGGCGCGGACGAAGAGGATCGCCGAGCCCTCCAGCAGCGCGAGCGCCTCGACGAAGTAGGCCTGCCAGAAGGTCGAGCCGAAGAAGCGGCTCCGGCGGCCCTCGTTGCGGGGGTGGTGGCGCTGCCGGTAGACGATCAGGAAGACGATGCCGACCGTGCTCAGCGCGCCGATGAGCTCCATCAGCCACTCGAAGGGGTACCAGTGGCCGATGACGGGGTAGGCGAAGTCGGGCTTGAAGAGCTGGAAGTAGGCCGCCAGCACCGCGGTGCTGAGCAGCAGGAACCCCATGTAGACGAACCAGTGCATGATGCCGACCCAGTGCCACTGGAGCATCCGCGTGTGGAGGAACGTCTCCTTGAGCATCGTCGCGGTGCGACCGGCCGGGTTGTCGCTGCGGCCCGGCGCGGGCTGGCTCGCCCGGATCACGCCGAGCATCCGGCGTACGGCCGGGACCAGCATGGCGACCGCGGCGGCGGTCAGTGCGAACGAGACGACGATCGCGAACATCTGCATGGAGGGGTGCTCCTCGGTAGGGCGTAGAGGTCCGCAGCCTAGGCCGCCGCACCTGCCGACAGCCGCGCGCTACGGAGTGACACTGATCCTACCCGTTGGTAACTTGAGGTCGAGCGGCAGTGTGGCGGCCCTCCGGTGTACGACGACCCGTAGGCCGTGGCGCGGTTGCGCGACCGGCTCACCCACACCGGGGTTGACGCCCGCACCAGCCCAGCACCTGTGGGCTCCATCCGCGTCTGCTGGGCGCGGTGTCGCTCCGGCCGTCCTTGGCCACCCGCACCGCCGTCCGCCAGGCGCCGTGGTCATCGCCAGACGGGTAGGGGAGCTGGAGGCAGTCCCACAGGGAGGAGAGACCGACGACGAGCACGGCGTCACCGGGCCGCACGTTTCCGACCGGCATGAAGTCCTGGTCGTCGCGGCAGTGCACGCGGGTGCCGGGGTCGTCCCAGCCGCCACCGATCCGGAACTGCTGGTCGACGCGGAGGTCGGAGCGGCGCTTCGGTCCGGGCTTCCTCAGCCGCGCGTCGAGGCGACCCTCCGGCTCGGCGTCGCCGTCGACGTCGAACCAGACCGTGAGGTGGTGCCCGGGCCGGAACCCGCCGGGCACCTCGACCTCCACGTACTGGGTGGGGTTCTCCCAGGGGGCGCCGCGCAGCGTGACGCGCGCGATGTCCACGGACGGGCTCGAGGTCCGGCTGTCGTGGACCGTGACCCGCGGCGGCAGGACGTCCTCGGCCGCGGAGGCCGGCGGGAGCGCGGCGACGGCGAGCAGCAGCGCCATGACCGGGGCGAGAAGCAGGCGCGGGGAGGGGAGGCGAGCCGGCATCATTCGACGCTAGCACCGGCCGAGGGGCCTGGGGAGGGGCTGGGCGAGGGGCTTGTCGAGGCCCGACCGCTGACGCGTCTGGTCAGCCGGGTGGCGGTGTCGGTGACCGCAGCAGCGATCATCTCAGCGTCGGAGCCCGCGCCGCTGGGGAAGGTCACGGCCACCCCGGCCACGGGGTGTCCGTTGTGGTCGAGCACCGGCGCCGCGACGCTTCCCAGGCCGGGTGTCACCTCGCCGTCCTCCGTGGCATGCCCGCGCTGGCGGGTCTCCGACAGCACCGCCCGCAGCGCACTCAGGGAGGCGGGGCCCTTGCCGTGCCGGTCGACGAACGCCGTCCGGTCGGGGTAGAGCGCGCGCACCTGGCTGGCCGGCAGGGCCGCGAGCACCGCCCGGCCCGACGCGGTCAGGTGGGCGGGGAGTCGCACGCCGACGTCCGTGACCAGCGGTGCCCGGCCCGGCGCGCGCTCCTCGACGACGTAGAGCACGTCGCGGCCGTGGAGCACCGCCAGGTGGGCGCCGTGGCCGGTGTTGTCGACGAGCTCGGCGAGCGGTCGCCGGGCCAGCCGGGCCAGCGGCTCCTGGCGGGTGAACCCGCTGCCCACCTCGAAGGCGGCGACGCCGAGGCCGTAGCGGTGCTCGTCGGGCAGGTGCACGACGAAGCCCTCGTCGATCATCGTGTTGAGCAGGTGGTAGGCCGTGCTGCGCGGCAGGTCGCACGACCGCACGATCCGGTCGAGCGGGACCGGGTCGGCCTGGGTGGCCAGGAAGCGCAGGACCCGCAGGGCGCGCGTCGCGGCAGGGACCTGGCTCACCGCGGGGTCAGGACCGGTCGGAGCCCTTGGTGAACCAGCCGCCGCCGTCGCCCGACTCGATGGGCTTGCCCGGCATCTCCTGGGCGCCCGGGGTGCGGCGCGGGAGCAGCGGAGCCTGGCCGGCGGGCTGGTCGGCGGGCTGGTCGGCGGGCTCAGCGTCGACGTCGGCCGGAGCGGTGGGCTGCTGGTCGACCGTGCCGGGGACCTGCGGGGCGTAGTCGTCGGACCTGTGGTCGACACGCGGGTCAAGCCGATCGGCGGCGCGCACCTGCGACTCGTGCTGGGCCTCGGCCTGCTGGGCGGCCAGCCGGGCCTCGTGCGCCTCCGCCTCGGCCTGGTCGGCCCGGGCACGCGCCTCGTCGGCCTGCGCCTCGGCGGCGGCCGCGCGGTCCTGGGCGGGCGCGATGGTGGCCTGCGCCTGGCGCCCCGCCTGCTGGCGGAGACTGTCGGCCCGCGCGATGTTGGCCTGTTTGTTCTTGCGCTGGACGACGAGGGCCGCGGCGGCGAGCACCACGACGAGGACGATGATGATGACGACGAGCGTGGTCACGAGACACCTCTCACGGAACAGGGGGGCCTCAGTCTGACAGTGCCCACGGCGTTGTCCAGCACCCCGCCCGTGGCGTCAGCCGATCGGTTCAGGCGGAGTGCGTCCCGCCGGTGGTGCCGTCGGTGCGGCGGGGGTCGTCGGTGTCCAGCACGGTGTCCGGGTCGTGCGTGGCGGTGTCGTGGGTGGTGGTGCCGTCGTCGTGCGTCGTCGTGCCGGGCGTGTAGTCGTCGGAGCGCGTGTCGACGTGGGGGTCGACCTCGTCGGCGGTGCGCAGCCGGTCCTCGTGCACCGCCTGCTGCTGGGTCGCGGCGACCTGCGCCTCGCGTGCCTTCGCCTGGGCGCGCTCGGCCTCGAGCCGCGCGCGCTCGGCCTCGGCCTCGGCCTCCTTGGCGCGCACCTGCGTCTCGGGGATCTCGGTCGCGTGCTCGCGGGCCTCGGACCGCAGTCGTTCGGCCTGCGCGTGCTGCTGCTTCGTGCGCTGCTGGGTGACCAGCCAGGCGACGAGCGCCGCGACGACCAGCACCACGACCAGGACGATGATCCACGTCGTCGTATCCATCGGGGGACCTCCCTGCTCCGGCGGCCCGGGCGGCTCGCCACGGCGTCCACCGTGCCACAACGCCGGCGCGCCGGGTTCCCCCCGTTCGGGTGGGCGGATCGGTCTGGGATCCGAGACATCAGACGTACGCGGAGTGCTGGCGCAGGCTCGGCTCCGCGTGTTGCATGGGCGTCATGCAGACCATCCAGCCCATCGAGGTCGGGGTCGGTCCCGTCTCGTTCGAGCAGCTCGTGAGTGTCGCCCGCGACGGTGCGCCCGTCGTGCTCGGCGACGACGCGCTGGCCGCGATCGACCACGCCCGCGGAGTGGTCGAGGCGCTGGCCGCCGCCGAGACCCCGACCTACGGCGTGAGCACCGGCTTCGGCGCGCTGGCCACCCGACACATCCCCACCGGGATGCGCGCCCAGCTGCAGCGATCGCTCGTGCGCTCGCACGCCGCCGGCTCCGGCCCCGAGGTGGAGCGCGAGGTGGTGCGCGCGCTCATGCTCCTGCGCCTCTCGACGCTCGCGACGGGACGCACCGGCGTACGCCGAGAGACCGCGCAGCTCATGGCGGACCTGCTCTCCCACGGGATCACCCCGGTGGTGCGCGAGTACGGCTCGCTGGGTTGCTCGGGCGACCTCGCGCCACTGGCGCACTGCGCGCTCGCGCTGATGGGGGAGGGCGAGGTGCGCGACGCCTCCGGCGCGCTGCTGCCGGCGGCCGACGCGCTCGCCGCCGCCGGCCTCGAGCCGGTCGAGCTCGGGGCCAAGGAGGGGTTGGCCCTCATCAACGGCACCGACGGCATGCTCGGCATGCTCGTGCTGGCGATCACCGACCTGCGGATGCTGCTGCGCACCGCCGACGTGGCCGCCGCGATGAGCGTCGAGGCCCAGCTGGGCACCGACCGGGTCTTCGCCCCCGAGCTCCAGGCGATCCGCCCGCACCCGGGTCAGGCGCTGTCCGCGGCCAACCTCACCGCCCTGATGGCCGACTCCGCGATCGTGGCCTCCCACCGCACCGGGCCCGGCAACACGGTGGAGTGCAACCGGGTCCAGGACGCGTACTCGCTGCGGTGCTCGCCGCAGGTGCACGGCGCCGCCCGCGACACCGTCGAGCACGCCGCCACCGTCGCCGGTCGCGAGCTCGCCAGCGCGATCGACAACCCGGTGGTGGTCGGCGACCGGGTCGAGTCCAACGGCAACTTCCACGGCGCGCCCGTCGGCTACGTCCTCGACTTCCTGGCGATCGTCGCGGCCGATGTCGCCTCGATCAGCGAGCGCCGCACCGACCGGTTCCTCGACCGGGCGCGCAGCCACGGGCTGCCACCGTTCCTGGCCGACGACCCGGGCGTCGACAGCGGCCACATGATCGCGCAGTACACCCAGGCCTCGATCGTCTCCGAGCTCAAGCGGCTCGCGGTCCCCGCCTCGGTCGACTCCATCCCCTCCAGCGCGATGCAGGAGGACCACGTCTCGATGGGGTGGAACGCCGCCCGCAAGCTGCGTCGCGCCGTCGACGGGCTGTCGCGGGTCGTCGCCGTGGAGGTGCTCACCGCGGCCCGCGCCCTCGACCTCCGCGCGCCCCTCGAGCCGTCGCCCGCCACCGGTGCCGTCGTACGACGCCTGCGCGAGGCCGGCATCGCCGGCCCCGGCCCCGATCGCCACCTCTCGCCCGAGATCGAGGCGACGGTCGACCTCGTGCAGTCGGGCGAGGTGCTCGCCGCCGCGGAGACCGTGGTGGGAGCCCTGTCGTGACCGTCCGGTCGTCAGCCGGCGGAGGAGTCCTGGGCGATGAAGTCCTGGACCAGCCACAGCGAGAACAGCACCAGCCCGGGGTCGACCCGCTCGTGGTGCAGCGACACCCGGGCCGGCGTACGCCCCCGTCCGGTGGCCCGCACCTCGAGCAGGGCGGTGTCGCCGTCGGAGACCGAGTAGCGGGTGGTGACCAGCGCCTCGGAGCGCACCCGCAGCGGGCGGTCCCTCCATACGAGCTCGCCTCCGTGGGTCAGCAAACCCTTCTGCGCGAACCGGCCGACCGTCACCCCCGCGGTGTCGGTCGCCACGGCCGCCCTCCCCATCCGGCCCTGCGGGGCGGCGGTCAGCGGGGGCCCCTCGACGGGCACCAGCTCGCAGCTGCGCGACCACCAGCCGCCGCGCCGGATCGTCCCGACGCCGTCGAGGTCGTGACGACGACGGTCCCCGTCGGACCGCGTGAGGACCAGCTCGACCGCCATGCGCCCGACCGTAGTCCCGCCCATGCCCGCACGTCAGTCCCCAGGAGCATCCCGTGAGCACGAACCCCCGCCTGCCCATCCACGCCGCCACCGGCACCGAGCTGAGCGCCAAGTCGTGGCAGACCGAGGCGCCGTTGCGGATGCTGATGAACAACCTCGACCCCGACAACGCCGAGCGCCCCGAGGACCTCGTCGTCTACGGCGGCACGGGCAAGGCCGCGCGCAGCTGGGAGGCGTACGACGCCATCGTCGCGACCCTGCGCGACCTCGAGGACGACGAGACGCTGCTGGTGCAGTCGGGCAAGCCCGTCGGCGTGATGCGTACGCACACGTGGGCGCCGCGCGTGCTGATCGCCAACTCCAACCTCGTCGGCGACTGGGCCGACTGGGAGGAGTTCCGCCGCCTCGAGGACCTCGGGCTGACCATGTACGGCCAGATGACCGCGGGCTCGTGGATCTACATCGGCACCCAGGGGATCCTCCAAGGGACCTTCGAGACGTTCGCCGCGATCGCGGACAAGCGGTTCGGTGGCACCCTCGCCGGGACGATCACGGTCACCGCCGGCCTCGGCGGGATGGGCGGCGCGCAGCCGCTCGCCGTCACCATGAACGACGGCGTCGCCATCTGCGTCGAGTGCGACCAGCACCGGATCGACCGACGCCTCGAGACCCGCTACCTCGACGTCCAGGCGCGCGACCTCGACCACGCGATCGAGCTGGCGCTGGAGGCCCGCGACGAACGCCGCGCCCTGTCGATCGGGCTGCTCGGCAACGCCGCCGACGTGCTGCCCGAGCTGCTCGAGCGCCACCTCGACGGCTCGGTCCGCATCGACGTCGTCACCGACCAGACCTCGGCGCACGACCCGCTCTACTACCTGCCGTCCGGCACGGCGTACGACGACTGGGAGCGCGAGCGCACCGACGACCCGCGCGGGTTCACCAAGCGCAGCCAGGAGTCGATGGCGCGTCATGTGCGGGCGATGGTCGAGCTCCAGGACGCGGGCGCCGAGGTCTTCGACTACGGCAACTCGATCCGCGACGAGGCGCGCAAGGGCGGCTACGACCGGGCCTTCGCGTTCCCCGGCTTCGTGCCCGCCTACATCCGGCCGCTGTTCTGCGAGGGCAAGGGCCCGTTCCGCTGGGCCGCGCTGTCCGGCGACCCCGCGGACATCCACGCCACGGACCGGGCGATCAAGGAGCTCTTCCCCGCCGACGAGAAGCCGGAGTACGCCCGGCTGCACAAGTGGCTCGACATGGCGGCCGAGCGCGTGCAGTTCCAGGGACTGCCCGCGCGGATCTGCTGGCTGGGCTACGGCGACCGGGCGAAGGCCGGCCTGCGCTTCAACGAGATGGTCGCCAGCGGCGAGCTGAAGGCGCCGATCGTCATCGGCCGCGACCACCTCGACTGCGGGTCGGTGGCCTCGCCCTACCGCGAGACCGAGGCGATGCTCGACGGCTCCGACGCCATCGCCGACTGGGCGATCCTCAACGCGCTGGTCAACACCGCCTCCGGCGCCACCTGGGTGTCCTTCCACCACGGCGGCGGCGTCGGCATCGGCCGCTCGCTCCATGCCGGCCAGGTCACGGTCGCCGACGGCACCTCGCTCGCGGCCGAGAAGATCGAGCGGGTGCTCACCAACGACCCCGGCATGGGCGTGATCCGCCACGTCGACGCGGGCTACGACCGCGCCGTCGAGGTCGCCCACGAGCGCGGGGTTCGGGTCCCGATGCTCGGCTGACGTGCCGGGGTTGCCGGGGTGCGGGGCGTCCGCCCCGGCTCGAGCGGTCACGTCCCCGCTCAACCACCCGGATACGGGTGTCCCAGCGGGGACGAGGGTGTCCTAGTGGTCGTACGACGCGTCGGGTCGTCGTCTGCCCACGGCTACTCGTCGGTTGTGACCGACTCGAGGAGCTTGCGCGTCAGCATCAGCACGGCGCCGTCGAAGTCGCGGGTGCCGGCCTCGATCCCCTCGCCCAGCCGGTCGAACGTGACGGTCTGGAAGACCAGGTCGACCAGGGGTGCCAGCTCGACCGCGCGGTCGAAGTCGGCCTCGGGGAACGCGTCGCGCCACGGAAGTAGGACGGTGCGCACCCGGTCCTCTGCGTGGGTCCCGTCCGCCTCGGTGAGCCAGTGCGCGAGGTGGGTGCCGTCGAGGAAGGGGTGCGTGATGCAGCCGTCGCTCCAGTCGAAGACCCGCACGCCCGAGCCGTCGAAGGCGACGTTTCCCGAGTGCAGGTCGCCGTGGGCGAGGGTGTCGGGGAAGCCGCAGGCCCAGAGCTCGCGCACCCGCGTCTCGACGAGCGGGACCGCCTCGACGAGGGCGCCGCGCTCGTCCGTGGTCAGCGCGTCGAGCTCGCGGTTGGTCGCCAGTGCGCCGCGCCAGGCCGTCAGCGTCTCCTCCGCGCCTCGGCGAGGAGCGCCCGCCCTGCGCAGCTCGTCGAGCCAGTCCAGCGATGCGATCTGGGCAGCGGCCCACAGCGGCGCGAGCGTCATGGCGGCCTTTGCCGGCGCGCCGTCGTCGTCGACCCCCCGCAACGGCTCGGTCAGGACCCAGCACCTCCTGTCCTCGATGGCGACCACCTCCGGGACCAGGTGTGGGAGGTGGGCGGCGAGCGTCGCCACGATGGCCGCCTCGGCCGCGAAGTGCGCGCAGCTGGCCTTGAACCACACGGGACCTCGGTCGGTCGGGACGACGTGGACCGCCGAGATGCTCCAGACGCGATGGGTCTGGAGCGAGCCGGTGCGCGACCGGCCGGTGTCCACCAGCGCGGCGTCGATCCAGGCCTCGACCTCGTCGGACCATCCGGGGCGATACCAGTCCGGCCGGTGTGCGGGCGGCGTGCCCCAGTGCTCACGGACCGCCCGCTCGACCTGGACGCGCACCTCCTCGCCGAGGTGGTCCGGGTCGGTCCAGTGCCCCCGCTCAGGTGCGCCGCTGCGCGCGCGGACGACGTGCAGGCGGTTGACCTCGTCGAGGACGACCGCCGGCGCGACGGGCACGGCGTCGGTGAGCAATCGGCTGGCGGTGGCCGTCGGGCTTGGCCCGCCTGCCTCCGGATCGTGGACGAAGCTCGGCGGCCGTCCGTCGTCGTCCACCCACACCCGCTCCCCGTCGGTGAGGGCGACGTGAATCGTGCGCGGCTGACGGGTCACCGCCGCATCGTGGCACGCGCGTCCTCGCGGATCCCATGACATTCCTGCCCGGGTAGGTCAGGATCCCTCCATGGCATCGGGGGAGAGGAAGCCGGCGCGTGCGCGCGTCGTGCTCACGGACATCAGCTCGCGGGCGTGGGAGCACCCCGCCGACAGGGGCGCGCTGGTCGCCCTGCGCAAGCTCAAGGGCTTCGACGTGCTGCTCAAGACCATGTCGGGTGTGTTCCGCGAGCGGGCCTGGCGGCTGACGCTGCTGGGCTCCGCGGTGCGCGTCGACGAGCGACAGTTCGCCCGGCTGCACGTGCTGCTAGCCGAGGTCGGGCGCAGCCTCGACGTCAGCGACCTGCCGGAGATGTACGTCCAGGCCGACCCGACGCTCGGCGCCGTCACGGTCGGCATGGACCGGCCGATCATCGTGCTGTCGTCCGGCCTGGTGCACCACCTCGACGACGACGAGCTCCGCTTCGTCATCGGCCACGAGCTCGGCCACGCCGTCAGCGGACACGCGGTCTACCGCACGCTGCTGGTGCGCCTGCTCGGGCTGGGCGGGCTGCTCAACGCCGTCCCCGGCGGCGCGTTGGGCATCCGGATGGTCACCGTCGGGCTGCTGGAGTGGTCGCGCAAGGCCGAGCTGTCGGCCGACCGCGCCGGCCTGCTCGCCAGCCAGGACCCGACGGCGGCGCTGCGCACCCACATGAAGCTCGCCAGCGGCGGCACCCTGGAGGAGCTCGACGTCACGTCGTTCCTCCAGCAGGGAGCGGAGTACGACGAGGGCGGCGACGTGCGCGAGTCGCTCATCAAGCTCTCGCTGCTCCAGCAGCAGAGCCACCCGTTCGCCGTCGTCCGGGCCACCGAGCTGCGCCGCTGGACCGACTCGGGCGCGTACACGACGATCCTCGCTGGCGACTACCCGCGCCGCACCGACGACGACACCGCGTCGGTGAGCGCGGCCGCGCAGGAGGCCGCCGCGAGCTACACCGCGACGTTCGAACGGACCCAGGACACCCTCGGCCGCCTGGTCCACGACCTCGCCGGCTGGATGGGCACCGCCAGCACCTGGCTCAACGACCGCTTCCGTCGCGGCGACCAGAGCGCCTGAGCCCACCCGTTCGGACGCGGGCGACGTCCGCCGTACGCACGAGCGGGCGGGCGGAGCAGCCCGAGACGCGGCAGGACCCCGCACACCAGGGGTGTACGGGGTCCTCGCGGGGTGGCGGAGTGCTACCAGACCCGTCGGCTGGAGCCGCCGATCGGCACGAAGTTCAGCACCAGGCCGACCACGATCAAGATGATGCCGAGCGTGGTCAGGATGCTCTGGGGGAGCAGGAGCCCGAGGATGAGAAGGATCAGTCCGAGGACAATCATGGGGTGCCTCCTAGGTGTTGCGGCCGGCCCACGGTGGGCAGGGCGCCGACACTCTTGCGGGTCCGCAGCACGTTCGACAATTCCGCTCATCCCTGCGGGTGAGGCGATGTCAAGACCCTGTCCATCCTGTGGTGACCGCCCTCACTCGGTGCCGATCGCCTCGATGGCCTCGTGGATCGACAGCGTCCGGCGGGCCGACTCGACGTGGAGGTTCTCGATCATCCGGCCGTTGAGGGTCACCACGCCGGCGCCGGCGCCCGCCTCGAACGCGGCGATCAGCTCGCGCGCGTCCTCGACGGCCGCGGGGCTGGGTGCGAAGGCGCGGTTGGCCCCCTCGACCTGCCCGGGGTGGACGAGCGTCTTGCCGTCGAAGCCCATCTGTCGCCCCTGCTCGCACTCGGCGAGGAAGCCGTCGGCGTCCTTGACGTCGTTGTAGACGCCGTCGAGCACCGCGATGCCCGCGGCCCGTCCGGCCAGCAGCGCCGTGTGCAGGCTGGGCAGGATCGGGGCGCGGCCGGGGACGTGCTCGGCGTAGAGCTCCTTGACGAGGTCGTTGGTGCCGATCACGAAGGCGCCGAGGCGCTCGGAGGACCGGGCGATCGCGAGCGCGTCGAGGATCGCGACGGGCGTCTCGACCATCGCCCACAGCCGGGTGTGGTCGGGCGCGCCGGCCTTCTCCATCGCGGCCACCAGCCGGGCCACCTCCTCGGCGCTCTCCACCTTGGGGACGACGATCGCGTCGGGTCCGGCCTGGCTGGCCGCGGCGAGGTCGGCGTCGTGCCACTGGGTGCCGATCGCGTTGACGCGGATGGTGACGGTGCGCCGGCCGTAGTCGCCACTGGCGGCGGCCGCGGCGGCGGCCTCCCGGGCCGACTCCTTGGCGTCGGGCGAGACGGCGTCCTCCAGGTCGAGGATCAGGCCGTCGCAGGGGATCGTCCGCGCCTTCTCGAGCGCCCGCTGGTTGGAGCTGGGCATGTAGAGGACGCTGCGCAGGGGGGTGAAGTCAGTCATCTCAGGCCTCCTCGACCACGATCGCGTCGTACTGCTTCCTCAGCTCCGGGTCGATCGCGGCCAGCTCCTCGGCGAGGGCGACCATGACCTGGCACTGCTTCACCGAGGCGTCGTCCTCCATCTTGCCGTCGATCATCACCGCCCCGGTGCCGTCGCCCATCGCGGCGATGACGCGCCGCGCGTGCGCCACGTCCTCGACGCTGGGGGAGAAGACGCGGTGGGCGATCGCGATCTGCGCCGGGTGCAGGCTCCAGGCGCCGACGCAGCCGAGGAGGAACGCGTTGCGGAACTGGTCCTCGCAGCCGACCGTGTCCGCGATGTCGCCGAACGGCCCGTAGTAGGGGTAGATCCCGTGCATCGCGCACGCGTCGACCATCCGGGCGATCGTGTAGTGCCACAGGTCCTGCTGGTACGTCGCCCGCTCGGCGTCGTGCTGCGCCTTGCCGTCCGCGTCGCGCGGGGCGTCCTGGCGCACGAGGTAGCCCGGGTGACCGCCGCCGACGCGGGTGGTCTTCATCCGGCGGTCGGCGGCGAGGTCGGCCGGCCCCAGGGACAGGCCCTGCATCCGCGGGCTGGCGCCGCAGATCTCCTCGATGTTCGCCACACCGCGCGCGGTCTCGAGGATCGCGTGGACGAGGATCGGGCGGTCGAGCCCGGCCTTCGCCTCGAGCTGGGCGAGCAGCCGGTCGACGTAGTGGATGTCCTCGGCGCCCTGGACCTTCGGCACCATGATGACGTCGAGCTTGTCGCCGATCGCGGGCACGAGGGTGGTCAGGTCGTCGAGCACCCAGGGGCTGTCGAGCGAGTTGATCCGCGTCCACAGCTGGGTGGGCCCGAAGTCGGTCGCCCGGGCGATGTCGACCAGTCCCCGGCGCGACTTCTCCTTGTTCTCCGCCTTGACGGCGTCCTCGAGGTTGCCGAGCAGCACGTCGACCGTGCCGACCATGCCGGGCACCTTGGCGGCCATCTTCTCGTTGCCCGGGTCGAAGAAGTGGATTGCGCGGCTCGGCCGGGCGGGGATCTCGCGCGGCGGCGCGGGCGCGCCGACGGCGAGCGGGGCGAAGAAGTCCTTGGCGGGGCGGGTCATGGGCGCAAACTACCGCTGCGCCGGAGCAGCCCGATATGACCCATGTCTCGCTGTCGGGCAGGGCGCGGATCCTCCTCGACTCCTACGTGTGCGGCATCCAGCCGGTCTCCGACCCCGGTCGCAGGCCCAGCGACGACGGTCAGCGGGTGCGCCGGCGGCGCCACCACGACCGCTTCCGCGGCGGCGGCGCGGCAGCACGGGCCGCGGCCCGCTGCGCCTCGATGCGGGACGTCCGGCGCTCACCCCACGCCTCGACCTCCGCGTCGACGTCGCGCACGGCGGTGATCACCGGTGGACCGCCCTGCAGCTGACGGCGGGTCTCCACGACGCGGCGGTTGAAGTCGTCGAGCTCACGTCGTACCTCCCGCTCGATCGAGATCGCGTCGAGGCGTGCGTCGAGCCCGGCGTCCTCCTTGCGCAGCGCCAGGGCCGGCGGGAGGAGCGCGATGCTCTCGCGCTCGACGAGCTTCTTGACCCACCAGTCGGGGTCGTGCTCGCCGCCGAGGTCCTCGATCGGCTTGCCCGTGCCCGGCAGGTCGTCGAACTCGCCGCGCTCCATCGCCTGGCGCACCTGCAGGTCGACCCACGTCGACTGCTGCGCGATCCGGGCGGCGGAGGCCGAGCGCCCCGTGCGGTCGTCGCGCTCGCGCTCGCGGCGTCTCGACCCGGGGTCCGCGACGTCGAAGTCGTCGTTCTCGGACATGCGTCGAGTCTACGGTCGCCGGTCACGCCGAGGCCCGCGTCGACCGGTGGCCCCGGACCTTCCCGGTCCTCGAGGACAGCAGCCCGGCACCTCAGGTGGAGGCGGGGGGACCGGCGTGACCGCGAACGTGGTCGTCATGGTGATCCTCCTGTCCGACCCCCGTGTCGCCGCCGTGCCCGTGCGTGAGTCCGGTGAGCCCCTGGTCCGCCTCGACGCGTCGTTCGGGCCGGCCCGGGCGCGGGTCAGGCGCGGCTTGGCCGACCGGCTGGCCCACGCCCGGCGCGACCTGCCGCCCGGCATCGCGATCCGGGTCGTCGAGGGACACCGGTCGGTGGCCGACCAGCGCTCGATCGTCGCCGCCTACGCCACGGAGGTCCGCGCCGCCCATCCGGAGGCCGGCCCCGACGAGGTGCGGCGGCTCACCAGCCGCTTCGTCGCGCCGGTGGACGTCGCGCCGCACGTGGCCGGCGCGGCGGTGGACCTGACACTGGTCGACGCCTGCGGCGACGACCTCGACCTCGGCACGCCCATCGACGCGACGCCGGAGCAGTCCGACGGCGCCTGCTACTTCGCCGCGGCCGGCATCGGGGCCGACGCCCGCGCGCACCGCGACCTGCTGGCGCGCGTGCTCGGCGGCGCCGGACTGGTCAACTACCCCACCGAGTGGTGGCACTGGAGCTTCGGCGACCGCTACTGGGCGCTCGTCACCGGCGCGGGTGCCGCGACCTACGGCCCGGCCCGCGTCGGCGACGGGGCAGCCGCGTGAGCGCGCTGGCCGTGGCGCCCACCGCGGTCCCCGGCGCAGCGCCCACCCTGGACGTCGACCTGTCGGCCGTCGCCGCCAACACCCGCCTGATCGCCTCGCGCACCGCGGCCGAGGTGATGGCGGTGGTGAAGGCCGACGGCTTCGGACACGGCGGGGCCGATGTGGCCCGCACGGCGCTGGCGCACGGGGCGACCTCGCTCGGTGTCACCAGCATCGAGGAGGCGCTCGCCCTGCGTACGGCCGGCCTGACCGCGCCCGTCCTCAGCTGGCTCAACCCGGTCGACGCCGCGTACGCCGACGCGCTGGCCGGTGAGGTCGAGCTCGCCGTGCCCTCGCGCGAGCACCTCGACGCCGTCGTCCTCGCCCAGCGGTCCGGGCCGCACCAGCGCTCGGCCCGCATCCACCTGCACCTCGACACCGGCATGGCCCGCGACGGTGCGGAGCCGTCGGCGTGGCCCGACCTGTGCCGTGCGGCCCGCCGGGCGGAGCGGGCGGGACTCGTCCGCGTGGTCGGGGTGATGGGACACCTCGGCTGCGCCGACGACCCGGCCGACGCGTGCAACGCGCTGGGCCGGCGGCGCTTCGCGTGGGGGGTGGAGACGGCCCGGGGCGCCGGGCTCCGCCCCGCCCGCCGCCACCTCGCGGCCACGGCGGCGACCCTGCTGGACGTCCGCAGCCACCACACGACGGTCCGCGTCGGCGCCGGCCTCGTCGGCATCGACCCCACCGGCACCACCCTCCTGCGCTCGGGGCTGACCCTCACCGCGCCGGTGGTCGGCGTCCGTCGCGTCCGCGCCGGCGCGGGCGTCGGCTACGGGCACAGCTGGATCGCGCCCGCGGCGACCCACCTGGCGCTGCTGCCGCTCGGCTACGCCGACGGGCTGCCGCGCGCAGCCTCCGGTCGGGCGGAGGTGCTGCTGCGCGGGCGTCGGCGACCCGTCGTCGGGCGGATCTCGATGGACCAGGTCGTCGTCGACCTCGGCGACGACCACGCCGAGCCCGGCGACACCGCCACCGTGCTGGGCCCCGGCGCCGCCGGCGAGCCGACCGTCGGCGACTGGGCCCGCTGGGCCGACACCCTCCCGCACGAGATCGTCACCGGGATCGGTCCCCGCGTGCGCCGCAGCGTCCGCCCCGCCGGCCCTGCCGCGCACTCCTCCTCACCCCGACTCAGGAGCATCCCGTGACCACCCCCGCCACCTCGCAGGGCGCCCGCACCCGGGTCGCCGTCGTCGGCGGCGGCCAGAGCTGCGAGCACGAGGTCTCCCTCGCCTCCGCCGCCGCGGTCGCCGCCGCCCTCGACCCGACGGCCTACGACGTCGTCCGGCTGACCATCGCACGCGACGGGCGCTGGGCCAGCGGCGATCGGGCCCTCGGCCTCGGCGAGGCCGTGACAGTGCTGCAGTCCTGCGCCGCCGTGCTGCCCGTGGTGCACGGCCCGCGCGGCGAGGACGGCTCGCTCGCCGCGCTCTGCGAGCTCGCCGGGGTCGCCTACGTCGGCTCCGGCGTCGGGGCCGGGGCGCTGGCGATGGACAAGTGGGCGACCAAGCTCGTCGCCGGGGCGCTCGGCATCGCGACCGCCCCCGGCGTGCTGCTCACCGCGGCCACCGCCACGTCGTACGCGTGGACCCACCCGGTCGTCGTCAAGCCCGTCGCGGCCGGCTCGAGCCACGGCGTGAGCCTGGTCGGCGACCCGTCCCGGCTGGCCGACGCGCTCGCTGCGGCGCTCGCCCTCGACGACCGCGTGCTCGTCGAGGACGTCGTCGCGGGCCGGGAGGTCGACGTCGCCGTCCTCGGCGGGCCCGACGGCACCCGCGTGGTGTCGCCGGCCTTGGAGGTCGTGGTCGACGGTTGGTTCGACTACGAGGCGAAGTACGCCGGCGGTGCCGACTTCCGCGTCCCCGCCGCGCTGTCGGACGCCGAGCGTTGCGCCCTCGAGGAGGCCGCCCTCGCGGTCTACGACGCCCTCGGCTGCGCCGGAGTGGCGAGGGTCGACTGCTTCGTGACCGGCGACGGCCCGGTGCTCAACGAGGTCAACACCATGCCCGGCTTCACCGAGCAGTCGCAGGTGCCGCGGATGTTCGCCGCAGCCGGGATGTCGTACGCCGACCTGCTCGACCGCCTCGTCCGCGACGTGCTCCCGGGGCGAGCCGTGTCGTGACCGTCCCCGGCATGGTTCGATTGCGCCGTCACGCGCCCAGTCAGCCGCCCAGTCACCTGCCAGGAGGACCCGCCATCGCCGCGCTCACCCCGGTGCCGCCGACGTCGCGGCGGACCGTGCCCGGCGCAGTGGTGCCATGAGCGGCCCGCCGAGCCCGCCCGTCGCCGATCGGCTGCGGGACTGGGCGCCGGACATCGCGATCGGCGCGGCCGTGCTGGTCCTCGGCCTGGTCGAGGCGACGACCGCCGAGCACCTCCTCTCCCCGCCCCAGTTCTCACCGCCCCGGAGGCTGCTCCTGATCGCCGTCGGCATGGCCGTCGCCGCGGGCCTGTGCCGGCGCGCGCCGGCGATCGCGTTGCTGCTGGTCTGGGGGCTCTGCGGTCTCCAGCTGCTCACCGGCACCGATGTGATGCTCGCCCAGCTCGCCATCGCGGTCGTGGCCTTCGGCACCGCGCGCTGGGGGTCGCTCCCGACGGTCTGGCTCAGCGCTCTCTCGATCCCCGCTGCAGGGCTGATCGTCTTCGTGCTGATCGCGGCACCCCAGCTCTCGGGACTGGTCGACCAGGTCGGCCTCGGGACGATCGTCTCGGAGGCCTACTCCTACGGCGACACCTGGCAGATCGGCGCGGCGGTGACCGGGATGTTGGTGCTCGGTGCCCCGTGGCTCGCCGGGCTGGCGCTGCGGTTCATGTCCCGGGCCAGGACGTCGGAGCTCTCGCAGGTCGCCGCCGAGGAGGACGCGGCCCGGGCGCACCGCGAGTCCGAGCAGGCCCGCGAGATCGCCCGGCTGCGCGAGGAGCAGGCCCGCCTGGCCCGCGACGTGCACGACGTGGTGGGCCACTCGCTCGCGGTGATCCTCGCCCAGGCCGAGTCGGCGCAGTACCTCGAGGACGCCGACACCGAGCGGCTGAAGCAGACGATGGCGACCATCGCCACGTCGGCGCGCACGTCGCTGCAGGACGTCAGGCAGGTGCTGACCACCACCCAGGGTGCCACCGCGCCGACGGGCAGCGCGAGCCTCGACAGCCTGGTCGACAACGTCCGTTCCAGCGGGCACGCGGTCGTCTCGAGCGTCGTCGGCCGACCGCAGCCGCTGCCGCCCGAGCTCGAGACCGTCGCCTACCGCGTCCTGCAGGAGATGCTGACCAACGCGATCAGGCACGGCCGCCGCGACAGCCCGGTGACGGTGGAGCGGCACTGGGAGGGCGAGCTGCGTCTCGAGGTCCGCAACGTCGTGGACCCCGCCGCCTCCGACGCCACCCAGCCGATCCGCACCGCGGCCCCGGACGCCCCGCCCGTCGCGGTCCCGGGTCAGGCGGCCGGCCAGGGCGTCGACGGCATGCGGCGCCGGCTGGAGGCGGTCGGCGGCCGGCTCGACGTACGCCGACGCGACGAGGCGGGCGGGCAGACGTTCACCGCGACGGCGTGGCTGCCCGTGCGGGTCACGACGTGATCCGGGTCGTGCTGGTCGACGACCAGGAGCTCTTCCGCGAGGGCGTGCGCACGATCATCGACGCCCAGGACGGCATGGAGGTCGTCGGCGTCGCCGGCGACGGCTTCGAGGCCGTCGCGGTCTGCGACGAGCTCCAGCCCGACGTGGTGCTGATGGACATCCGGATGCCGGAGATGGACGGCGTCGAGGCGACCCGCCAGCTGTGCGCGCCCGACCGGGTGTCGCGGCGCGAGCGCCCGCTGCGGGTGGTGGTGCTGACGACCTTCAACCTCGACGACCGCGCGGCGACGGCGATCCGCTACGGCGCCAGCGGCTTCCTGCTCAAGGACACGACCCCGCTGATGCTGCGCGACGCGATCCGCACGGTCCACGCCGGCAACGCGGTGCTCGCACCCGCCGACCTGTCCCTGCTCCTGCAGGGTCAGTTCGTCGCCCGGGCGCCGGCGCCGGCGGCCTACCTGGCCCTGACCGGGAAGGAGCGCGAGGTCTTCGCGGCCGTGGCACGTGGCTTGTCCAACACCGAGATCGCCGCGGAGATCTTCGCCTCGGAGTCGACGGTCAAGACCCACGTCGGCTCGGTGCTGCGCAAGCTGGCGCTGCGCGACCGGGTGCAGATCGTGGTGTTCGCGCACGAGCACGGCCTGGTCGGCCAGCGCTGACACCGGCCCGGGGGCCTCCTCGTCCCGGGTCGGCTGCGTGGCAGGCTGTCGCCCATGGCGATCCCGGTACTGCCCGACCGTGCCGCAGGAGTGCAGCTCCACGTGACCTCGCTGCCCGGCGGTCGGCTCGGCGAGCCGGCCCGCGACTTCGTGCGGTGGCTGGCCGCCGCCGGCCAGTCGGTGTGGCAGGTCCTGCCCCTCACCGTCCCCGACGCGCACGGGTCTCCGTACGCCTCCCCGTCCGCGTTCGCCACCTGGCCCGGGCTGCTCGAGCACCCGGACGCGCCGGTCGGCGACGACGAGGTGCAGGAGTTCGCCGAGGAGAACGCCTACTGGGCGGGGTCGTGGACGGCATACGGCGGCGACCTCGCCGACCAGGTGCGCTTCGACCGCGAGTGGCGGGCGCTGCGCTCGTTCGCCGCCGACCACGGGGTCCGGGTGCTGGGCGACGTCCCGATCTACGTCGCCGCCGGCAGCGCGGACGTGGCGACGTGGCCCGAGCTGTTCCGCCACGACGCCGTCGCCGGCGTACCGCCCGACGCGTTCACCGACACCGGCCAGCTGTGGGGCAACCCGCTCTACGACTGGACGGCGATGGCGGCCGACGGCTACCGGTGGTGGGTGGAGCGGCTGCGCCGGAGCCTCGCGCTCCACGACCTCGTCCGGGTCGACCACTTCCGGGCCTTCGCGGCCTTCTGGGCCGTGCCGGCGGACCACGAGACGGCGGAGCACGGCAGCTGGCAGCCGGGCCCGGGACGGGCGGTCTTCGACGCCGCGTCCGCCGAGCTCGGGCCGCTGCCCGTCGTCGCCGAGGACCTCGGGGTCATCGACGCCCCCGTCGAGGCGCTCCGCGATGCGCTGGGCTTCCCGGGGATGGCGGTCCTGCAGTTCGGCTTCGACCCCGACAGCGACGACGGCACCCACGAGCCCCACAACCTGCGCCCCGACCAGGTCGTCTACACCGGCACCCACGACAACGACACCGTGGTGGGCTGGTGGGACACCCTGCCCGAACGCCGGCGGCACAAGGTCGAGCGTGCCTGGGCCGCGGCCGGCATCGACGACCCGGACCCCGCGTGGGCGATGATCCGCCTCGCCCACCACGCCCCC
This sequence comes from Nocardioides sp. zg-1228, assembly GCF_017086465.1. Lineage (NCBI taxonomy): Bacteria > Bacillati > Actinomycetota > Actinomycetes > Propionibacteriales > Nocardioidaceae > Nocardioides > Nocardioides sp. zg-1228. The sequence continues at coordinate 3,727,953 of NZ_CP070961.1, read as the reverse complement.
TGCGCGCTCGCCATGGTGCAGGCCCAGGACGTGCTGTCGCTGGGCGGCGAGGCCCGGATGAACACCCCCGGATCCGTGGCCACCTGGTCGTGGCGCCTCGAGCCCGGCATGCTCACCGACGACCTCGCCCGGCGCCTGCGCGAGGTGAGCGAGGAGTCCGGCCGCGTCCACTGACCCGCCGTCCTCCCGGTCGGGCCCGGTCGGGCCAGGTCGGGCCTGGTCGGGCCTGGTCGGGCAGCGCGAGCGGGTGCGCCCGGTCGGGGTCGGACCGGGGTCGTTCCCGATGGTCGGGCGGGCGCCGATGACGCATGCTGGAGGCATGGAGAAGATCCGTACGTCATTCGCCCGCCAGGGGCTGGTCCGCTCGACCGACCGCGCGATCATCGCCGGCGTCTGCGCCGGCGTCGGCCGACGCCTCGGCCTCACGCCGTGGATCACCCGCCTGCTGTTCGTCGTGACGCTCTTCGCGATCCCGGGCAGCCAGATCCTCATCTATCCCCTGCTGTGGCTGCTGATGCCGTCCGAGGACAGCATCGAGGCCGCCGCCGCCCGCGGGACGCTCCCTCCCCGCTGACACCCCGATGACGCCCCGCTGACGCTCCCTCGGGCCTCGGGTGGGCCCGGTGTCCCCGCCTCCTGACAGGCTGAGCGGATGAGCGATGTGTGGGACCTGGTGCGCGCCGAGCGCGCGGCACTGGTCGACGACCTGTCCGGGCTGACCGACGAGCAGTGGGAGGCGCCGTCGCTGTGCGGCGGGTGGACGGTGCACGACGTCGCCGCCCACCTCGTCGACAACGCCCGGACCACCCGCGTCGGGATCGTGGTCGCGATGGTGCGGGCGCGCTTCGACTTCGACCGGCAGAACGACCAGGGCGTCGCCCGTGTGAAGGGGGCGACCCCCGCCGAGACGCTCCAGCGGCTGCGCGAGGTCGTCGGACGCACGTCGACGCCGCCGGCCCCGCTCGACAGCCGCCTCGTCGAGGAGGTCGCGCACGGTGAGGACGTGCGGCGCCCGCTCGGCCTCACCCGCGCCTACCCCGAGGAGTCGGTGGTCCGGGCGCTGGCCCACCAGCTGAGGACGTCGGTGGGGCTCGGCGGCGGCAAGCAGCGGGCGGCCGGTCTCCGGCTCGTCGCGAGCGACGACGACTGGTCGCACGGCGAGGGCCCGGAGGTCCGTGGGCCGCTGGTGTCGCTGCTCCTGGCCGTCTCCGGGCGGGAGCAGGCGCTGGCCGACCTGACCGGCCCCGGCGTCGCCCGGCTCGGCAGCGCCCTCAGCGGGTGATCGGCGGCGCGGGGGCGTCGCCGAAGGCGTGTCTCGGGGCGGCCAGCAGGGCGAGCGCCGCCACGAACGCCGCACCGGCGCACACCGCCCACACCGTGAGGTAGCCGCTGAACGGCGCCACCTGCTCGGAGGTCGCGTCGAGCGAGCCGGTCGCGGTCAGCGCGATCGCGAAGATCGCCGAGGCGATGGCGCCGCCGACCGTCTTGGTGCCGTTGGTCATGCCGGTGGCGATCCCGGTGCGCTCGGGCGGCGCGGCGGCGGCCGCGGCGGCCGGCAGCGCCGCGACCAGCGCACCCGAGCCGAGACCGGCGACGCCCATGTTGAGGAGCGCCTGCCACGTCTCGTCGTGGAAGGGCAGCCACAGCAGGTAGCCGACGCCGACGAGCAGGCAGGCGACCACGAGCGCGCGGCGCACGCCGCCGAGCAGCCGGGTGGTCAGGGGCAGCGTGAAGGCCCCGATCGCGAGCGTGACGACGTAGAGGCCGATGAGGGTGGAGACGAACGCCGGCTCGGCGCCGAGCCCGTAGCCACGCTCGACGGGGTCGGCCTGGGCGTAGGTCGACAGCGGGATCTGGCCGCCGAGCACCGGGATGCCGAAGAGGAACGCCGTCAGCTGCACCGGCCACTGGGCGGGGCTCGACAACAGGCGCACGTCGACGATCGGCTCGGGGTGTCGCTGCTCGAAGCGCCAGAAGGCGGCGAAGAGCACCAGCGACAGCACGATCGTCGACCAGCCGAGGAGCGACCCGGCGCCGTCGAGGCGCAGCCACACCAGGCCGCCCATCAGGACGCCGAGCGAGACGGTGACCAGGCTCAGGCCGGTCCAGTCGAGGCCGCCGCCGATGTCGTCGCCCGGCACCTGCTCGATGCCGACGAGGATCACGAAGAAGACCGCGGTGACCACGACGGCGGGCAGGGCGAGCAGGACGTTCATGTCGAGGGTCTCGACGAGCAGGCCGCTGCTCAGCGCGCCCACGATCACGGCCAGCTCGAGCGAGCCGACCAGGACGGCGGCGCCGCGGCGGGTCAGCAGCTCCTGGCGCCCGGAGTCGCGCGTGCGCCGGTGGATGATGGCGATCTCCAGCGGCAGCCAGACGACGTACGCACCCTGGACGGCCCAGCCGAGCAGGAAGCTGCCGAAGCCCGGGGCGAACGCCAGCCACCACGACCCGATCGCGGTCGCGGCGGTCGAGACGAGGAGCACCCTCTTGTGGCCGACGAGGTCGCCGAGCCGCGCGAGGAGCGGGATGCAGAGGGCGCTGACGATGAGCTGCGCCGCCTCGAACCAGTTGATGTCCCCCTCGTTGATGGAGAGGTGGTCGGCGATCTGCGGGTAGATGGGCGTGTAGTAGCCCTGCAGGATGCCGCTGGCGACCTCGACCAGCACCAGGAAACCGACGACGCTGACCAGACCCTTGACCGCCGAGTGCGCGGCCGGGGCCTGGATCGGGCCGGGCGGGATCTCGGTGCTCATGCCGGAAGCCTCTCGACCAGCAGCCGGTACCAGCGGACGCCGTCGACGAGGTCGGCGACGCCGAGGTGCTCGTCGTAGGAGTGGATGGCCGCGCGCTGCGCCTTGGACATCCGGAACGGGGCGAAGCGGTAGACGCGGTCGCTGATCGCGGTGAAGTGTCGCGAGTCGGTGGCCGCCATCATCACGTAGGGCGTCGCGACCGCGTCGGGGAACACCTCGCCGATGCAGTCCTCGATGAGCTCGAAGGCCTCGTCCATCGGGGACACCGGCGACGGCTCGCCGGTCTCGACCACGTCGATGCGGATCGCGTCGTCGTCGATCACGCGGCGCACGTGCTCCACGACGCCCGCGACGGTGTCGCCGACCATGACCCGGATGTTGAGCCCGGCGCGGGCCGTCGAGGCGATGACGTTGAGGGCGGGGGAGCCGCTCAGGGTCGTGGTGGCGACGGTCGTGCGGGTCATCGCCGCGGCCTCCGGACCGGCGGCGACGAGCGCCCGGGTGATCACCGGCGCGAGCCGGTCGGCGCGGCCCAGCAGGGGACGCAGCGGCAGCGGGACGTGGGGTGCCAGGCGGCGCGCCAGCTCCAGCGTCGGGGCGGGCGCGGACGCCGGGAACGGGGACTTCTCGAGCCGCAGGATCGCCCGGGCGATGCGGGCGGTCGGGCCGTTGCGCGCCGGGGTCGAGGCGTGGCCGCCACGCCCCTCGGCCACCAGCTCGAGCGAGGTGGTGCCCTTCTCGGTCACGCCGATGACGCCCAGGGGCGCCTTCACGCCGGGGAAGGCGCCGCCCGCGATCGCCCCGCCCTCGTCGAGGACGAGCCACGGCGTCACGCCGCGCGTCCGCAGCACCTCGACGGCGTCGGCGGCCGCGGTGCCGCTGACCTCCTCGTCGCAGCCGAACGACAGCCACACGTCCTGGGCCGGCACGTGGTCGGCCTCGAGCAGCTGCTCGACGGCCTCGCAGACCGCCGCGACGCAGCCCTTGTCGTCGAGCGTGCCGCGCCCCCAGATCGCCGGTCCCGCGGGGGAGTCGTGGATCTCGCCGCCGAACGGGTCGTGCTGCCACGGGGCCCCCGCATCGACCGGCACGACGTCGAGGTGGGCCATCAGCACGACCGGGCGCTCCGCGCTCGCCCCGGCCCAGTGGAACAGCAGGCCGTGGGAGGCCACGCGGGTGAGGGACAGCCGCTCGTGCAGCAGCGGGAACCGGGTGGCCAGCTCGGCGAGCAGCCGGTCGAAGGCGTCGGCGTCGACGCGCGCGGGGTCGCGGTCGGAGACGGTCGGGATGCGGACGAGCGCCTGCAGGGCGGCGACGACGCGGTCGGTCATGGGGTGACCGTAGTGCCCCATCGCCCGCGGTGGACCAGATCGCCCAGCCGCTCGCGACGCGCCGACGACCCGGGCGCTCCCGCGTCGTCGTCCGCCCGGTGGCCGACGGTGATCGCGCCGACCGGTGCGTGGTCGTCGGGGATGCCGAACGCGTCGCGGAACGACGCCAGGTGCTCGCCGGGGATGCCGAAGAAGCACGCGCCGAGACCCTCGTCGACCGCCGTCTGCAGCACCAGCAGAGACGCCATGCCCGCGTCGACCCACCAGTAGGGGACGGGCCAGCGCTCCTCGTCACGATCGGTCCACCCCTTGTCGGGCTGGGCGTAGCGGTCGAGGTAGGCGGACTTGCTGGTCAGCGGCACGATGACCACCGGCGCGGTGCGCATCCCGTCGAGCCAGCGGTTGTGGTCGTCCGGGTCGGCCCCCGTCGCCGCCCAGAACAGGGCCACGTCCTCGGGGGTGTCGAGCACCAGGAACGCCCAGCCCTGGGTGAACCCGGCGTTGGGTGCGCGCTGGGCGTGCTCGAGCATCCGCTCGACGGCCGCCGGGTCGACGGGGCGCTCGGCGTAGCGGCGCACCATGCGGCGGCGGCGGACGACGTCGCGGAACTCCATGGGGGCAGGCTCTCACCCGCGGCGGTGGAGCGCCCCGCCCGCCGCTGCGTCTGGGATCCGAGACGAATCGCCGACGTCGTGCGTTGACCGCGTCCGGCGATCCCGGTGGACTGCTCGCATGGCAGCACCGTCGGACTTCGAGCAGATGTGGCGCGACCTCGCACCGGTCGGGCGCAGCGCGTCGTCGGGCGGCTACTTCCGTCAGCCCTGGACCTCCGCCGAGTCGGAGCTGCGGGCCTGGTTCGCCGAGGCGTGCGCCGCGCGCGGCCTCGCCGTCGAGACCGACGGCGTGGGCAACCAGGTCGCCTGGTGGGAGCCGGCCAGTGCCTCGACCGCGAGCGGCGTGCTGACCGGCTCCCACCTCGACTCGGTCCTCGACGGCGGGGCGTACGACGGCCCGCTGGGCGTGGTCTCGGCGCTGGCGGCCGTCGACGTGCTCCGCGAGCGCGGCTTCGCGCCGGAGCGGCCGCTCGGCCTCGGCGTGTTCGTCGAGGAGGAGGGCTCGCGCTTCGGCCGCGCCTGTCTCGGCTCCCGCCTGGTCACCGGGGCGACGACCTGGGACGAGGCGCGCGAGCTGCGCGACCGCGACGGGGTGCTGCTCGCCGACGCCGTCGCCGACGCCGGGCTGGACCCGTCGCAGGGGCTGCTGTCGCTGGACCGCGTGGGCACCTTCGTCGAGCTCCACGTCGAGCAGGGCCGTGACCTCGTCCACCGCGACGTCGCGGTCGGGCTGGCCAGCGAGATCTGGCCGCACGGGCGGTGGCGCTTCGACTTCGCCGGGCAGGCCAACCACGCCGGCACCACGCGGATGGAGGACCGCCACGACCCGATGCTGACCTACGCGATGACGGCGCTGGCCGCCAACAAGCAGGCCCGCCTCGCCGGGCAGCGGGCCACCTTCGGTCGCCTCGCGGTCGAGCCCAACGGCACCAACGCGATCCCCTCGCTGGTGACCGCCTGGCTCGACGCCCGCGCCTCGTCGGACGACGCGCTCGCCGAGCTGGTGGACGCCATCGGGCGGCAGGCGCACGACCGGGCCGACCGCGACGGCACGTCGCTGGACGTCACCGCCGAGTCGGTCTCCGGCGCCGTCGCCTTCGACCCCGACCTCGCCGCGCGCCTCACCGACCTCGGCGACTGGCCCGTCATCTCGACCCAGGCCGGCCACGACGCGGGGATCCTGTCCGACGCGGGCATCCCCACGGCCATGGTCTTCGTCCGCAACCCCACCGGGGTCTCGCACTCGCCCGACGAGCGCGCCGAGACCGCCGACTGCCTGGCCGGGGTCGAGGCGCTCGCCGACGTGCTGGCCGAGCTCACCGGGGCCCCCGCGTGACGGCCTACCTCCTCGAGCGCGCCTGGGTGGGCGACCGCTTCCTCGACGACGTGCTCGTCGAGGTCGAGGACGGCCGCTTCACCTCCGTGACCCCGGACGCCGACCCCCGCCGCGCCGTCCCCGTGCGGGGCCTCGTGGTGCCCGGCCTCGCCAACACCCACAGCCACGCGTTCCACCGGGCCCTGCGGGGGCGCACGCAGCGCGAGCGCGGCACGTTCTGGACCTGGCGCGACCAGATGTACGCCGTGGCCGCGCGGCTCGACCCCGACACCTACCTCGCCCTCGCCCGCGCGACGTTCCGCGAGATGGCCGCGGCGGGCATCACCTGCGTCGGGGAGTTCCACTACGTGCACCACCGACCCGACGGCGCCCGCTACGCCGACCCCAACGAGATGGGCCGGGCGCTGGTCGAGGCGGCGCGACAGGCGGGCGTGCGCATCACCCTGCTCGACACCCTCTACCTGTCGGCCGGCTTCGGTGCCGCACCACAGGGCGCCCAGCTGCGCTACAGCGACGACTCGGCCCAGGCGTGGGCCGAGCGGGTCGACGCGCTCGACGTCGACCCCCACGCCCGGGTCGGCGCCGCCGTCCACTCGGTGCGCGCCGTGCCCGACCACGCGCTCGGCACGGTCGCCGACTGGGTCGGCGGGCGGCCGTTCCACGTCCACCTGTCCGAGCAGGTCGCCGAGAACCAGGCCTGCCTGGAGGCCTACGGGCTCACCCCCGCACGCCTGCTCGACGAGCACGGGCTGCTGCGGCCCACCACGAGCGTCGTCCACGCCACCCACCTCACCGACGACGACGTCGCGCTGATCGGTCGCGCGGGGGCGTACGCCGCCTTCTGCCCGACCACCGAGCGCGACCTCGGCGACGGCATCGGCCCGTCGCGGCGCCTGCACGACGCGGGCGCCCGGCTGACCCTCGGCTCGGACAGCCACGCGGTGATCGACCTCTTCGAGGAGATGCGCGCCGTCGAGCTCGACGAGCGGCTCGCCACCCAGCGGCGCGGTCACTGGAGCGCCGACGAGCTGCTCGACGCCGCCACCGTCACCGGCCACGCGTCGCTCGGCTGGCCCGACGCCGGCGCGATCGCGGTCGGGCAGCGCGCCGACCTCGTCGTCGTCGACCCGGCCAGCCCGCGCACCGCGGGCGCCGGCCGCGACGAGGGCGCGGTCGTGTTCGCCGCGTGCGCCGAGGACGTGCAGCGCGTCATGGCCGACGGCCGGTGGATCGTCGAGGAGGGCGAGCGCTACGACATCGGCCTCGAGCTCGAGGCCGCCGTCGCGCGCATCTGGGGGGAGGACCGATGACGCCCGGACCGCTCGCGAGCGTGATCACCGGGATCGGCGAGCTCGTCACCAACGACCCGGCCCGCGCCGCGCAGGGCGGCCTGCTCGGCCTCGTCCGCGACGCCGCCGTCGTGATCGAGGGCAGCCGGGTGGCCTGGGTCGGACCCGCCGCCGAGGCGCCCGCCGCCGACGTGCGCGTCGACGCCGGCGGCCGCGCGGTCATCCCCGGCTTCGTCGACTCCCACAGCCACCTCGTCTTCGCCGGCGACCGCTCCGCCGAGTTCGAGGCGCGGATGACCGGCGAGCCCTACACGGCGGGCGGCATCCGCGCCACCGTCGCCAGGACGCGTGCCGCCACCGACGACCAGCTCACCTCGCATGTCGCCCGGCTCGTCGCCGAGATGCGGGCCCAGGGCACCACCACCGTCGAGATCAAGAGCGGCTACGGGTTGTCGGTGCACGACGAGGCGCGCAGTCTCGCGGTGGCCCGCCAGCTCACCGACGAGACCACGTTCCTCGGTGCCCACGTCGTCCCCGACGGCACCACCCCCGAGGACTACGTCGACCTCGTCACCGGCCCCATGCTCGCGGCGGCGGCACCGCACGCCCGGTGGATCGACGTGTTCTGCGAGGACGGCGCCTTCGACGTCGACCAGGCACGCGCCATCCTGGCGGCGGGGTCCGACAGCGGCCTGCGCGGTCGGCTCCACGCCAACCAGCTGACCTACGGCGGCGGGGTGCGGCTGGCCTGCGAGCTGGGCCTGGCCGCCGTCGACCACTGCACGTTCCTGACCGACGCCGACGTCTCCGCGCTCGCGGGGTCGGGCACCATCGCGACGCTGCTGCCCGGCGTGGAGTTCTCCACCCGGCAGCCCTACCCCGACGCCCGGCGATTGCTCGACGCCGGCGTCCGCGTGGCACTGGCCAGCGACTGCAACCCCGGGTCGTGCTTCACCTCCTCGATGGCGCTCTGCGTCGCGCTCGCCGTCCGGGAGATGCGGATGACCCCCGCTGAGGCGCTCCACGCCGCCACCGCCATGGGAGCCGCCGCCCTCGACCGCGCCGACGTCGGCGTGCTCGCCCCCGGCAGGGCCGCCGACCTGGTCCTGCTCGACGCGCCCTCCCACGTCCACCTGGCCTACCGCCCCGGCGTCCCGCTCGTCGCCGGGGTCTGGCAGGCCGGCCGCCCGGTGGTCGTCCCGCGGTAGGCCGGTGGCCCACCGGCTACCTCAGGCGGGCGTCGTACGCGCCGGGCGGGGCATCTGAGGTAGCCGGCCGGCCGCGGATAGGGCACGCACCCGATGCCGGGTGCTACCTCACGGGCGCAACCTCGACACATCGATCCAGACGGGATCGGGAGACGAGGAGAAGGACATGTTCGCCACCGACAGCTTCCTGAGCGCCGAGATCAACTACCGACACGACAGGATCCGCAAGGACTACGGCCGGCGCCGCTGGACCCGCGTCCGCGCCGACGACACCGGGAAGTGACCCGCACCGCGATCGACCCGCGAGTGTCGGACGGGCACGACACAATGGCGTCCGTGCCGGCCCTGCGGACCACCGATCTGATCGGACGCGATGCCGAGCTGGAGCAGCTGACCGCCCAGCTCGGCATCCGCACGTCCGGGACCGGCCAGACGGTCCGGTCGATGCTCGTCGCCGGCGACGCGGGTGTGGGCAAGACCCGACTGCTGATGGCGCTGCGCGACGCCGCCCTCGACGCCGACTGGCAGGTCGTCGCCGGACACTGCCTCGACCTCGCCGACAGCTCCCTGCCCTACCTCCCCTTCTCCGAGATCCTCGGCGGGCTCGTCGCCGACCACCCCGATGTCACCGGCCGCGTCCTCGAGGCCCACCCCACCCTCGCCCGCCTCCAGCCCGGCCGGCGCATCCGCAGCGGCGAGAGCGCCTCGGGCGACCAGGCCCTCGACCGCGGCAACGTCTACGACGCGTTCGGCCACCTCCTCGCCGCCGCCGCCGAGCACGCCCCGGTCTTGGTGATCGTCGAGGACGCCCACTGGGCCGACGAGTCCACGCGCGACATGCTCAGCTATCTCTTCTCCCGCCCCGTCCCGGGCGTCGCCCTGGTCGTGTCCTACCGTGCCGACGACCTGCACCGCCGCCACCCGCTGCGTCGCCAGGTGGCGGAGTGGATGCGCCTGCGTGGCGTCGACCGCCTCCAGCTCGAGCCGCTCGCCGCCGACGCCGTACGCCTCCTCGTCCGCGCGCTGCACCCCTCGACGCTGTCCGAGGCGGAGTACACCTCCATCGTCGACCGCGCCGAGGGCAACCCGTTCTTCATCGAGGAGCTCGTCGACGCCGCGTGGTCCGGGCAGGTGCCCGGCGAGCTCGCCGACGTGCTGCTCGTCCACCTCGACCGCCTCGACGAGACGACGCGCCAGGTCGTGCGCATCGTGTCGGTCGCCGGCCGCCAGGTCAGCCACGGCCTGCTCGCCGCCGTCTCCGACCTCGACGCCGCCGCGCTCGAGGCCGCGCTGCGCGCCGCGGTCGACGCCCACGTGCTGATCGCCTCCCGCGGCGACACCTACGCCTTCCGCCACGCGCTGCTCGGCGAGGCCGTCTACGACGACCTGCTGCCGGGCGAGCGCATGCGGCTGCACGCCGACTTCGTCGCCGCCCTCGGCGAGGGCCGCGCGGTCGGCACGGCGGCCGAGCTCGCGCAGCACGCCCGCCGGGCCCACGACGTTCCCGTCGCCGTCCGCGCCTCGATCGAGGCGGGCGAGGAGGCGCTGGCCGTCGGCGGTCCGGCCGAGGCGGCCACCCACTTCCTCGACGCGCTCGAGCTCGTCGACACCTCCCGCGAGCCGGTGCCCGGGATCGACGACTTCGCCCTCGCCCGCCGCTGCGCCGAGGCGCTGATCGCCTCGGGCCGGGTCGCCAAAGCCGTCAAGGTGCTGCGCGCCCGGCTGGCCGCCCTGCCCGCCGAGGGCGCCGACGTCGACCGCGGCCAGCTGCTGACGGCGCTGGCCTCCGCGCTGCTGCTCACCGACAGCCCCGAGTCGCCCAGCGAGACCGCCGCCGAGGCCGTCGAGCTGCTGCGCACGGGGCCGCCCAAGCTGCTGGCCCGGGCCCTGCTGGTGCACGCCCAGACCCTGGTCGGCTGGCACGACGACCAGGCGCGGGCGGTCGCGCTGCCGGCCCTCGAGCTCGCCGAGCGCCACGACCTCGCCAGCCTGGCCGTCGAGCTCCACGCCACCGTCGCCGGCCTCGACCCCGAGGGTGGGTCCAGTGCGGTCGTCGGGTGGCGGGCGGCGGCCGACCGGGCGCGTCGTGCCGGCCTGATCGAGCCGGAGCTGCGGGCGCTCTACCTGCTCGGGCGCGCGCACCACGACGGCGGCGACCTCGCCGCGGCGGTCGAGGTCTATCGCGAGGTGATCGCCCGCAGCGAGGTCGGCGGTCTGACCTGGTCGCCCTACCCCGCCGAGGCGCGGCTGCTGCTCGCCGTCGTGCTCACCCACCAGGGCCTGCTCGACGAGGCGTGGGAGCTCCTCGACGTGAGCGGGCAGAGCCCGCCCATGGTCTCGGAGTGGGCCTACTTCGCGCACCAGATGTTCATCGTCATCGGCCTGCGTGGCAGATCCAAGGCCCAGGCGTTGGAGCGGCTGCGCGAGCACTGGACCACCGACGGGCTGACCGCGATCTCGTCGGCCGCGGCCGAGATCCTGCGCGCCGCCGCCGCCGGCGACGGGGCGCTCGCACTGTCGGTCTACGACGACGTCGTCACCGCGGTCGTGCCGCTGTGGCACGAGTGGTTCCAGGCCCGGCTGCGGCTCGCGACGCTGGCGCTCACCGCGTTCGCGGCCGCCGCCCATCGCCAGTCGGCCGACGAGCGCGAGTGCGCCGCGCGCGACGTCGAGCGGCTGGCGGCCGACGGCGGCCGGGTGATCGACTTCTACGCCCCCTACGACGACAGCCAGGGCCCCGAATACCGGATGTGGGTCGCGCGCCGCACCGCCGAGCACCTGCGGTGGCGCTGGCTGGCCCAGGTCGGCCCGCCATCGGCCGACGAGCTCGTGTCGGCCTGGCGCACGGCCGAGGAGGCCGCCGTGGCCTACGGCAGCGTCCCCGAGCTCGCCCAGACCCGGGTCCGGCTGGCCGGGGTGCTGCGCGCGGCCGGCGACGCCGACGGCGCCCGGCAGGTCGCCGACCTGGCGCGCGAGGTGGCCCGGGCGATCGGCGCCCAGCCGATGCTCGACGAGCTCACCGCGCAGGGCTCCACCGCCACCCCGGCCACCTCCGAGCACGCGGCGAGCCTGACGCCGCGGGAGGCGGAGGTCCTCGCCCTCGTCGCGGAGGGCAGGTCCAACGGCGAGATCGGCAAGCAGCTCTTCATCAGCACCAAGACCGTCTCGGTCCACGTCTCCCACATCCTTGCCAAGCTCGACGCCGCCTCGCGCACCGAGGCCGCGGCCGTCGCCCGGCGCCGGGGGTTGCTGTGACCCGACCGCGTGCCGGGCGTTTGCCCTCCGGCTCCGCCGGGTAGGCAGGGGGGACCCCGGCATCCCACCCGACACCCCACCCGACACGGAGCGAAACACATGCGAGCAGGTCGACGTCTCACCACCGCACTGGCAGCGGCGGGGGTGGTCCTGTCCACGGCGTTCGTCGCCGGTCCCGTCGCGGCCGCCCCCGACGCCGAGCGCCGCACTCCTCCCGACGTGGCGCTGACGACCCGCGACGTGCAGCCACTGCCCCCGCCGGCGCCGCTCGTGGTGGAGGCACCCGGCTCGGCACGCACGTCCTCCGCCCGCGCCGCGCGCAGGCCGCTCTTCGCCTTCTGGGGCAAGAAGTACAACCGCATCGACGGCTTCGGCTTCAGCACCGCCATCCGCGGCTCCGGCACCGGCGTCCAGGTCCAGGCGGCGTGGAAGACCTACCGGGGCGTCAAGCCCATCAAGCCCAAGAAGGTCTTCGTGCAGGCGCGGGTCGACGGAGGCAAGTGGCGCAAGGTCAGCGGGGCCCGCGGCAAGATCGGCCGCCAGCTCGTCACCGCCCGGATCCCGGCCCACGTGGTGCCCGCCGGTGTCCCCGCGCAGCAGGTCGACTACCGCCTCAAGACCAAGAAGATCACCAAGGGCCCGCGGCGCGCGCGCCGCAGCGTGGCCTCCAAGCCGGTGAGCGTCAGGTTCGAGAACCAGGCGATGTACACCGGTGACCAGGCGCGCTTCTACGCGCCCATCGCCTCGCTGTGCCCCAACGCCAACATCACGATCGACACCACCGGTATCACCGGGGACCGCACCGGCGTCTTCAGCTGGCAGCACGGCATCACCATGGACGCCGCCACTCTCGCGACGCTCACGGCCGAGCCGGAGATCAGCAAGCTCGGGATCGCGATCCACGAGTGCGCGCACATGAAGCAGTTCTACAACTGGGGCGGGACCCGGGAGGGCTGGGACGAGCTCGTGGCCCGCTCCGCCGAGGTGTTCGTCCCCGACGTCAACCCCGACCCCGCGGTGCCGACCGTCCCGATGGCACCCGACTGGGCGCCGCTCGAGCACGCCGCCGACTGCGCCAAGGAGCTCATCTCGCCCGAGCGCTACCGCACCTACGGCGGCTACTGCAACCCCACCGAGTACGCCGCGGCGGGCCTGCTCTGGCAGGACCAGCGCTACTGAGGACGAGACCCCGTCCACCGGGGTGTGGAACGGGAGGGACACCGAGCGCCAGACTCGACACAGACCCGGGACGGACCGACCGTCACGGTGCGACTGGGAGGAACCCATGACGACTCCTGACAACCCCCTCGGCGACGACGAGATGAGCACCGAGGGCGTCGACCCCACCGGCGTCGCGGCCGGTCCCGGGACGGATGCCGACGGCACCGACGCCGACGGCACCGACGGCGACTCGACCGACGCCGACGGCGCGGACGCCGACGGCACCGACGGTGACTCGACCGATGCCACCGACGGCGACTCGACCGACGCCGACGGCACCGACGGGACCGCGCTCTGAGCGCTCTCGACCGCCTCACGGGCGACGCCCAGACCTTCCTCGACAAGGTCTGGGCGTCGTCCGTCCACGTCCACCGCACCGATCCGGCCTACGGCGCCGAGGTGCTCTCGCTCGCCGACGTCGACCATCTCCTGACCCAGACCGCGATCCGCACGCCGGCCGTGCGGGTCGCCCGCAACGGGTCGGTGCTGCCGGAGTCGTCCTTCACCCGCGGCGGCAGCCTCGCCGGCAGGCCGCTGACCGGGCTGGTCGACCCGGAGAAGTTGATGCGCCTGCACGACGAGGGCGCGACGATCGTGCTGCAGGGCCTCCAGCGCTACTGCTCGCCCGTCGGCGACCTCGTCGCCGAGCTCGAGCTCGAGCTCGGCCACCCCTGCCAGGCCAACGCCTACCTCACCCCGCCCGGGGCGCAGGGCTTCGCGGTCCACTCCGACTCCCACGACGTGTTCGTGGTGCAGACCCACGGCACGAAGAGGTGGGAGGTGCACGGCGAGGGCGGGCCCGGCGACCTGCTGCTCGAGCCGGGGGTGGTGGCCTACCTCCCAACCGGCACCCCCCACGCCGCGCGTGCGCAGGAGTCCGTCTCGCTCCACCTGACCATCGGCATCAACCAGCTGACCTGGCGGGCCCTCCTCGCCCGTGAGGTCGAGGGGCTGCTCGCCGACGTGCCCGACGACCACCTGCCCGCCGGCTACCTCAGCGACCCGGCCCGCCTGGCCGCGGGACTGTCGGGCCACCTCACGACCCTCGCCGACGCCGTCCGCCGGCTCGACCCCGCGGCGCTCGCCGCCGGACAGGCAGAGCGGTTCGTCAGCCACCGCCCGCCGCGCCTGGCGGGTGCCCTGCTCGACCGCGCGTCGCTGGCCACGATCGACGCCGACACCCGCCTGCGCCGCCGGCGCGGACATCCCTGCGTGCTGGTCGACGACGGTGGCACGGTCCGGGTGCTGATCGGCGACCGCGTCGTCCGGGTGCCGGCGCGGGTCCGTCCGGCCCTGGAGCACGTCGCCGCCCACGCGGAGCTGACGCCGGGCGACCTCGCCCCGCTCGACGCCGAGAGCGCGCTGGTGCTGTGCCGCCGGCTGGTCCGGGAAGGGCTGCTCGAGGTCGTGCGGTGACCGCCTTCCGGTGCGCCCCGGCCAGCCGCGAGCGCGGCGACCAGCTTGCCGGCACCGCCTCCACCGTGCGCAGCTTCCTGCTGGTCGAGCACCCCGGGCCGTGGGGCGCGGACGCGCTGCGCGACGCTCGGCTCCCCGACGGCGTCGGCGCCCACCTGCAGGAGCAGTCCCGGCGCCACCGCGTACGCGTGCTCCTGGTCCGCCGTCCCGGCCGCAGCGCCCCCGGCGGTCCGACCCGCGTCGTCGCCGCACGCGTCGCCGGCCCGGGCTCCTGGGCCGAGGCGGTCGACCTCGACCGCGTGCAGGACGTGCGCGACCTCGACCTGGCCGCCCTCGGCCGTGGGCAGAGCCTCGGCCTCCCACCCGAGCCGGCCCCGGTGCTCGCGGTCTGCACCCACGGACGCCACGACGCGTGCTGCGCCGAGCGCGGCCGACCGGTCGCGCGGGCGCTCGCCGACGGCCCGCACGCCGACGCCGTGTGGGAGGTGTCCCACGTCGGGGGTGACCGGTTCGCCGGCAACCTCGTCGTGCTGCCGCGCGGGCTCTACTACGGCGACCTCGATGCCGGGTCCGCGCAGCGCGTCGCCGCTGCCACGGCGGCGGGCGAGGTGTTGCTCGAGCACCTCCGCGGCCGGTCCGACCTGCCGATGGCGGTCCAGGCGGCCGACGTGGCGCTGCGCCACGAGCACGGCCTCGTCGGCCTCGACGACGTGCGCCCGGGCGCCGTCCGCGTGGACGGCGACCTGACCACCGCCCGGTTCGAGGTGCGCGGGCACGAGCCGGTCGAGGTCGTCGTGCGCCGGGTGCCGGGGGAGACGACCCACCGGCTCACCTGCTCGGCCCGCCGCGAGAGCGCCGTGCCGCGCCACGAGGTGGTCGAGGTCCGCGCCGTCTCCTGACGGACCCGCGCGGGCACGAGGCCGGACACGAGGCCGGGCACGTCGTGCGCAATGTCGGGTGCGCCGGCGCGCCGCGATCGGGGAGACTGGTCGCTCGTGACCTGGACCGACCGACTCCGCTCCCTGCGGATGGATGTGACCCCGCTGCGCGAGTCGCGCGACTTCCGGCTGCTGTTCACCGCCGGCAGCGTGTTCTACCTCGGCAGCATGGTCGCCTACGTCGCCGTGCCGTTCGCGATCTACGACCTCACCGGGTCCAACCTCCTCGTCGGGCTCGTGGGCCTGGTCGAGCTCGGGCCGCTGATCGTGTTCGGGCTCTACGGCGGCGCGCTGGCCGACCACGTCGACCGGCGCCGGCTGCTCGTGGTGACCGGGGTCGTCCAGGTCGTGCTGATGGGCGTGTTCGCGTGGAACGCGTTCTCCGCGCACCCCAGGGTCTGGCTGATCTTCGTCGTCGCCGCGCTCTACGCGGCCGCGAGCTCGATGCAGCGTCCGTCGCGGGAGGCGCTCGAGCCGCGCACCGTGCGGCACGACCAGATCGCCGCCGCCAACGCGCTCAGCAGCTTCGCGATGCAGCTCGGCGTCCTGCTCGGACCGCTCATCGGCGGCCTGCTGATGGCCTACGTCGGCGTCGGGTGGTGCTTCGTGGCGGGCATGGCGGGCTACGCGGTCGCCACGGTGCTGTTCGCGGCCATGCGGCCCTACCCGCACGACGGCGAGACCACGCCGCCGAGCCTGCGCGGCGTGCACGAGGGTCTCACCTACGCGCTGCGGCGTCGCGACCTCCTCGGCACCTACGTCGTCGACATCGCCGCGATGATGCTGGCCATCCCGGTGGTGCTGTTCCCCGCCCTGGCGCACGAGGTGTTCGACCGGCCCGAGCTGCTGGGGCTGCTCTACTCGGCCGAGACCGTCGGTGCCCTGGTCGCCACCGCGCTCAGCGGGTGGATCGGGCGGGTGCACCACCACGGCCGGGCGATCGTCATCGCCGCCAGCCTCTACGGCGGCTGCATCGCGCTCGCCGGGCTGATGCCGTCGTTCGGGCTGGCGTGCCTGTTCCTGGCGCTCGCCGGGGCGGCCGACATGGTCTCGGCGGTCTTCCGCTCGACGGTGTGGAACCAGACGATCCCCGACACCATGCGCGGGCGCCTCGCCGGCATCGAGATGCTGTCCTACTCGGTCGGTCCGATGGTCGGCGAGACGCGCGCGGGCTTCGTGGCCGACGCCTGGTCGGTGCGCGGGGCGATCGTGAGCGGTGGCGTGGCGTGCGTCGGCGGGGTCCTGCTGACCGCGGTCGCACTGCGCGACTTCTGGTCCTACGACTCGCGCACCGACGAGCACGCCGTCGCCGAGCGCGGGCGCCGCGCGACGGGCGCGTCTCCGCCCGCCTAGCCGGAAGCCGCGGCCCGGACGCTCGGGACCGACGCTCAGCCGAGCCGGTCCCCCAGGTCGCCGGCGGGCCGGCGCTGGGCGATCAGGCGCGGCCCGCCCTCCTCCGCGGCCCGGAGGTCGCGCGCCGCGCGGTTGGCCTGAGCCTGCTCGCTGTCGGCTGCGGCCTCGGCGTCGCGGGCCTCGGCCCGGGCGTCGTCCAGCTCGCGGTGCAGCGCCTGGACCTTCCCCGCCTGGGCGTCGATCTCCTCGTGCGGCGCCTCGGCGAGGACGAGCCGCTCGAGGCTCTCGAGCGCGGACTGCTCGCGCCGCCTGAGCGCGTCGACGGTGCCGCGGGCCGCGTCCGCGGCGTCCGCGGCGTCGACGGCCTCCCGGGCCTCCTCGGCGGCCTCGCGGCGCAGCTCGCCGAACGTGACCCCACGGTGGCCGGCGGCGACGACCTTCGCCCGGTCCTGGTCGGGATGCACGCCGGCGTGCTCGGCGAGCGCCCGCACGAGCTCGCGGGCACCCGCACGCCGGGCGTCACGCAGCTCCAGCTTGGTCTCGAAGCAGGCCTGGTAGGCCCTCCACTCGGCCTCCCACGCGTCGGCCTGCCGCTGGGTGGCGTCACCGGGCAGGGTGGCGACCGGGGGCCAGATGCGGTGCTCGCGCACCTCGAGGCCCGTGCTCACGGCGGAGGCGCGCAGCTCCTCGAGTCCCTCACGGTGGCGGCGCAGGACGTCGGCGTAGGCGTTGATCGCCCGGCCGAGGCCGCGCAGGTCGTCGCGGACGCCCGCCGACTCCTCGTGCCGGCGGGCGGCGCGGTCGCGGAGCGTGTCGGCGGCCTCTCCGGCGAAGACGTCCTCGGAGAGCGTCGAGGTGCGCGCGAAGGCGTCGACGGCGAGCTCGACCTTGGCCGACAGCCGGCGCACCGAGTCGCCGTAGGAGTCGACCTCGTCGGGATCGAGCCAGTGGTAGCGGCAGCCGATCGGGTCGCCGAACTGGAAGCGGTCCTCCTGGGTCTCGACCCGGTCGGTCACGATCCTGGTCATGGCGTGACCTGGTCGAGCCTCGCGGCGACGGCGGCGGCCTCCCCGACCATGAGGTCGAGCTCGTCGAAGTCGACGACGGAGTCGTCGATCGCGCCGGCGAGGGTGCGGCACCACTTCGCGACCTGCTCGGCGTCGTCGACCAGGGCGCGCACGCCCTCGACCACCAGGTCGCGCCACGGGAAGTCGTCGGCGGGGTGGTCGATGTCGCCCAGCGCGCCGCGCAACGCCTCCCGCGCGGAGTCGAGCTCCTCCTTGGCGCCCCGCAGCGCCCGCTGGTTGATCGCGATCGGCCTCATGGGGGCCTTGTGCCCTCCGGGCCGGTGTCGAAACCAGGAGTCGTGCTCCTGTGGGCTACGCGCTCATCCGGTCTGGACCGGCGGCCGGTAGGCCCGCAGCAGGCGCACCGTCCAGAGTGCCGTCAGCACGAGGTAGCCCCCCACCAGCACCGGGAACGCCCACGAGGGAGCGCCGTCCCGGCCGGTGACGCCGACCCGGGTCGTGAGGACCAGCGCGGCCACGAGCAGGGCCCCGGTGAGCGCGGTGACGGCCTCCATGTCGTCCTGGAAGCGCACGGCGAACTCGGCGCGCCGCTCCGGGGCGAACCAGTAGTCCTTCGACGCCTGCGGCATGTTGACCCAGGTGCCGTCGCCGGCGGTCAGCGCCCGGGTCAGCGCCGGGATGCCGGCGAGCACGACCACGCCGAGGACGACCCAGGTCACCATCAGCGCGGTGCGCGACGACCACTCGTCCACCCGGCCGGCGGCGTCGAAGTGGGTGGGCACCCGGTCGGGCAGGACGACGGCGGCCCACGCCAGCGCCGCGACGTACGCCGCGCCGACCACGAGGAGGGCGCGGCGGCCGGCACCCCTCACACGTGCCCGCTCAGCTGGGCCATCCGCAGCTCGAGGCGACCGAGGAGGTCGCTGCACGCCTTCTCGGGCATGGGGGAGCGCTTGTCGCCGCCCTGTGAGCACACCGGCAGCACGTCGATCGACAGCCTGGCGCCGCCGGCCAGGGCGCGGAGCTCGTCGAGGCGCTCGGCGAAGGGGGAGCCGCTGCCGGGGGAGTAGTAGCGCACCGCCTCGTCGACGTCGTCGGGGAACAGGTCGGCCTTGGTGACCGCGACGACCAGCCAGGTCGGCCGGTCGCGTCGCACCGCCATGCTGGCGATGCGGTGGGCCGTGATGGCCCAGTCGTCGAGCTCGGCGGCGAGCTGCTCCTCGCGCGTGGCGAGCGCCGCGCCGGTGGTGCCGGCGGTGCGCCGCGGGGTGGCGTGGCCCCACGCGACCACGTGCAGCACCCCGTCGACCGGCTCGTCGTGGAAGACCTCGTCGAGGGCGCCGAGGCGGGTGGCGGCGTTCTCGCCGGGCACGACGCGGAAGCGGTAGCCGCGCAGCCGCGCGTTGCGGCGCGTACGACGCTCCATGACGGCCGAGCCCACCTCCGGGCCCCCCTCCGAGCCGCCCGACTCAGCGCTCGCGCGCCGGGAGAGGCGGTCGGCCAGGCGGGTCTTGCCCACGCCCGTCATGCCGGTCACGGCGACCGTGGGGTAGCGGTGGCGCAGCAGGCGGGAGGCGCGCTCCGGGGCAGAGGACAGCGCGGCCAGCGCTCCGCCCGCTAGGGTCGTGCCGATGGCGGCCTTGCCGTGTCGCAACGGTGACTGCATGTGCCCATCCTGTCCGACGCGGGGTGGCACGCCCACCGACGCACCGGCCGACTTGGCCGCGCACCCGCCCCTCCCGGACAATGGCCCCGCCGACAACGAGGCCCCGCACCCCGCGCGAAAGGTCCCTCCCCACCGACATGGACACCGAGAACCGCCCCGTCCTGACGGGGCTCATCGCCCTGGTCGGGGTCGCCGTGGTCATCGGCCTGCTCGGCGGGCTCGCGGTCCTCGTCGGGGTCAAGGTGACCGGCATCGGCGACGACACCGAGGCCAGCGGCGCGCCGAGCTCCTCGGCCACCTTCCGCCTGCCCAAGCCCACCGAGACCAGCACCGAGGCCGGCTCCGCCGAGGCGTCGGAGCCCAACCCGGGTGAGGAGTCGACCTCGGAGGCGCCCGCGGAGGGCATCTCGCTGACGGCCGACCAGCAGTCGGTGAGCCCTATGCAGCAGATCGACCTCACCGGCACCTACCCGGCCGGCGAGGGGGCGATCCTGCAGGTGCAGCGGATGGAGAACGGCACGTGGTCGGACTTCCCGGTGACGATGTCGGTCAGTGGCGGCACGTTCGCCACCTACGTCCAGACCAGCCGCACCGGGCCCAACAAGTTCCGCGTGGTCGACACCGACTCCGAGGTCGTGTCCAACGAGGTCACGGTGACGGTCGGCTGACCGGCACCGCGTTCGTCCGCGCGAGGTCCACCCTCCGCGTCCAGTAGCCCACCCACCCCGCCCCGGCCAGGCCCAGCACGCCGACCACCACGCTCGCCGCAGCCAGCGGCGCGACGGCGGCCACCGCGCTCACCAGCAGGGGACCGCCGGTGTTGCCGATGTCGCCGCACAGCCGCCACGCGCCGAGGAACTGCGACCGGCCGCCCTCCGGCGCGGCATCCGCCCCGAGCGTCATCACGATGCCCGACCCGAGGCCGTTGCCGCACGCGATGAGGGCCATGACGAGCGCGACCGTGAGCGCGCTCGTGGCCAGGGGGAGCAGGAGGCACGCGACGGCCATCGACAGCACCACCGGCACCGCGACCACCATCCGGCCCCGGGCGTCCATCAGCCAGCCGCCCGGCCACATGAACGCCACGTCGATGGCGGACGCCCCCGCGAAGATCAGCGACGTGGTGGACGCCGAGAGCCCGATGTGGTCGGCCCACAGCGGCAGCAGGCTGAGCCGCAGCGACCGACTGACGCCCAGGACCATGACGGCCGTGCCGAGGGTGGCCAGGAGCCGGCGGTGCGCGACGATGACCGACCACACGCCGACGTGGCCACGTGCCCGCTCCGCCGCTCGCTTCTCCTCGCCGAGGTCGGGCATCGTGGCGGCGAGGAGGGCCGCGAGGACCGACATCGCCGCACCGAGCCAGAAGACGCTGGTCAGGTCGGTGACCTCGATCAGGCCGGCGCCGATGAGCGGACCGACGAGCACGCCCACCCGGTGGGAGCCGCCGAGCAGCGACATCGCCCGGGCGCGGTGGGTCTCGGGGACCGCGTCGATCATGAAGCCCTGCCGGGCGATGAGGAAGAGCGTCCAGCACACGCCGCTGAGCAGCACCCCGACCGCGAGCCCGGCGACGGAGTCGGTGAGCGCGGCGAAGGCCATCGCCGCCGCGTCGAGGATCCCCGCGCCCACGAGGGCCCGGCGCTCGCCCACCCGGGCCACCAGCGCGCCCGACGGGAGGCTGGCCAGCAGCATGCCGACGCCGGTGAGGGCCACGATCGCGGCGGCGGTGGAGACGTCGGCACCGAGGTCGCGCGCCCGCAGCGCCAGCACCGGCATGATCGCGCCGTGGCCGATGGCGGAGACCATCGAGGGCCCGTAGGCCACCAGCCAGATGTCGCGGAAGCGGAACGCGACGTCCCCCGAGGTGCTCACGCGCACACGCTACGGCCCGCGGCCCTCGATGCGGACGACCCCGACGGGCGTGCTGGAGCGCACGGGCGCGCGGCCGTAGGCTCGCCCGGTGCCGACCGATCCCCTCGCCCCCGCTCCTGCCCCCATCACCCTTCCCGGCGACGGCGACTGGCTCGACTGGGTGACGCGGCGCTGCCACGACCAGCTCGAGGAGGCTCGCCGCCAGGTCGGGCTGGTCAAGGCCGGCTCTTCCGACGCCCCCGTCGTCCTCGTCGCGTGGAACAAGGCCGAGACCGCCCTCGCCAACGCCGAGGCCGTGGCGCTGTGGGCCGAGGTGCACCCCGACGCCGCGGTCCGCGACCGGGCCGACGACCTGGGCCAGGAGGTCCAGAAGTATGTCACCGAGCTCGGGCTCGACCGCGACCTCTACGCCGTCCTCGACCGGTTGGCGACGTCCTCCGACCTCACCGCCCTCGACGCCGACGCGCGCCGCGTCCTCGACCACACGCTGCGTGACTTCCGGCGCGCGGGCGTCGACCGTGACGACGCCACCCGTGACCGGCTCCGCGCGCTCAGCGAGCAGGCCGTGAAGCTGTCGCAGGACTTCGGGCGCACCATCCGCGACGACGTCCGCTCCATCCGGATCGCCCCGGAGCGGCTCGCCGGCCTGCCCGACGACTACCGCGCCGCCCACGCCCCCGACGACGACGGCCTGGTCACCCTCACCACCGACTACCCCGACCTGGTCCCCTTCCTCACCTTCGGCTCCGACGCCGAGGCCCGCCACGACCTCGCGCTCGCGCACAGCAACGTGGCCTGGCCGGCCAACGACCAGGTCCTGCAGGACCTGCTGGCCGTGCGTCGCGAGACCGCGCAGCTGCTCGGCTACGACTCGTGGCCCGACTACGACACCGAGGTGAAGATGATCGGGAGCGGCCAGGCCGTCGCCGACTTCATCGACCGGATCGGCGAGGCCGCCAAGGAGCGGGCGGGCCAGGAGGTCGCCGTCCTGCTCGAGCGCAAGCGCGTCGACGACCCCACCGCCGACACCGTGACCGGCTACGACTCGCGCTACTACTCCGAGATCGTGCGCCGCGAGCAGTACGACGTCGACGGGCAGGTCGTGCGCACCTACTTCGGTTTCGAGCAGGTGCGGCAGGGCCTGCTCGACGTGACCGGTCGGCTGTTCGGCCTGACCTGGACGCCGGTCGCCCGTGAGGAGGCCGGCACCTGGCACGGGGACGTCGCCAGCTATGACGTCGAGCTCGACGGCACCCGGATCGGGCGCATCCACCTCGACCTGCACCCACGCGAGGGCAAGTTCAAGCACGCCGCCCAGTTCGACCTCGTCAAGGGCATCGCCGGCGAGCAGCTGCCCGAGGGGGTCCTGGTGTGCAACTTCGCCCGCGGCCTGATGGAGCACGACGAGGTGGTCACGCTCTTCCACGAGTTCGGCCACCTGGTCCACCACGTCCTCGCCGGTCAGGGCGAGTGGGCCCGCTTCTCCGGCGTCGCCACGGAGTGGGACTTCGTCGAGGCGCCGAGCCAGATGCTCGAGGAGTGGGCGTGGGACGCCGACGTGCTCGCCACCTTCGCCCGCAACGAGGCCGGTGAGACGATCCCGGCCGAGCTGGTCGCGGCGATGCGCCGGGCCGACCACTTCGGCAAGGGCCTCTACGCCGTCCAGCAGATGTCGTACGCCGCCCGGTCCTACTGGTTCCACGCGGGCCCGCACGACGACCTCACCGCCTACGGCGACGAGCTGCAGCGCCGCTACTCGGTGATCCCGCCGCTCGAGGGCGCGCACATGCACTGCGCCTTCGGCCACCTCGACGGCTACTCGTCGGGCTACTACACCTACATGTGGTCGCTGGTGATCGCGAAGGACCTGTTCTCCGCCTTCGACCCCGACGACCTCTTCGCCGCCGGGGTCGCCCACGCCTACCGCGACAAGGTGCTGGCGATGGGTGGGCGCAAGGACGCCGCCGACCTCGTCGCCGACTTCCTGGGCCGGCCCTACTCCTTCGACAGCTGGGCTGCCTGGCTCGCCGAGTGAGCCGGGCGACCGGGAGGGCCAGGACCGGCCCTCGCCTGCGCGGCGGCCTCAGCTCGTCGTCACCGAGGTGTCGTCGAGCACGAAGCTCGTCTGCAGCGACGCGTCCTCGCTCATCAGGAACCGCACGGTGACGGTCTTGCCGCGGTAGGCGAGCAGGCTGTGGGAGAACTGCGCGTAGCCCGCGCCGGCGCCCACGTTGGAGAAGGTGCGCAGGGTGGTCGTCGTGCCGGCGCTGATCACCTGCACCTTGAGGGTGTCGTACGCCGTCGAGCCGGACTCGGCGGTGTCGGTGCGGAGCCAGTAGGCCAGCGACGCCGCGGTGGCGGACGCCGGGATGCTCACCTGCTGGGAGACGTTCTCCGACGTCGTCCGCCCGTTGCCGCCCAGCCACGCCTTCCACGTCCCGGTGCGCGCCGGGCGCGAGGCGCTGCTGGTGATCGCTCCCGACGTGCCCGACCAGCCGCTCGCCCCGGACTCGAAACCGGGGTTGACGAGCAGGTTGGTGCCGGCGGGGGGAGTCGTCGGCGGCGGGGTGGTGGCGCCGTAGTCCTTGTCGGCGTGGAGCCACACCATGTGGCCGATCATGTCGAGGTTGCGGTCGAGCGCGGTGGTGTCGACGTTGGCCGTCGTGTCGCACGCGCGGTGGTAGCAGGGGTCGAACGCCCGCCCGGCGGTGCCGCCCCACTTCGACGCCTGCGCGGCGGTCTTGGTGGTCTCGCCGCCGGAGTACATGCCCGTCGTGGCGATGCCCTGGCTGCGGAACGACGCGTGGTCCGAGCGGCCCTGCACGTCGATGTACTCCCACGCGATGCCCTTGGACGTGTAGTACGCCGTCATCGCGTCGCGGGCGCCGTTGCCGGCCAGGTTGTCGTCGTAGACGAAGTAGCCGGGGTTGGGCGAGCCGACCATGTCGAAGTTCATGTAGAGCTCGATGCGGTCCTTGTCGGCGGCCGGCAGGGTGCGCATGTAGTGGTTGCTGCCGAGCAGGCCCTGCTCCTCCGCGCCCCACCACGCGAACCGCAGGTGGTTGCGGGGGGTGTTGCCGCTCGCGGCCCAGGCGAGGGCGGCCTCGAGCACGGCGGCCGAGCCGGTGCCGTTGTCGTTGATGCCGGGGCCTGCGGCGACGCTGTCGAGGTGGGCGCCGGTCATCACCACGTGCTCGGGGTCGCCGCCCGGCCAGTCGGCCACGAGGTTGTAGGACGTCCCCGAGGAGGTCGAGAGCTGCTGCACCTGCGTCGTGTAGCCGACGGCGTCGAGCCTGGCGCGCACCCAGTCGAGCGAGGCCTTGTAGCCGGGACGGCCGGTGGCGCGGTTGCCGCCGTTGGCGGTGGCGATCGACTGCAGCTGCTGGAGGTGGGCGGTGACGTTGGCGATGCTGAGGTCGGGCGACGGGGCCGCGACCGCGGGCGGGGTGCCGCCGACGAGCGCGCCGGCGACGAGGGCGGCGGTGGCCACGGCGGACAGGACGGGCGTACGGAGCGAGCGCATGGGATCTCCCGGGTGCTGGACAGGGGAACGGGGCGGGGCAGCGGTCGCTGCCCCGCCCCGTCACGGAGTGGCTGGCGTCAGGAGACGTTCAGCGCGGTGTCGTCGACCACGAAGCTGGTCTGGAGCGAGGCGTCCTCGGTCATCGTGAAGCGGATGGTGACCGTCCTGCCCTTGTAGGAGGTGAGGCTGTGCGAGTACTGCGTGTACGTCGTGCTGGTGCCCACGTTGGTGAAGGTGCGCACCGTGGTGGCCGTCGACCCGTCGACGACCTGCACCCGCATCCGGTCGTACGCCGTCGAGCCGCTCTCGGCGGTGTCGGTGCGGATCCAGTAGGACAGCGTGGCCGCCGTCGCGCTGGCCGGGATCGTCACCGTCTGGTTGATCGTCTCCGTGCTGGTCCGGCCGTTGCCGCCGAGCCAGGCCTTGAAGGAGCCGGTGCGGGCCGGACGGCTGGTGCTGGAGGTGATCACGCCGGTGTTGCCCGTCCAGCCGGTCGCGCCGGACTCGAAGCCCGGGTTGGCCAGGATGTTGCCGCCGGTCGTCGGGGGCGGTGTGGTGCCGCCACCGCAGGTCGGGTCGGCGGTCTGGGCGGGCACGTTGACCGCGTCCCAGGCGTTCTTGACGGCGTTGAACTGGGCGCACGTGCTGTCCAGGTTCTTCGCCGCGGTGAGCGTCCAGGTGCGGTACTTGAGGTAGTTCGACGAGCTGGTCTTCATCAGCATCGCGTTGTAGAGGACCTTGATGGCCGCCTGCTCGCCGATGCCGGTCGTCGAGGTGCCGTCGCACTTCGACACCCCGCCACGTGAGAGCAGGTAGAACCAGTGGTCGCCGGGGCCGGCGGCCGCGTGGACCTCGGCGGTGGGGATCGAGCTGGTGTAGCACGACGGGTCGCCGACGTTGGCCGGGTTGGAGCCGTCGCGGATCGGGCCCTGCCCGACGAGGTTGACCTCCTCGCCGACGGTGTGGTCGGGGGAGTCGTACGGCGCGGCCTGGCCGTCGTAGTACTCGGTGGCCGCGGCGAGCGCGTCGCCGATGAACTCCTGGGTGCCGCCGCCGGAGATGCCGCCGGGCGTCTTGTCGTCGACGCCGTGGCCGAACTCGTGCGCCACCACGTCCATCGCGGAGATCCAGGCGCCGGCCTGGTTCTTGCCGATCTGGACCTGCGTGCCGTCGTAGTAGGCGTTGATGTCGTTGAGCCCGACGCGGATCGGCACCCACCCGCCCGAGCCGTTCATCCCGTTGCGGCCCAGCCACGACGACATCATCGCCTTCATCTGCTGGGCGGCGTAGAGCGCGTCGACGCAGCCGGTCTCGCGGTTGGTCGCGTTGCCGTTGCCCCACACGTCGTCGCTGCCGGTGAAGGTCGTGTTGGTGGCGGCGTCCTGGCAGCGCAGCGTGGTCGCCGTCGGGTCGGTCATCGAGTAGCTGCTGCCCGAGCCGCTGGTGGCGATCGGCAGGGGGTTGGGGCCGGAGTAGGCCGCCGTGCCGGTGCCGTGGGCGATCTGCTCGCGCGCCTCGAGGACGCTGCCGTCCTCGGCGTCGACCCAGACCTTCTGCCACGACACCTCGCCGGCGTCGGTGCCGCGCACCTCGACCTCGTAGGCGAGGCGGGTGCCGGCGTCGCGGTGCCAGACCACGAGCTCGGGCGCCGAGGCGTCGGCCACCTCGTCGAGTCGTCCCGTCGCGACGGCGCTCGCGCGCGCCGCGGGGACCGAGGCGGTGGTGTCGCTGATCGCGACGGGCGCCTCCTGGGCGACCGACGACCCGACCACCTGGCCGTCGGCGTCGGCGAGGACGACGAAGTCGCCGCCGACGACGCGCAGGCCCTCGTGGGTCCGCTCGTAGGCCATCGCGTAGATGCCGCTGTCGCCCTCGAACGTGCCGGTGCGGACGAAGGCGTCCGCTGCGGCCCGTTCGAGCGCGCGGGAGTGGCCCTTGACCCAGGCGGACGCCGCCTGCTGGGCCTCGAGACGGGGGTCGCCCGCCGCGGGGGAGGCGCCGGCCGAGGTGGCGGCCGGTGCCAGGAAGGACGCAGCGACGGCTGACGCTGCGATACCGGCCAGGAAGGCCGGACGGAGTGATTTCACTGGGATGTCCAATCGTGAGTTCGCGCCCGGCGGACGCGAGGGTGGATTGGGTGCTGCGGACCTCTGCACAAAGTCGCAATCGCCGACCACCCCGTCAATGAGCGCCGATCTGCGTGTTCGTGCAACGCGAGAACCTGCACCGTTCGGCCGATCGTCGGCGGAAGTGTCCGATAGTCGACGGCGGGCGACCGGTCACCGACCGGTGCGGGTCAGCGCGCCAGCACGGCCGGGCGCGTCGGGCGTACGTCCGCCAGCCGCGCGGCCACCGCGTCGCCGAACGCGCGGTGCCCGCCCGCGGTGAGGTGGAGCCGGTCGTCGAGGTAGTCGAGGTCGAGGTCGCCGGTGGGGACGTAGGGCACGCCGTAGAGCGCGGCGAGCCGGGCCAGCTGCTCGTCCACCCTCGGCACGGCGCCCGCGCGCAGCGGAGCGCTCGCGGGGCCGACGACCACCACGTGGTGGCCTCGCAGGTCGGCCATCAGGGCGCGGAAGCCGCGGTCGATGGCGCGGGCGGGCTGGTCGTAGTCGTTGAGCCCGCCGGCGACGACGACGAGCTGTGGACGCACGCCCAACGCCGTCGGAGCGCGGTCGTGGAACGACACGCGGCCGCAGCCGCTGGCCCGGGCACTGAAGCCGGAGCCGGAGAAGCCGCGGACGTGCACCTCGCCGGGGAGGCGACTCGCCCACGACCCGACCGGGTCGTCCAGGCCGAGCCCGACGGACCACGAGTCGCCGACCACGAGCACGGGGGAGCCGTCGCCGGTCACGGCGCGCGCGCGCTCGCGGGCCTCGACGCGGTGCTGCTGGCACCGGGACGGGCCGGCGCCGGCGACGTCGGCGACGTAGAACGCCAGGAGGGCGGCGAGCAGCAGCACGACTCCCGAGGCGCCGGCGACCCGGCGCGGGCTTCCTGCCTGCGGCACAGGACAAGTGTGCGCCCACGGCCCGGCCCCGCGCAGCGGAAAACCCCTGAGATTCCCCCGACTCCCGGCCTAGGGTGTCCACCCATGACGACGGACCCGCTGCTGGCGGCCTACGACGAGCAGCTGCGCACCGACGCCGAGATGGCCGGGGCGCAGGGCGTACGACGCGAGGGCCCGCTGTGGTGGGGGGTCTTCGAGCACGGCGGCTTCGTGTCCTACCGCGACCTCGGCGGTGTCGAGGGCGACGACCTCGACGCGCTGATCGCGCGCACCGTCGCCCACTACCGCGACGACACCGACGTGACGTCGTTCGAGTGGAAGTCGCGCGGCCACGATTGCCCGGCCGACCTCGGCGCGCGGCTCCTCGCCCACGGCCTCGCGGCCGAGCCGCAGGAGACCGTGATGATCGGCGAGGCGGCGCTGCTCGACGTCGCGGTGCCCCTCGCGGACACGGCCGAGGGCCCCGTCGTGCTCCGCCGGCTGGAGCCGGGTCCGACCGCCGCCGCCGACGTCGCCCGGATGCTCGCCGCCCAGGAGTCGGTCTTCGGCAACGGCCGCGGCCCCTCGCTCGCCGCGACCCTGGCCGAGCTCGAGACCGGCCGCTCCGAGCTCTGGGTGGCCGAGGTCGGGGACCGGGTGGTGTGCGCGGGCCGCCTCACCCCCGTCGAGGGCACCGAGTTCGCCGGGATCTGGGGCGGCGCGACCCTCCCCGAGCTCCGCGGCCGCGGGATCTACCGCGCCCTCGTCGCCGCTCGCGCCCGCTCCGCCCTCCAGCGCGGCATCCGCTACATCCACTCCGACTGCACCGACATGTCCCGCCCCATCCTCGAGCGCTCCGGCCTCCGCGCGGTCACCACCACCACGCCCTACGTCTGGTCCCGCTGACCCGAGGCGGCGCGTTCTGGCGCTGAATGGCGGTCGAGGCGGCGCGTCCTGGCGCTGAATGGCGGTCGAGTCGGCGCGTCCTGGCGCTGAATCGTGGTCGAGGCGGCGCGTCCTGGCGCTGAATGGCGGTCGAGTCGGCGCGTCCTGCGCGTCAGCTGCCTGGCCACCACGTCAGGACGCGCCGGCTCGGCGGCGTATGCGGGTCAGGACGCGCCGGCTCGGCGGCGTATGCGGGTCAGGAGGCCGGCTCGGGTCAGAGCGGCGTGTAGTCGATCTCGAGGAAGTCGGCGACCTCCGGCACCCACCGCTCCGCGACGAACGCGGTGTGGACCGGGTGCTCGGTGTAGCCGTCGTACGCCGCCTGGTCGGCGAACTCCATCGAGAAGCCGAAGGTGAAGTCGTTCTTCGCGCTGGTCTGGCGCAGCTGCTCGTACGCCGTGACGCCGGGGACGTCGGCGAGCGCCCGGGCGGCGGCCAGGAAGTCGGCCTCCTCCGCGGAGCCGGGGGCGTGGTGGAGCCGGAAGGCGACGGTGTGGCGGATCATGCGCGCAAGGCTAGAGCGATCCACGTCACATCACGAGTGCGCCGATCGGGGAACATCTGGGTGCGCCCTGCGTTGTACCCCATGAACAGACTTGAGTCAGATCGACTCAACTGTTTTGCCTCCTCCGTGGACCACACGGCAGGATGGCACGCAGACTCACCGTCATCCACACGCAGGAGGTAACACCATGGCTCGAGCGGTCGGCATCGACCTCGGCACGACCAACTCCGTCGTCGCCGTTCTGGAGGGTGGCGAGCCCACCGTCATCGCCAACGCCGAGGGTGCCCGGACGACCCCGTCCGTCGTCGCCTTCACCAAGTCCGGCGAGGTCCTCGTGGGCGAGGTCGCCAAGCGTCAGGCGGTCACCAACGTCGACCGCACCATCCGGTCCGTCAAGCGCCACATGGGCGAGGACTGGTCGGTCAAGATCGACGACAAGACCTTCACCCCGCAGCAGATCAGCGCCTTCGTGCTGCAGAAGCTCAAGCGGGACGCCGAGGCCTACCTCGGCGAGACCGTCACCGACGCGGTCATCACCGTGCCGGCCTACTTCTCCGACGCCCAGCGCCAGGCCACCAAGGAGGCCGGTGAGATCGCGGGCCTCAACGTCAGCCGCATCGTCAACGAGCCCACCGCGGCCGCGCTGGCCTACGGCCTCGACAAGGGCGAGGACCAGACCATCCTCGTCTTCGACCTCGGTGGCGGCACGTTCGACGTGTCCCTGCTCGAGATCGGCGAGGGCGTCGTCGAGGTGAAGGCGACCTCCGGTGACAACCACCTCGGCGGTGACGACTGGGACAACCGCATCGTCGAGTGGATGGTGAAGAAGTTCAAGGACGCCAACGGCGTCGACCTCGGGGCCGACAAGATCGCCAAGCAGCGCCTCCAGGAGGCCGCGGAGAAGGCGAAGATCGAGCTGTCGTCCTCCAGCGAGACCACGATCCACCTGCCCTACATCACCCACGGCGAGTCCGGCCCGCTCCACTTCGAGGAGAAGCTGACCCGCAGCGAGTTCCAGAAGCTGACGGCCGACCTGCTCGAGCGCACCAAGGCGCCGTTCCAGTCGGTGCTCAAGGACGGCGGCGTCGCGGTCAAGGACATCGACCACGTGGTGCTCGTGGGTGGCTCCACCCGCATGCCCGCCGTGGCCGAGGCCGTCAAGGACCTGCTCGGCGGCAAGGAGCCCAACAAGGGCGTCAACCCCGACGAGGTCGTGGCGCTCGGCGCCGCGCTCCAGGCCGGTGTGCTCAAGGGCGAGGTCAAGGACGTGCTGCTCCTCGACGTCACTCCGCTCTCCCTCGGCATCGAGACCAAGGGCGGCGTGATGACCACGCTCATCGAGCGCAACACCACCATCCCCACCAAGCGGTCGGAGATCTTCACCACCGCCGACGACAACCAGCCGTCGGTGGAGATCAAGGTCGCGCAGGGCGAGCGCCAGATGTGGTCGCAGAACCAGCCCCTCGGCAACTTCGAGCTGACCGGCCTCCCGCCGGCCCCCCGCGGCGTGCCGAAGATCGAGGTCACCTTCGACATCGACGCCAACGGCATCGTGCACGTCTCGGCCAAGGACCAGGCGTCCGGCCGTGAGCAGTCGATGACGATCTCCGGTGGCTCGGCGCTCAGCAAGGACGAGATCGACCGCATGGTCAAGGAGGCCGAGCAGTACGCCGAGGAGGACGCCCGGCGCCGCGAGGCCATCGAGGCCCGCAACCAGGGCGACCAGCTCGTCTACACGACCGAGAAGTTCCTCGCCGACAACGCCGACAAGCTCCCCGACGACGTGAAGACCGAGGTCCAGGCCGACGTCGACGCCCTCAAGGAGACCCTGGCCAAGGAGGACGCGTCCTCCGAGGAGATCACCGCGGGCATCACCAAGCTGGGCGAGTCCAGCCAGAAGATGGGTGCCGCGATGTACGCCGCCGCCGAGGCCGACCAGGCCGCCGCGGGCGGCACCACCGGGGCCACCGGTGAGTCCGACGACGACGTCGTCGACGCCGAGATCGTCGACGAGTCGACCGACGGCGCCGCCGAGGGTGAGTCCAAGTGACGCAGCGCCCCGACGAGCCCATGACGGGCACCGAGGCGACCGACCTCCCGGAGGGGGAGCCCACCGCGGCTCCCTCTCCGGAGGGCTCCGGCGGCTTCGGCGCCGCCGCGGGCGAGGCCCCCGCCCAGACCGAGGTCGAGGAGCAGGTCGCCGGTGACGCCGTCGCCGGTGACGCCCCCGGCACCGCCGAGGAGCGCCCCGACGGCCCGGACGACGCGGGCCAGGACGACGGGGAGTCGCTGAGGAAGGCGGTCGCCGACCTCACCAACGACCTCAAGCGCGTCCAGGCCGAGTACGCCAATTACCGCAAGCGGGTCGACCGCGACCGGCAGTTCGTCGCCGAGTCCGCGGCCTACAAGGCGCTGACCCCCGTGATCGAGGTCCTCGACACCATCGACCGTGCCCGCGAGCACGGCGAGCTCGAGGGTGGCCTCAAGGCGGTGGCCGACCAGCTCGAGCGGGTGGTCGCCGCGGCAGGCCTGGTGCGCTTCGGCGAGCCGGGTGACGCGTTCGACCCGACCATGCACGAGGCACTGAGCAACATGGGCGCCGACCCTGCCGTCGAGGTGACGACCGTCAAGCACGTCGCCAAGGGCGGCTACCGGATGGGCGACCGCGTCGTGCGGGCCGCCCAGGTGCTCGTGGTCGAGCCCGCCGACGCCTGACCCGGCGCCGGCCGATGTCGCGATCGAGCACACGCACCGATGACCACGTCGAGGACGAAGGGAGGTTGATCCGTGGCTGACAACGAAGGTTTCCGCAACGACTGGGCGACCAAAGACTTCTACCAGGTCCTCGGCGTGGCCAAGGACGCCAGCGCGGCCGACATCAAGAAGGCCTACCGCAAGCTGGCGCGCGCCAACCACCCCGACTCCAACCCGGGCGACGAGGCCAAGCACGAGAAGTTCAAGGCCGTCGCCGAGGCCTACGACGTCATCGGCGACGAGGCCAAGCGCGCCAAGTACGACGAGTTCCGCGCGCTGCAGGCCCAGGGCGGGTTCGGCACCGGCATGGGCGGCGGCTTCGGCGGCGGTGGTGGCGGGTTCGGCGGGGGCGGCTTCAACCTCGACGACCTGCTCCGCGACAGGGCCGGCGCCGGCGGTGGGATCGGCGACATGTTCGGCGACCTCTTCGGCGGCGCCCAGCGCGGCCGTGGCCAGCAGCCGCGGCCGCGTCGGGGAGCCGACGTGGAGAGCTCGGCCACGATCGGGTTCACCGACGCGCTCGACGGCGTGACCGTCTCGCTCCGGCTGACCTCCGACTCGGCCTGTCCGACGTGCCAGGGCACCGGCGGCAAGCCGGGCACCCGGCCGCACATCTGCCCCGAGTGCGAGGGCGCGGGATTCGTCGTGTCCGGCACGGGCGGGGCGTTCTCCATCAACGAGACCTGCCCCGCCTGCGGCGGCCGTCAGCTGGTCTACGACGAGCCGTGCCCGACCTGCCACGGCAGCGGTCGCGGCACCTCCTCGCGCACGATCCAGGCCCGGATCCCGGCCGGCGTCAAGGACGGCGCCCGGATCCGGCTCAAGGGCAAGGGCGCGCCGGGGGAGAACGGCGGACCCGCCGGCGACCTGTTCGTCAAGGTCAAGGTCACGCCGCACCGCGTGTTCGGTCGCAAGGACGACAACCTCACCATCGACGTGCCCGTCTCGTTCGACGAGGCCGCCCTCGGTGCCGAGGTGAAGATCCCGACCCTCGGGGGCGCGCCGGTGACCCTCAAGATCCCGGCGGGCACGCCCAACGGACGCACCTTCCGGGTGCGCGGCAAGGGCGCCACCCGGCGCGACGGCAGCAAGGGCGACCTGTTGGCCACCGTCGAGGTCCAGGTCCCGGCCCACCTCGACCCGACCGCTCGCGAGGCCCTCGAGGCCTACCGGGCGGCGACCGCCGGCAAGCCGCTGCGAGCAGGGCTCTTCGACTCATGAGCGGGGCGCTCCACCCCCCTTCGCCCGACGCGGCGGTGTACGTCATCTCCGTGGCGGCCGAGCTCACCGGCCTGCACCCGCAGACGCTGCGCGCCTACGAGCGGATGGGGCTGATCCGGCCCGGCCGCACGGGGGGCGGTGGGCGCCGCTACTCCCACCGCGACATCGAGCGGCTGCGCGAGATCGCGGAGCTGACCCGGGCCGGCATCGGCATCGAGGGAGTGCGGCGGATCATGGACCTCGAGCGGCAGGTCGACGACCTCCGCGCCCGCAACGCCGAGCTCGACGGCGAGCTCGAGGCCCTGCGCCGCGGGCTGGCCTTGCGGGCAGCCGCCCGCTCGGACAACAAGCTCCCCGTGCGGCACCAGTCCGTCAGCCAGTCCCTCGTCGTCTGGCGCCGCGGGTCCTGACGTAGCTCCCGCCATCGACGTCGACGCGCCCCAGCAGGGGCACGATGCGTCGCCGGCCGACCGAGCGGCCTGGCTCGCGGCGCAACCGGCCCCGGGTGTCGCGGCCTGCCGCTACTGTGCGCGGGGTGCGGCAGCGCAATCTCGAGACGGCGGACCGGTGCGCGTCACCGGTCGGCTTCTCCGGGGCTACCCCGGGGACCACCGGATCGTTCGGGCACGGCACCGCGCGCGACTCGCTGCGCTCCGCTGCAGGTCATCGCGCGCACGACGGGACAGGTCGGGCTGCGCTGCCGCACCCCCGTCCGGCCCACGGGTCGGCCGCCGGATGAGGTCCGACCTGGCGCGCGCCCTGGCGGCCGCCTTCCTCGCCGGTGAGTGGACCCATGAGGGCATGGTCGCGAGCGGGACGACCGTGCTGGGTCGCCGGGCGCGGTGGCTGCCGCCGCTCGTGCGCCAGACGCTCGCGCTCTACCCGCGCGCACCGCTCGACCGTCCCCGGGAGCTCGCCGCCAACCTCGCCTCGCGTCCCGCGGCGGCGAAGGCACAGCGCGCGGTCCCCCTGGTGCGACCGGTCGTCGCCACGCAGATGGCAGCCAACCGGTGGCGGCTGCCGGTGCTCGACGACCTCGCGGACGTGGCGTCGTTCGTGCGCCTCAGCGCCGCAGACCTCGACTGGTTCGCCGACCCGCGACACCTGGCGCGCAGCGCCTCCGAGGTCCGCCTCCAGCACTACCGCGTCAGCCACCGTGTCGCACCCAGCGGGGCGATCCGCGTGCTCGAGGCACCCAAGCCGCGACTCAAGGCCGTGCAGCGCCGGCTGCTCCACGAGATCGCCGCCCTCATCCCGCCGCACGACGCGGCCAGGGGCTTCCGGCCCGGGGGCTCGGTGCGGTCCTACGCCGCACCCCACGCCGACCGGAGCGTCGTCCTGCGGCTCGACCTCGAGGCGTTCTTCGCCAGCGTGACCGTCTCCCGCGTCTACGGCATCTGGCGCACCGCCGGCTACCCGGAGCCGGTCGCGCACTGCCTGGCCGGGCTCGTGACCAGCGTCCTGCCCCTCGCGCAGTGGCGGGCCGTCCCGCCGCCGGCCGACGACGGGCTGCTCGACGCCCACTGGCGCCTCGGCCGCCGCCTGGCCGCGCCGCACCTGCCGCAGGGTGCGCCCACGTCGCCGGCGATGGCCAACCTCGCGGCCTTCCGGCTCGACGTGCGCCTCACGGCGCTGGCCCGGTCGTGGGGCGGGCGCTACACGAGGTACGCCGACGACCTGGCGTTCTCCGGCGAGCGCGGGTGGGGCACCGGCACCTCGCGCCTGATCGACGCGATCGAGGCGATCGTCCGGGACGAGGGCTTCCGCCTCAACGCCCGCAAGACCGGCGTGATGCCACGCGCCGGCCGGCAGACGCTCGGCGGTCTGGTCGTCAACGAACGCCCGAAGGTCGCGCGCCACCAGGTCGACGTGCTGCGGGCGATCCTGCACAACTGCCACCGGCACGGTCCGAGCACGCAGAACCGCGACGACGTGCCGGCCTTCGAGGACCACCTGCGCGGCCGGATCGCCTGGGTGGCCCAGCACGACCCGGTGCGCGGACGCCGGCTGCAGGACGTCCACGACGCGATCGACTGGAGCCGGTGACCACCCTCGTCCGCTGCTGTCGGTGCGAGCGCGTAGGTTCATCACGTGAGTGAGCGAGCGACGACCAAGCGATGAGCAGGCGATGAGCAAGCGATGAGCAAGCGATGAGCAAGATGGACAACCTGCGTGCGATGCGCGAGGCGAAGTACGCCGAGGCGCAGAAGCGCTCGAGCTCCGCGCCGGCGCGCCCGAGGGCTGCGGCGCCCGTCGCGCCGCCTGCTGCGGCTGCGAGGACGCCGGCCAGGTCGGCAGCGCAGCCGGAGGTCGGGGCCGACCAGCCGGCGACCGAGGAGCTGTGCGGCCACCGCAACATGAGCGGGCGCACCTGCACCCGCGAGCAGGGCCACCCGCAGAAGAGCCACCGCTACTCCTGAGCCCGCTGCGCTCAGGCGCTGAGCGCCTCGGCCGGCACGCCGGTCGGGTGCGGCGCCGGCTCGCCGCGCAGCTCCGCGACCTGGGCCACCAGCGTGGCCATGACCTCGTCGGCGAGCCACCGCACCGTCGCCTCGTCGGCGATCGGGCCGTCGGCGACGCCCGCGAGGCGGCGTACGTCGATGGGCTCGCCGACCGCCACCCGCACGCGCGGGCGCAGCACCGTGTTGCGCAGCAGCCGCCGCACCACCCCGCTCGTGCCGACGACCTGGTGGGCGCCGACGAGCGCGACCGGCACGATCGGCGCCCCGGTGCGGAGCGCGAGCCTGACGGCACCGGTCTTGGACCGCTCGGGCCAGTGCTGCGGGTCGCGGCTGATCCGACCCTCGGGGAACAGGCCCACTGCCTCGCCGGCGGCGAGCGCCAGCGCCGCGGCGTCGAGCGAGCCGGCCGCCGCGTCGGTCCCGCGCAGCACCGGGATGAACCCCAGGCGGCGCACGAACGGCCCCACGAGACCGGAACGGAAGACCCCGCCGGTCGCCATCAGCCGCAGTGAGCGGCCGTGGCGGCGTCCGACGAGGGCCAGCAGGATCCCGTCGGCGAAGCTGGTGTGGTTGGCGACGACGATGAGCGGCCCGTCGGGGAGCCGGGTGTCGGGGAGGGCGCGCCGGGTGAGCTCGAGTCGGCTGACCACGGACACGATGGCGCCGAGGAGGCCGGCGGCGACGGCGTAGAGGAGGGCGGCGCGAAGGCCCGGGCGCTGCCAGGTGCTGGGGTCCATGCGCCGAGTGTCGAGCAGCCGCAGGGTGGCGCGCATGAGTACGCGCACCGGTCCTGCCGCCACCACGAAGGCAGTTCGCGACCGCCATCTGGGAGGCCGCGCTCAGCGCGGCGACCCGATGGGCGAACTGCCGTCATGGCGTCCGGGAGCGGCTCGCTCAGCCGGGGATGTAGTCGAACGTGTCGGGGTTGGGGCCGGTGCGCCCGGGCTCCCCGCGGTCGAGCCCGGAGATCCGGGCCACCTCGTCGTCGGTGAGCGAGAAGTCGAAGATCTCGAAGTTCTCCCTCATCCGCTCGGGGTTGACCGACTTGGGGAAGACGATGTCGCCGCGCTCGACGTGCCAGCGCAGGGTGACCTGGGCGGCCGACCGGCCCTTCGCCTCCGCGATCTCGGTGATCACCGCGTCGTCGAGCACCGCGCCCTGCGCGATCGGCGACCACGCCTCGGTGGCGACGCCGTGGGAGGCGTTGGCGGCGCGGACCGCGTCGTTGGTGAAGTAGGGATGCACCTCGACCTGGTTGACGACCGGCACCACGCCGGTCTCGTCGACGATGCGCTGCAGGTGGGCGGGCTGGAAGTTGGACACGCCCACGGACGCGGCCCGCCCGTCCTCGACGAAGGACGCCATCGTGCGCCAGGTCGAGACGAAGTCCCCGTCGTAGCGCGTGGGCAGCGGCCAGTGGATGAGGAACAGGTCGATGCGGTCGAGGCCGAGGTCGGCGAGCGTCTTGTCGAACGCGCGCTCGGCCTCCGCGGGCTCGTGGAAGCCGTTGTTGAGCTTGGAGGTCACGAAGACCTCCTCGCGCGGCACGCCGGACGAGCGCAGCGCCTCACCCACCTCCTTCTCGTTGCCGTACATCTCGGCGGTGTCGATGTGGCGGTAGCCCACCTCGAGGGCGCGCGACACCGCCTCCGCCGTCTCGGCGGGGTCGATCTGGAACACGCCGAAGCCGAGCTGCGGGATGGACGTGCCGTCGTGGAGCTGGATACGGGGAACGGTCATGCCAGGCACAGCCCGTCCGGACCGGGAGGTATTCCGTCGCCCCGCTCAGGAGGGTGGGGCGAGGTCGGTGAAGCGGCGCAGCGACTCGTCCTCGTGGGCGAGCCGGCGCAGGCCGAGCAGGACGGGCTCGGCCAGGATGCTGCCGAGCAGCGCGTAGGTCACCGCCTCGTCGCGGTCGTCCTCCAGCACGCCGCCGACCTCGGCGCGGGCGACGTCGGCCATCGCCGCGGCGTAGCGGGCGAGCCCGTCGGCGGACAGCGGCTGGCCGGCGCGCGCCATCGCGTCGAGCGCCGCGGCGAGCGCCGTCGCGTGACGTCCGTCGACGTCGGCGCGCGAGTCTCGCGCGGCCAGGAGCGCCGCCACCGCCGCGCGGCTCTCCTCCGACGGCGGGATGTCGGGCTCGGGGGACAGCAGCTGGTGGGCGGCGGCGAGGGCCTCGTGCAGCGTGGTGCGGGAGTCGTCGAGCACGGCCAGCACCTGCCGCACCCGGTCGAGCCCGAAGCCGGCGACATCGACCAGCGCCCGGATCAGCCGCAGCCGCCTGACGTGCGCCATGTCGTACGACGCGCGGGTCGCCCCGCGCGCCTCGCCCCGCGGGAGCAGCCGCTCGCGCAGGTAGAACTTCACGGTCGGCACGGGCACGCCGCTGCGCTCGGCCAGCTCGGCCATCCACATGGAACGTCCTCCTCAGGGGTTGCTTTGGAGACCATACTGTCCAATTATTGGAGAGTCGACTATCCAAAGGGGTCACCATGGAGCCTGCGTCCTACGTCCTGTCCGACGAGTCCCGGATCCTCGCCGGGATCCTGCTGCTCTCGCTGGTGACGGTCGAGACCGGCGGGCTCTACCTGCTGAGGCTCGCGCGCGGCGCGGTCGAGGTGACGCCGTTCCAGGAGAGGTTCGCCCGCGCCGGCCACGCGCACGCCGGGGTGCTGCTCGTCCTCGCCCTGGTGTGCCAGGTGCTCGCGGACTCGACGGCCCAGGCCGGGGCGCTCGACTGGCTCTCGCGCTCCGGCGTGGCCGTGTCCGCGCTGCTGATGCCCGCCGGCTTCTTCTTCTCCTCGATGGGCCCCGGCCGCACGCGACCCAACGGCCTGGTCGTGCTGGTGCTCGCCGGTGCGGCGCTCCTCGCGGTCAGCCTGACGAGCCTGGGCGTCGGCCTGCTGACCGCCTGAGGCGCCTCACGCCCCCCACTGGCCCGGACGGGACAGCCCGCCGGGAAGGGTGGTCGCGACGTCGCCGAGCGCCGCGTTGACCTGGGGCTGGGTGAGGAACAGGGCGCTCGAGAGGTCGCAGCCCCGCACGTCGGCGTCGCGCAGGTCGGCGCCGAGGAGGTCGGCGTCGCGCAGGTCGGCGCCGCGGAGGTCCGCCCCGATCAGCAGGGCGCCCCGGAAGGTCGAGCCGCGGTGGTCGCCGGTGACCCGCTGCCCGGCCAGGTCGGCGCGCGTGTGGTCCCGCCCGGCGGGCCACGGTCGCCGTACGCGCGCACTGGCCTCGGCCAGCAGCCGCCCGACCCGGTCGTGGAGGGAGTCGAGGTCGGCGAGCAGGATCGTCTCCGGGTCGGCGCCGGTCAGGTCCTCGATCTCGGTGCGGACCGCGTCGGCGGCCGGGTCGGGCGAGCGCCGGGCGACCTCGACGAGGTGGGCGAGCATCTCGTGCAGCTGGCGCATCACCGTCAGCACCGCGCCCATCTCGGCCAGCCGGTGCGGCGGATTGCCGGGCTCGCGCCACGACACGCCTGCGTAGCTCACCTGCGAGACCTGCTGGCCCGCGCCGAAGCACTCGAAGACCGTGCAGCCCGGCCAGCCGTCCTCGCGCAGTGTCGCGTGGATGCGGCAGCCGTCGTCCTCGAGCAGGTTGAGACACGGGCGCCCGCCCGCCTTGTCGGCGCCGAAGCCGGCGTCGGCGGAGTAGGGCAGCAGGACGCAGCACAGTGCGAAGCAGCGCGAGCAGTCGGAGCT
The DNA here is from genome assembly GCF_017086465.1 of Nocardioides sp. zg-1228. Lineage (NCBI taxonomy): Bacteria > Bacillati > Actinomycetota > Actinomycetes > Propionibacteriales > Nocardioidaceae > Nocardioides > Nocardioides sp. zg-1228. Next base: position 3,688,570 of record NZ_CP070961.1, on the reverse strand, counting down.
CAACCCGGGTGTCGCCACCCGGGGATCGTCGCACGCGCGTGGTGAGGGACCGGGAGGGTCCTCAGGCGCCGTACCACCCGTGCTGGATGGCGAACGCGTTGACCACGAGGAGGAAGACGAAAAGCGCGCCGACCGCTCGGTTGTCGAAGATCAGCTTGCCCATAGCACCACCCTTGCCCGGTTGTTCGCGGAATGAAACAGGCGCTCGGTAAAGATTCTGGCCAGCCTGCCCGCAGGCGGTCGTATCGTGGATGCATGTCGACCCAGGCCCCGACCCCCGCGTCCCCGCTCAAGCTGCAGTTCCCGCAGTCGCTGGCGGTCTACGACGACTACGCCAAGGCGCAGAGGAGCGTGGACTTCCTCGCCGACGCCGACTTCCCGGTCGACCAGCTGATGATCGTGGGCACCGACCTCAAGCGGATCGAGCGCGTCACCGGGAGGCTGACCTGGTCGAAGATCGCCGTCGGCGGGATGCTGTCCGGGCTGTGGTTCGGCGTCTTCATCGGGCTGGTCTTCGCCCTGTTCACGACCGCCAACCTGTGGCAGGTGCTGCTCAGCACGGCGTTCATCGGTGCCACCTTCGGCCTGATCTGGGCCCTCATCGGCTACGCGTTCACGCGCGGGCGGCGCGACTTCTCCTCGGTGACGCAGGTGGTGGCGACGAAGTACGAGGTGCTGGTCGAGCACAAGCACGCCGCGCGGGCGCGCGAGCTGCTGGCCGGCCTGCCGGGCGCGCTGCCCGACCCGTTCGCCTGAGCCCCGGCGACCCGAACCCGGCCCGGACCGCTGCCCGAGCGGCAGCGGGCGGCAAAAAACTGAAGTTGAGGGGAATCGACTCAACTTCTGGCGCGTTGGGACTGACGGGACCACAGTGGTCACCACACGACGACGCAGACGGAGGAAGAGTTGAGCCAGTTCGGTGCCGACAAGTTCACCACCCGCAGCCGCGAGGTCATCGAGGCCGCCCAGCTCGCCGCGACCACCGGCGGCAACACCACCACCGAGCCCATCCACCTGCTCGTCGCCCTGCTGCGGCAGGAGGACGGCGCCACCCGCAGCCTCGTGCAGAAGGCGGGCGTCGACCCGGCCACGCTGCTCGCCCAGGCCGAGCGCGCGCAGCAGCAGCTGCCCCGCGCCACCGGCTCGACCGTGCAGCAGCCCAGCGCGTCGGCCGCCCTGACCCGGGTGCTCGCCACGGCCCTCGACCTGGCCGGCTCGATGAAGGACGAGTACGTCGCCACCGACCACCTGCTGGTCGCCACCGCGACCGTCGAGTCGAGCGCGCAGAAGGTGCTCACCGACGCCGGCCTGACGGAGTCCGGGCTGCGCGAGGCGATCACCGCCGTGCGCGGCAACCGGCGGGTGACCAGCGAGAGCGCCGAGGCGTCGTACGAGTCGCTCGAGAAGTACTCCGTCGACCTCACCCAGGCCGCCGAGGAGGGTCGCCTCGACCCCGTCATCGGCCGTGACGCCGAGATCCGCCGGGTGGTCCAGGTGCTCTCGCGGCGCACCAAGAACAACCCGGTGCTGATCGGTGAGCCCGGCGTCGGCAAGACCGCCGTCGTGGAGGGCCTCGCCCAGCGCGTGGTCGCCGGTGACGTGCCCGACTCCCTCAAGGGTCGCCGGGTGCTGGCCCTCGATCTCGCGGCGATGGTCGCAGGCGCGAAGTACCGCGGCGAGTTCGAGGAGCGGCTCAAGGCCGTGCTCGAGGAGATCAAGGACGCCGGCGGGCAGGTCATCACCTTCATCGACGAGCTGCACACCGTGGTCGGCGCGGGCGCCGGCGGCGACTCCGCGATGGACGCCGGCAACATGCTCAAGCCGATGCTGGCGCGCGGCGAGCTCCACATGATCGGCGCGACCACGCTCGACGAGTACCGCGAGCGGATCGAGAAGGACCCCGCACTGGAACGGCGCTTCCAGCAGGTCTTCGTCGGCGAGCCGAGCGTCGAGGACACCATCCAGATCCTGCGCGGCATCCAGGAGAAGTACGAGGCGCACCACGGCGTCCGGATCACCGACGCCGCGCTGGTCGCCGCGGCCACCCTGAGCGACCGCTACATCCCCGGGCGCCAGCTGCCCGACAAGGCGATCGACCTCATCGACGAGGCCGCCTCCCGGCTGCGCATGGAGCACGAGTCGAGCCCCGAGGAGATCGACGTGCTCCGCCGCCAGGTCGACCGGCTCAAGATGGAGCAGTTCGCGCTGCAGAAGGAGACCGACCCGGCCTCCGCGGAGCGGCTCGAGGTGCTGCGCAAGGACCTCGCCGACCGCGAGGAGGAGCTGCGCGGCCTCGAGGCCCGCTGGGAGCGCGAGCGCGACCAGCTCCAGGGCGAGGGTGAGCTGCGCCGTCAGCTCGACGCGCTCAAGATCGAGGCGGACAAGAAGCTGCGCGAGGGCGACCTCGCCGGCGCCTCGGAGATCCAGTACGGCCAGATCCCCGAGCTCGAGAAGCAGATCGCCGAGGTCGAGAGGGCCGAGGGCGCCGACATCGAGCCGCTGGTCGGCGAGGAGGTCGGTGCCGAGCAGATCGCCGACGTCGTCGAGGCCTGGACCGGCATCCCCACCGGCAAGATGCTGCAGGGCGAGACCGCCAAGCTCCTCGAGATGGAGTCGGTCATCGGCCAGCGCCTGATCGGCCAGCGCGAGGCGGTCACCGCGGTCAGCGACGCCGTACGCCGCTCGCGCGCCGGCATCGCCGACCCCAACCGGCCGACCGGGTCGTTCCTCTTCCTCGGCCCGACCGGCACCGGCAAGACCGAGCTGGCCAAGGCGCTGGCCGACTTCCTGTTCGACGACGAGCGGGCGATCGTGCGCATCGACATGAGCGAGTACAGCGAGAAGCACTCGGTCTCGCGGCTCGTCGGCGCCCCTCCCGGCTACGTCGGCTACGACGAGGGCGGCCAGCTGACCGAGGCGGTGCGGCGCCGGCCCTACAGCGTGGTGCTGCTCGACGAGGTCGAGAAGGCGCACCCCGAGGTGTTCGACATCCTCCTGCAGGTGCTCGACGACGGTCGGCTCACCGACGGCCAGGGTCGCACGGTCGACTTCCGCAACACCCTGCTGATCCTCACCTCCAACCTCGGCTCCCACTTCCTCGTGGACCCGCTGATGGAGCCGGAGGTGAAGAAGGAGTCGGTGATGGGCGTCGTGCGCGCGCACTTCAAGCCCGAGTTCCTCAACCGCCTCGACGAGGTCGTCATGTTCGACGCGCTCACCAAGGACGACCTGGCGCACATCGTCGACCTGCAGCTCGCGCTGCTGGAGAAGCGGTTGGCGGTGCGGCGGATCAGCATCTCGGTCACCGACGCCGCGCGCGCCTGGCTCGCCGAGACCGGCTACGACCCCGCCTACGGCGCCCGACCGCTGCGCCGGCTGATCCAGTCGGCGATCGGCGACCCGCTGGCCCGGATGCTGATCGCGGGCCAGGTCACCGACGGCGGCTCGGTCACCGTCGACGTGGGTGAGGACGGGCTCGTGCTCAGCTGACCCCCCGGGGGTCTCAGGGCGTGAGGCCGCGGAAGGCACCGCCGACGACCCCGTCGGTGCGCTGGTAGTCGCGCGCGGAGTCCATCAGGTTGTCGGAGGCGAGCGCGACCGCCTTCGACCCGGAGCGCAGGCTGTCGGACGCCGCGCCGAGCAGGGTCGTGACGGCCGCGGCGAAGACGGCCGCGCCGGGCACCTCGCCGAGGTCGGCCGCCTCGACCCGCACCCCGCGCACCGTCGACGACGCTGCGGACAGCTGGCCGCTCGGCTTGTCGAGGGCGTGGGAGGCCTCGCGCAGCGTGCCCGGCTGCACCTCGAAGTCCGCGGACAGGCCGAGCGCGGCAAGCGGGGTGACCGCGAGGTAGGGGTTGGCCCAGAGGTCGTCGTCGTCCGGCACGCCGGGGACCCAGCCCCAGTCGCTGCCGTCGTCGGAGTACTTCGCGGCTGTCGACTCGAAGGTCGTGACGAGGTTGCCGTCGACCTCCACGACCCCCTCCGCCATGGTGGGCAGCGGGTAGGGGTCGCTGCGCTCGCCCGAGTCGCGGTCCTGGACGACGAGGGAGCCGTCGTCGAAGCGGTTGGGAGAGGTGCTGAAGACGAACTCCCCGTCGCGCACGACCAGCCCCTGGGACTTGTCGGGGGTGTCGTGGACCTCCGGCTTGCCGCTGGCGTCCAGCACCGGCTGCCACCCGGACGGGCCCATCTCGTAGACGTGGAGCTTGTCGGCCCCGTAGTCGCCGAGGTAGAGCCTGCCGTCGTGGACGGCGGAGTAGGACCCTCCGGAGACGCCTTCCTGGACGCTGGTGGCGTTGACGCTGCCGCCGTTGCTCCGGCCCCGGATGTCCGACATCGAGTAGGTGTAGATCGTGCCCTTGTCGACGACGATGACCTGGTCGCCGTGCACGCTGACCCCGCCGGCGTGCGACGGTCCGGGAGCGGGCGGGTCGGCGTAGGGGTCGTGGACGCCAGCGAGGTCGACGTCTCCGATCTCCTGACCGGTGACGGAGTCGACCAGGGCCAGGGTGGACCTCCCGTCGGGGGTGTAGTAGCTCATCACGTAGGTGCCGGTGCGCGGGTCGTAGGCCAGCCCCTGCGGGATGAGCCCGCGATCGTCGCCGGTCGCGAGGGTGTTGGGGATGAGCGGACCGAAGGTGCTGCCGCTCTCCCCGGCCCACTCCTTGTTCTTCTCCAGCCCCTGCTCGACCCACTCGCGGGTCTCCTCGTCGAGGCTGTCGAGGTCGACGTCCTCCCCCTTGATCACCGCCGCCACCGCGGTCAGCTGCTGGCCGTAGGTGGCGCCCACCTCGACGAGCCGGGTGCGCACCACCATCGCGAGGAGCTGCTCGACGACGGGAACGAGGTCGCCGGGGCGGTTGCGCCAGAAGGAGATGTAGTGGTCGGCGTGCTGCACCGCGGTGCCGTACGCCGTCGCGGCGACGTCGAGGGCGCCGCGCGCCCGGGCGAGCGCGGAGCGGTTGACCGACACCCCGTTGGCGAGCTGCACGATGCGGGCCTGGAAGCCGACGGCGCCCGGCCCGCTCCAGTCGGTCGTGGCGGCCGCGTCGTGGATGCGGCCCCGGGCGTCGTCGAGGTCGTGCCCCACGTCGGCGAGGGTGTCCGAGGCGCCGGTGAGGGCGCTCCGGTCACCCGACACGATGCGCCGGTGGTCGATCTCCGGGTCGATCACGACCCACCTCCTGTCGGGTCGAGGTCGAGTGCCTCGTCGCCGGCGCCGACGGGGAAGAGGATGCGCTCGTCCGTGGTGCCGTCGACGGGGGTGCACCTGCCGTCGGGAACCTGGCAGGTGACCAGCGTCGAGGTGGTGCCGGGACCGATCTGCTGCCCCGTCGCCGGGCCGGAGATCGCGATCCCGACCACGGTCGAGTCGTCGAGCCACCACCGCAGGTCTCGCCGTGGCGTGCCGGTCCGGACCGGCACCGGGCGACCCTCCCGCGAGACGATCCGGTCGTCCAGGCCACGGTCGTCGATCGACCACGCCCCGTCCGGGCTGACCGGGTCGGCGGGGCTGCGTGGAGACTGGTCGGTCGGCGTCACCTCGCCGTCGGGGAGGGAGACGAGGACGTCGCCCAGCCCCTCGACGACCGCACTCCCGGCGTCGGCGAAGCGCACCCCGAGGTCGACCTCCGCGTAGTCGCGCGCCAGGTCGTCCTGCTCCGGGTCGCCCATCGCGTCGGCGGTCTCGACGACCCGCTCCCCGGAGGTGAGGTCCACGACCACCGCCGTGCCCCGGGGGTGCCCGCTGAAGCGGTCGGCGGGTCCCGAGGTGGCGTCGACGAAGCCCACGTAGCGCCCGTCGGGTGAGCTGCCGATGGACTCGACGTAGACCGTCAGCCCGGTGTCGCTCACCCCGTCGCGGTCGGCGAAGCGCAGGGGCCCGGTCGTCATGGAGCCGTGCTCGGTGGCGGCCGCGTCGCTCGCGGCAGGGGTGAAGTAGACGCCGTCACCGGCCACGACGTAGGTCGCCATCGGGCCGCCGACGTCGACGGTGGTGCCGTCGGAGAGGTGGACGACGCCGCCGGAGGCCCACACCAGGCCGCCGGCCTCGACGGGGTCGGAGCTCGTCGTCCACGCCGTGTCGTCGGGCGGCCCGCTGGTCCCCTTCCCCCCGGCACCTCCGCCGCCCGTGCCCTCGGTCCCGCGCTCGCCCTCGCCGGGGGTGTCGGAGCAGCCCGCGCCCAGCAGCAGTGCTGTGGCGAGCACTGCTGCGAGCGGCGTGCGCGTGCGGGGGCCGGTGGGCATGGGAGCAGTGTGCCCTCGCCGGGCCCGGACAAACCGGCGGCTCCCGCCGGGGCCTCGGCGAGGTCTCGGCGGGGTCTCGGCGGGGTCGCGGCCTGCTGGGGGATGCTGGTCCCGTGACGACCACCGATGACGTACGCCCGTGGTGGCGGCTGCGGGACACCCCCGTCCCGGGCGGGGTGCCCGACCTGGCGAAGGCGCTGCTGTGGGCCGAGCTCGCCATCGTCCTGCTCCTCTCGCTCGGGCGCAGCGCGGTCTATTCGGTCGTCAGCATCGTCTCGGCGCTCACCGCCCCGGGTCCGCTGTCGTCGCAGGCGGCCAACCTCAACAACTCGCTGGCCCCCGACCGGCCGTGGCTCGACCTGACCTACCAGCTGCTGCGGATCGGCTTCGCGCTGGTGCCGGTCGCGCTGGCGGCCTACCTGCTGGTCCGCTCCGGCACCCGGCTGCGCGAGGTGTGGGCACGCGACGGCGGCGGGAGCACGTGGCGCGACTGGGGCCGCGGCGCCTGGCTGGCGGCCGGCGTCGGGTCGGTGGGCGTGGTGTTCTACCTCGCGACCTACGCGCTCGGCACCAACCTCACCGTCGTCGCGCAGTCGTTGCCGGGGGAGTGGTGGCGGGTGCCGGTGCTGGTGCTGGCGGCGGCGGAGAACGCCGTGCTCGAGGAGCTCGTGGTGCTCGGCTTCGTGCAGGTGCGGCTGCGCCAGATCGGCTTCGGCGACACCGCTGCCATCGGCCTCGCGGCCCTGCTGCGCGGCAGCTACCACCTCTACCAGGGCCTCGGCGGCTTCGTCGGCAACCTCGCGATGGGCCTGCTGTTCGGCTGGCTCTTCCGTCGCTGGGGCCGGGTGATGCCGTTCGTGGTCGCCCACACGCTGCTCGACGTGGGGGCGTTCGTGGGGTACGCCGTGCTCGCCGGGCGGGTCGACTGGCTGCCGACCCTGTGACCCGCCCGGCGAGGGGCGTTCATCGACGGATCTTGACCTTCTTGGAGGACCGCCGTGCCTTCTCGTAGCCCTTGGCCTTCGCGGTGACCTGCACGGAGATCTTCTTGCCGCGGTCCTTGGCGCGGACGCGGTAGGCGGCCTTCTTGGCGCCCTTGATCGCCTTGCCGTTGCGCAGCCACTGGTAGCGGACCTTGACGTTCTTCTTCGCCGGCTTGGGCTTCCAGCCCTTCACCTTGACCGAGAGGACCCGGCCGGCGCGCGGCACGCCACGGAGCTTGGGTCGCTTCGTGCGGAACGATGCCTTGCCGACCACGACCGGGGCCGAGACCGTCGCCACCGACGGGTAGAAGGGCGCGGAGCCCACGACCTGCACACTGAGGCTCTTGCCGATGTCGCGTCGCGACAGCGAGAAGGTGCTCGTGGTGGCACCCGGGACGGCGACGCCGTCGAGCAGCCACTGGTAGCCCAAGGTGACCGTCGGCGACCACGGCGTCGTGGTGGCCGTGGCCATGCCCTTGAAGCGCGGACTGCCGCCGACGGTGGTCACGCCCGGGTAGATCTGCGACTGGCGGTAGTTGGCCACGGCCGCGATCTGCTCGTTGATGGCCTGGGCGTTGTTGGCTGCGGCGGCGCCGGTGGTGCGGCCGCCGTAGGCCACGTTGGGGTTGGAGAAGTGGGTGACGGCGGCGCAGCCCTGGCACGTGGTCGGGTAGGACATCACCGTGCGGAAGTTGCCCGGCACGTCGACGTAGCCGCGGGCGTAGGGCTTTCCGCCGCCGATCGGAGGAGAGGACGCGCCGGGGTCGTGGTCGGCACTGAGGTTGTGGCCGATCTCGTGGGCGAAGGTGAGGTTGGCGGTGGCGCACTTGTCGGCCCACACGACCGTCCACGCCGCGCGCTCGGGGTCGTAGGCAGGGCTGGTGCCGCCGAGGGAGCCGAGGCCGCAGTAGCTGCCGGCGGGGTAGGGACCACCGAGCCACAGGCTGACCAGGTCGGCGTGGGTCTCCTCGCGCAGCGCCTGGGCCTCGTCGAACACGCCGTCGCCCGGCGTGCCGAGCGCGCGGTAGTTGGCGTCGAGCGAGGAGTACGGCGCCGCGGCGACCTGCCGGGTGCCGACCAGCCGGAGCTGCGTGCCGATGCCCGAGGCGGCGAACGCCTGGTTGGTCTGGGTGATGCCGAGGGCGAACTGCGCCTGCATCGCGGCCTCCCCACCCGCCGACGCGGGCAGCGAGGCGGAGTAGACGATGGCGACGTCGACGGTCGACGGCTCGTCGGCGGCGACCGGCACATCGCCGCCGCGCCCGGCCGGGACCTTGGCGTGCGCGTGGTCGGCGTGGATCGCTGCCTGCTCGGCGGGACGCACGGCGTCGTCGTGGGCGTCGGACGGGGACGGCACCTCGGTGACCTCGTAGCCGCCGCCGGGGACGCTGCTCACCTCGAAGGTGCCGTCGGCGGCTGACGCCACCTGCATCCGGACGACGCCGTCGACCTCCACGGCGGTGAACGTGCCGGTGGTGCCCACGAGGGACCCGGTCCACGACGTGACGCCGTCGGCGGAGGTGCGGTCGCCGACGGCCGCGGTGATCGTGGTGTCGTCGAACACCGTCAGGCTGATGCGGTCACCGGCTCGTACGTCGTCGAGCGCGGCCGCGTCGACGTCGACGGGACGCGAGCGCTCGTCGGCTGCCGCCCGAGACTCTGCATCGGCCTGGCGGCCGGTCCCGGCGGGGCCGAGCAGCTCGACGGCTCGCTGGTCGTCGCCGCGGGACGCGCTGGCGGTGGTGGCGGGCACCATGGTGGCGGTCAGGGCAAGGGCGCACAGGCCGGCGACGCCGACGAGTGTCCTGCTGGTGCTCCTGCGGATGGGCACGGTGATGGGCACGGAGTCCCCCTCTCTGTCGGACCCTTCGTGCCCCGCGTGGCGCGCCGCAAACCCGCGCCGGGCGGGCTATTCGCCCGTCTCGACCTCCTCGCGCTGCTCCCGCTCGGCGACGACCGGGCGGCGCCGGCCGAGCATCCCGCCGGCCCAGAGCGCCCACACGACGAGCAGCGGTTGGAAGAACAGCCGCACCAGCCGCGCGCGGTCGGTGTCGAGCCCGAACGCGTCGGTGCCCTCGACGTACTGCGCGATGTTGCCGGGGAAGATCGCGACGAAGAAGGCGGCCATCAGCGCGCCGATCGTGCGCCGGTGCCTCGGCAGCGCGACGAACGCGCCGCCCAGCGCGATCTCCACGACACCGGAGCCGAGCACGGTGAGGTCCTCGTCGACCGGGAACCAGTCGGGGACCTGCGCCTGGAACTCCTCGCGCTGCGTGGTCAGGTGCATCACCCCCGCGCCCACCATCGCCGAGCCGAGCAGGACGCGACCGAGGGTCTGTGCCTTCATGGCGCCACCCTAGGTCGGGGTGTGGATCGGGGCCTACGAGCCGGGCGGGAGCAGCACCCCGGGGTTCATCAGGCCGGCCGGGTCGAGGGCCTGCTTGACCGCGCGCATCAGGTCGACCTCGACGTCCGACTTGTAGGACGCCGCCGCGGCCGCCTTGGTGCGACCGAGGCCGTGCTCGGCGCTGATCGAGCCGTCCTCGCGAGCGACCGTGTCGTAGATCGTCGCGGTCAGGTCGGCGGCCGCGGCGCGCAGCGCGTCGTCGTCGCTGCGACCGTCGGTCAGGGGGGCGTTGAGGTTGTAGTGCAGGTTGCCGTCGCCGACGTGGCCGTAGGTCACCGGCCGCACCCCGGGGCAGACCTCCTGCAGCAGCGGCGCCGTGGCCTCGGTCCACGCGGCGAGCCGGGCGATGGGCAGCGTGACGTCGTGCTTCAACGTGGCGCCCTCGACCTTCTGCACCTCCGAGATCCCTTCGCGCAGTGCCCAGAGCGCCGAGCGCTGGGCCGGGCTGCCGGCGATCGCCGCGTCGGACGCCACGCCTGCCTCGACCGCCGCGCCGAGCAGCGACTCGAGGGCCTCGTCGAGACCGTCGTCCACGGCGGACCCCGCGAGCTCCACCAGGACGTACCAGTCGCTCGGGGCGGCGAGGGGGTCGCTCGCACCGGGCAGGTGGGCGAGGACGAGGTCGATGGCCTGGCGGTTGGCGATCTCGAACGTCGACAGGTGCACCCCGGCGTGCTGCTGGGCGAAGGCGAGCAGTGACACCGCGGCGGCGACCGACGGCACCGCGACCCAGGCGGTGGCGCGGCGCGGCGTGGCGGGGAACAGCCGCAGCACCGCGCCGGTGATGACGCCCAGCGTGCCCTCGGAGCCCACGAACAGCTGCGTCAGGTCGTAGCCGGTGTTGTCCTTGCGCAGCCCGCGCAGGCCGTCCCACACCCGGCCGTCGGGCAGCACGACCTCGAGGCCGAGCACCAGCTCGCGGGTCATGCCGTAGCGCAGCACGGCCGTGCCGCCGGCGTTGGTGGCGAGGTTGCCGCCGATCGTGCAGCTGCCCTCCGAGCCCAGCGACATCGGGAACAGCCGTCCGGCCTCCGCGGCCGCGGCCCGCACGTCGGCGAGCACGACGCCGGCGTCGACGGTGATCGTCCCGGCCACCGGGTCGACGTCGCGCACGTCGCGCATCCGGCCGAGCGACAGCACGACCTGGCGGCCCGACCCGTCCGGCACCCCGCCGCCGACCAGCCCGGTGTTGCCGCCCTGCGGGACGACCGGCGTACGCGCCTCGTGGCAGGCGCGCAGCACCGCAGCCACCTCGTCGGTGGAGCCGGGGCGGACCACGGCGAGCGCGCTGCCGCGGTGCACGCCGGTCCAGTCGACGACGTAGGGCGCGACGTCGGCCTCGGCGCTCAGCACGTGCGCCTCGCCGACGGCGTCGCGCAGGCGGTCGAGCAGGCGGTCGGGCAGGCGGGCGGGCAGGCGGTCGGGCAGGTCGGTCACGGGGTCTCCTCAGGGGGTGGGTCAGCCGAGCACGAGGGCGATGAGCAGCACCACGGGCAGCGAGGCCACGGTGGTGACCAGGATGGTCTCGCGGGAGACATCCTCGCCGACGCGGTAGCGGGTGGCGTGCAGGAAGATGTTCTGGGCGGTCGGCAGCGCCGCGGTGATCACCACGCCCAGCAGGGCGCGGCCGTCCAGCCCGAGGCCGGCGGCCACGGCCCAGGCGACGGCCGGCATGACGAGGAGCTTGAGCACGCTCGCCAGCAGCACCTCGCCGTTGTGGCCCGCCCGGCCGAGCGGGGGGCTCAGCCTCAGCGCGGCGCCGTACGACATCAGCAGCAGCGGGATCGCCGCGCCGCCGAGCAGCTCGAGCGGGTCGAGGACCACCTGCGGCAACGTCCACCCGGTGGCCGCCAGGACCACCCCGACCACGGCGGCGACGGTGAGCGGGTTGGTCACCAGCCGCCGGGCCACCGCGCGGACGCCGTTGCCGCGTCCGGTGATCCGGTCGAGGACGACCAGGGAGGGCGGCTGCACCAGCAGCATCTGCACCAGCAGCGCGGGCACCACCACGGTGATGTCGCCGACGACGTAGGCCGCGATGGCGATGCCGAGGTTGCCCGCGTTGACGTAGGACGACGACAGCGCGCCGATCAGCAGCGGGCCCGTGGAGAGCCGCCAGCGCAGCCGCGCCACCACGGCGTACGTCGCGAACACGACGCCCAGCGACACCGACGAGGCGACGAGGTTGATCGCCGCCGACTCCAGGTGCACCCGGCTGATGGTGACGAGCAGCAGCGTAGGGGAGGCGACGAAGAACGCGATCTCGCCGAGCGTGCGCTGCGAGCGCCGGTCGAGGACACCGGCGTGCGCGAGCCCGGCGCCGGCGGCGATCACGACCAGGATGGTCGCGAAGCCGGTCAGCAGGTCCATCGCTCCCCCGTCCGGTGCATCGTGCGATAGCCAGCCCGTCTTGGACGCGGCGACCGTGGCCCCGCAAGGATGGCGTGGTGACCTCCGACACCCAGCACCCGGTCCGCGTCGTCCAGCTCGGAGGGCTGATGCCCTTCGTGCGCGAGTGGCTCGCCGAGCGCTACGCCGCCCCGTCGCTCGCCGACCTGTCCGACCCCTCGGGCGTGCGCGTCGCGGTGGTCGGCGGCGGGGCGCGCGCCGGCGCGGCCGAGATGGACGCGCTCCCCGACCTCGGCGCGATCGTCAACTTCGGCGTCGGCTACGACAACGTGGACGTGGAGGAGGCGCGCCGCCGCGGCATCGTCGTGTCCAACACCCCCGACGTCCTCACCGACGCGGTGGCCGACCTCGCGGCCTTCCTCGTCGTCGACGTGCTGCGCGGGATCACGGCGGCCGACCGGTTCGTGCGCAGCGGGGCGTGGGCCCGGGGTGAGCGGATGCCGTTGACCCGCGACGTGCGCGGGGCCGTCGTCGGGGTGCTCGGTCTGGGGCGCATCGGCACGGCCGCCGCCGAGCGGCTGGAGGCCTTCGGCGCGGTCGTGCACTACCACTCGCGCAGCCCCAAGGACGTCGCGTGGACCTACCACGACAGCCCGGTCGCGCTCGCCCGCGCGAGCGACGTGCTGGTCGTGCTCACCCCGGGCGGTGCGGGCACGGACAAGCTGGTGGACGCCGACGTGCTCGACGCCCTCGGCCCCGAGGGCCACCTCGTCAACGTCGCCCGCGGCTCGGTCGTCGACGAGGACGCGCTGGTCGCCGCGCTGGAGGACGGCCGGATCGCCGGCGCGGGGCTCGACGTCTTCGCCGACGAGCCGCACGTGCCCGAGGCGCTGCTCGCGCGCGACGACGTCGTGCTGCTGCCGCACGTCGGCAGCGCCACGGTCGAGACCCGCGAGGCGATGGCCCGGCTGGTGCTCGACAACGTCGCGGCGTTCCTGGAGCGCGGCGAGCTGGTGACCCCGGTCGGCTGAGCCGGCGCTCCTCATCGGTCCCTCAGCCGCGCGTGGTCCGGGGTGAGGGCGGCGACGCTCGGCGCTCCCATCATGCTCATCGCGCGGCGCATCTCCCCGGTGAGCAGGTCGAGCACGTGGCTCACGCCGCGCTGGCCGCCGACCATCAGGCCGTAGAGGTAGGCGCGCCCCACCAGCACCGCCGTGGCGCCGAGCGCGACGGCCGCGACGACGTCGCCCCCGGTGCGTACGCCCGAGTCGAGCAGCACCTCCGCCCGCCCGTCCACCGCGTCCACCACGTCGGGCAGCAGCTCGAGCGGCACGGGCGCGCGGTCGAGCTGGCGACCGCCGTGGTTGGACAGCACGATCGCGTGCGCGCCCGCGTCGACGGCGGTCACCGCGTCGCGCGCCGACTGCACGCCCTTGACCACGACGGGGCCGTCCCACTGCTCGCGCAGCCAGGCGATGTCGGCGGGCCGGATCTGCTGCTCGCGCAGCTCGTTGGACATCCCCCACCGGGCGTACGTCGAGCCCTCGGGGAAGGTGGCGAACCGCAGCGGCTCGGTGGTGAGGATGTCGGCGACCCAGCGCGGGTGGCGCGCCATGCCGCCCACCGTGCGCGCGGTGAGCTGGGGCGGGATCGCGAAGCCGTTGTGCTTGTCCTTGCGCTTCATGCCGGTCATGGTCGTGTCGATGGTCAGCATCAGCGCCTCGTAGCCCTGGGCGCGTGCCTCGTCGAGGTGCGCGCGGGTCACGGCGCGGTCCTTCATCAGGTAGACCTGGAACCAGTTCCTCGCGCCCGGCGCCGCGCTCGCGACGTCGGTGATCGACGTGGTGGCGTAGGTCGAGAGCGTGTAGGGGAGCCCGGCCTGCGCGGCCGCCGCGGCCACCGCGCGCTCGCCGGTGTGGTGGCTGAGCCGGGTGTAGCCGGTGGGGGCGAGGACGATCGGCGCGGCCGTGGGACGGCCGAGGAGCGTGGTCGCGGTGTCGGGCTCGGCGACCTGCTCGAAGGAGGTCGGGCGCAGCTCGACACGGTCGAACGCGTCACGGTTGCGGCGCATGGCGTGCTCGCCGTCGGAGCCGCCCTCGACGTAGTCCCACACCGCTCCCGGCACCCGGCGGCGGGCCAACCGCTCGACGTCGTCGACCGACAGGCACCGCGCCAGCCGACGGCCCACGGCGGTCCGCTCGACCGGCCGCGGGTGGAGGAACGGCTCGAGGTCGTGCCACCGCGGGACCTGCCGGCTGCTGCGGACCTGCGTCATCGAGTGCTCCTGACCGTGGCTTGACGTACTTGTGTAATGAGTTGCAGACTCATCATACAAGTTTGCGACGACCCGAGGAATCCCCATGACCCAGACCCCCACCGCCCCGGCCACCTCGTCGGCTGTTGCCACCGGGCCCGGCACCGGCGACCGCATCCGGAGCGTGACGCTGTCCCACGTCGTACTGCCGCTGCCCAACCCGGTCAGCGACGCCAAGGTGCTCACCGGCCGGCAGAAGCCGTTGACCGAGACGGTCATGCTCTTCGTCGAGCTCACGACCGAGCAGGGCTTCGAGGGCATGGGCTTCAGCTACAGCAAGCGCGCGGGCGGCAAGGCGCAGTACGCCCACCTCAAGGAGGTCGTCGAGGTCGCGATCGGCCAGGACCCCAGCGACATCGCCAAGATCTACGAGTCGCTGATGTGGGCCGGCGCCTCCGTCGGCCGCTCCGGCGTCGCGACCCAGGCCGTCGCCGCGCTCGACGTCGCGCTCTACGACCTCAAGGCCCGCCGGGCGGGGCTGCCGCTGGCCAAGCTGCTCGGCGCGCACCGGGACTCGTGCCGTGTCTACAACACCTCCGGCGGCTTCCTCCAGGCCTCCGTCGAGGAGATCAAGGAGAAGGCGACCGCCTCCCTCGCGTCCGGCATCGGTGGCATCAAGATCAAGGTCGGCCAGCCCGACTGGCGCGAGGACCTGCGCCGCGTCGCCGCGCTGCGCGAGCACCTCGGTGACGGCCCGCTCATGGTCGACGCCAACCAGCAGTGGGACCGCGCCCGCGCGCGCCGGATGTGCCGTGAGCTCGAGCAGTTCGACCTGATCTGGATCGAGGAGCCGCTCGACGCCTGGGACCACGTCGGCCACGCCGACCTGTCGCAGACCTTCGACACCCCGATCGCCACCGGCGAGATGCTGACCTCGGTCGACGAGCACATGGGCCTGGTCGACGCCGGCTACCGCGGCATCGTGCAGCCCGACGCCCCGCGCATCGGCGGCATCACGCCGTTCCTCCGCTTCGCCACCCTCGCCGCCCACCACCGCCTCGACCTGGCGCCGCACTACGCGATGGAGATCCACCTCCACCTCGCGGCGACCTACCCCACCGAGCCGTGGGTCGAGCACTTCGAGTGGCTCAACCCGCTCTTCGAGGAGCGCATCGAGATCCGCGACGGGCGGATCTTCGTGCCGGAGCGTCCGGGCCTCGGGTTCACCCTCACCGAGCGGATGCGCGAGCTCACGGTGGAGACCGCTACCTTCTCGGCATGAGCACCCTGTCGGCGAGCGTGGTCGCCGGCCTCAAGGACAAGATCCTGGCCGGCGACCTCGCTCCCGGGGCCAAGCTGCCGTCGGAGACCGAGCTCAGCGACGAGTACGGCGTCTCGCGCACCGTCGTGCGCGAGGCGGTCACCCGGCTGCGGGCCGAGGGCCTGGTCGAGACCCAGCAGGGCCGCGGGTCGTTCGTGCTCGCGGTGCCGGAGGCGTCGTCGTTCAGCGTCGAGTCGTCCGCGATCCGCTCGCAGGCCGACGTGCTGGCGATGCTCGACTTCCGCATCGGGGTGGAGAGCGAGGCGGCCGGGCTGGCCGCGCTGCACCACACGGCGGCCGACGTCGCCGCGATCGAGCAGGCGATGGCGGGCTTCACCCGCGCCGGCCACGTGGGCGCCGTCGAGGCCGACTTCGCCTTCCACCTCGCCATCGCGCGGGCGACCGGCAACCGGTTCTACGCCGACCTGCTCGGCTCGCTCGGGCCGATGATGATCATGCTGCCGCGCACCCGCCTCGCCGAGCCGTACTCGATGACCGACGCCACCCACGTCGAGCGCGTGCGGCGCGAGCACGACAACGTCGCCGCCGCGGTCCTCGCCGGCGACGTCGACACCGCCCGGGCCGCCATGCGGCTCCACCTCGGCAACACCCGCCGCCGCGTCACCTGACCCCTCCCGTGTCGAGTGGGCGCGTCCTGACGGCTGTGGTGGGTCGAGTGGGCGCATCCTGACGGCTGTGGTGGGTCGAGTCGGCGCATCCTGACGGCTGTGGTGGGTCGAGTCGGCGCATCCTGACGGCTGTGGTGGGTCGAGTCGGCGCATCCTGACGGCTGTGGTGGGTCGAGTCGGCGCATCCTCTCGACGGGAGGTGTCAGGACGTGCCGACTCGACCCGAGAAATGCGTCAGGACGCGCCGCCTCGGCGCCGCTTGCCGCGGGCGACCTCGGTGCCGAGTGCATCGAGCTTGTGCTCCCAGAACACGCGAAACTGCTCCACCCATGCATCCGCCTCGCGGAGGCCGGTCGGGTCGACGGCGTAGAGCCGGCGCGTGCCCTCGGCGCGGACGGTCGCGAAGCCGTGCTCGCGCAACACCTTGAGATGCTGGCTCACCGCCGGCTGGCTGATGCCGAACTCGCCACGGACGATCGCGGCCACCTCGCCGGCGCTGGTCTCGCCGGCGGCGAGCAGCTCGAGGATCCGACGGCGCACCGGGTCGCCGAGGACGTCGAACGCGTGCACCTCAGGCCGAGGGCTCGGCGCCGGTGTAGAACGCCGCGGTGCGCGCGGCCGCCGCGCGGGAGGCGGCCGGGTCGTCGGACGAGGCCGCGTCGGCCTCGCCCCACTCGGTCGCCGAACCACTCATGAACGCCAGCCCGTCGGCGGACGCGCCCCACCCCTCGACCTGCTCGTGGGCGATGGGCGTGCCGGTGGCGAGGTGCTCGGCCAGGCCCATCAGCCCGAGCTCCCAGCCGACGCCGACCGCGCCCGGTCCGTAGGTCGCCCAGTGCTCGCTCGCGCGTACGTCGGCGGCGTGCCGCAGGGTGAGCGTGGTGGTGTCGCCTGCCGTCTCGAGGTCGACGTCGACCCAGGTGGTCTGGTCGCCGAACTCCCAGCTGATCGCGAAGTGCTTCGGCTCGTCGCAGGCGGTGACCTCGCCGCCGGCGTTGCCCTCGACCTGGAAGCGCCCGCCGAGTCGCAGGTCGCCGGACACCGGGGCGAACCAGCGCGCGATGCGTTCGGGATCCGTGACGGCCTGCCAGAGGTCGTCGATGTCGGTGGGGTAGGTGCGGGAGGCGACGACGACCTTCACGGGCGTCCCCTCATGGGTGCTGTCCTCGACGGCGCGGGTCACCGCGCCCAGATGCTTGGCAACGTCGAACATGGCCCGAGAGTTTCACTCACCAATTATATAAGTCAAGGACTATTGAGTCGCGCGCGTCGGTGGTACCCGGTCAGGATGCGCCGGCTCGACCCCTGCTGGCGGTCAGGACGCGCCGACTCGACCCCGACCCGACCTCACCAGCGGGAGGTGTTGACCTCGAAGTCGGGCTGGATGGAGCGCATGTAGACGGTGTCCTCGCGGCGGCGTACGCCGCAGGACAGGTAGAGCTCGTGCAGCTCGCCGATCCGGTCGCGGTCGAGGGAGATCCCCAGCCCGGGGCCCGTCGGCACGGCCACCGACCCGTCGACGAACGGCAGGGCGTCGTCGGCGACGACGTCCTGGGTCTTCCACGGGTAGTGGGTGTCGCAGGCGTAGGTGAGGTTGGGCGTGGCCGCGGCCAGGTGGACCATCGCGGCGAGCGAGACGCCGAGGTGGCTGTTGCTGTGCATCGACAGCCCCATGTCCCAGACCTCGGTGATGCCGCCGAGCAGTGCCGACTTCCTCAGCCCGCCCCACAGGTGGTGGTCGGACAGCACGACCTGCACGGCGTCCTGGGCGATCGCGCGCGGCAGGTGCTCCATCGCGATGACGCACATGTTGGTCGCGAGCGGGACGTCCGTGCGGGCCGAGACGGCCGCCATGCCCTCGATGCCGGGGGTGGGGTCCTCGAGGTACTCCACGACCCCGGCGAGCCGCTCGGCCACCTTGATCGAGGTCTCGACGGTCCACGCCCCGTTGGGGTCGAGCCGCAGCGGCATCGACGGGAACGCGTCGCGCAGCGCCTCGATCGCCTCGCACTCGTCCTCGGGGGGCAGCACGCCCCCCTTGAGCTTGAGCGAGCCGAAGCCCCAGCCGTCGACCATCCGCCGCGCCTGCGCGACCAGCTGCGACGGCGTCAGCGCCTCGCCCCAGGCGTCGTCGGCGAAGCCCGGGTGGCCGGCCCACTTGTGGAAGAGGTAGCCGCTGAACGGGACGGTCTCGCGCACGGCGCCGCCCAGCAGCGAGCTCACCGGCACGCCGGCCTCGTGGCCCTGCAGGTCGAGGCAGGCGACCTCGAAGGGGGAGTAGACGGTGTCGACGGCCGAGTCGACGTCGAGCATGCCGCCGAACGACGCGCCGCCCCCGCCGGTCTCGCGGCCCAGCACGTCGGTGACGAGCCGGCGCAGTCCGTGGAGGTCGTACGGGTCGTGGCCGGGCAGCGCGGCCGCGACGGCCTCGAGCCGGCCCAGGTGGGTCTCGTCGGCGTAGGTCTCGCCGAGCCCGAGCAGGCCGGAGTCGGTGTGCAGCTCGACGATCGCGCGCAGGGCGTAGGGCTGGTGGACGCCGACCACGTTGAGCAGCGGCGGGTCCTCGAAGGCGACCGGGGTGACGACGACCCGGGAGACGCGGCTGTGGCTCACGCGGTCACCGGGGAGGCTTGACGGCCAGGATCGGCACGTCGAGGTCGAGGAGCAGACGCTGGGCGTCGCTCCCGGTGACGAGCTTGCCCACCGGCGAGCGCCGGCGCAGGCCGATCACCACGAGGCGGGCGGACGCCGCCTCGGCGACCCGGGAGAAGGTCTCGACGATGTCGTCGCCGTGGTCGGAGTGGTCGACGCGGGCGGTGACGCCGGCCGCGGTGGCGCGCGCGACCAGCTCGTCGGCGGTGGCCTCGTCGATGAGCTCGCCGTCGACGGTGGTCCGTCGGCGCGGGCTGTTGAGGATCACCACCTCGTCGCCGTGGACGGTCGCCTCCTCGAGGCCGGCCTCGAGGGCCGCCTCGCCGGCAGGGGTGGGCACGTAGCCGATCACGATGGTCATCGCAGGGAGTCCTCTCGCTGGACGCTGTCGGGGGTGGACGCCGCGGGGGTGGTGCGGCGGAGGGCCTTCTTGATCAGCGGGAGCGCGATGACCAGGACGACGAAGGCCAGGATCGTGCCGGAGATGGGACGGGTCACGAAGCCCGTCGCGTCGCCGTCGAAGATCAGCATCGAGCGGCGGAAGCTCGACTCGATGAGCGAGCCGAGGACGAACGCCAGCACCATCGGGCCGGGCTCGAAGCCGGTCTTCTTCATCAGGTAGCCGACGATGCCGAAGAAGATCATCAAGAAGATGTCGAAGACCGAGTTGCGGATCGTGTAGACGCCCAGGATCGTGATGAGCGCGGTGATCGGGGCGAGGATCGCCGGGCGCACCCGCAGGATCCGGACGAAGATGCCGACGAGCGGGATGCTGAGCAGCAGCAGGATCAGGTTGCCGATGTACATCGAGTTGACCACGCCCCAGAAGAGGTCGGGTCGCTCGTCGATGAGCTGCGGGCCCGGCGTCACGCCGACCACCAGCAGGGCGGCGTAGAGCATCGCCATCGAGGCGTTGGCCGGGATGCCGATCGTCAGCAGGGGGATGAACGACGACGTGGCGGCGGCGTTGTTGGCCGACTCCGGGCCGGCGACGCCCTCGATGGCACCGCGGCCGAAGCGCTCGGGCTGCTTGGCGACCCGCTTCTCCGCCGCGTACGCCGCCAGCGAGGCCATCACGGCGCCACCGCCGGGCAGCACGCCGAGGACGAAGCCGATGAGCGAGCCGCGGCCGATGGCGGGGCCGGCCTGCCGGAGGTCCTTGCGGGAGGGCCAGATGTTGGCGATGGCGGCCGGGACGTGCGGCTTGCCGTAGCGCTCCTCGAGGTTGTAGAGGATCTCGCCGACGCCGAAGAGGCCCATCGCGACGACGACGAAGTCGATGCCGTCCTCGAGGTTGAGGCTGCCGAACGTGAAGCGGTCGGCGCTGGTGAAGGTGTCGCTGCCGACGGTCGCCAGGAGCAGGCCGACCGCGGCGGCCGCGAGGGCCTTGACGGTGTTGCCGTTGCCGATGGTGGCGACCAGCAGCACGCCGAGCAGTGCCAGCGCGGCGTACTCCGGCGGGCCGAAGTCGAGCGCGAACTCCGCCACGAGCGGACCGAGCAGCGTCAGCCCGATGATCGAGATGGTCGCGCCGACGAACGAGCCGATCGCGGCGATGCCGAGCGCCGTGCCGGCCTTGCCCTGCTTGGCGAGCGCGAAGCCGTCGAAGACCGTCACCACCGAGCTGGCCTCGCCCGGGATCCGGAGTAGCACCGACGTGATGGTGCCGCCGTACTGGGCTCCGTAGTAGATGCCGGCGAGCATGATGATGGCCGCGACCGGGTCGTGCGCGCTGTAGACGACCGGCAGCAGGATGGCCATCGTGGCGGCGGGACCGAGTCCGGGGAGGACGCCGATCAGCATGCCGACGACGACGCCGATCAGGCAGTAGAGCAGGTTGCCGGGCTGGGTGACGACGCCGAAGCCGTCGAGGAAGGCGCTGAGGTCCATGGGGGGTTCTCTTCCTGCGCTCGGGTCAGAAGGCGATCAGGTGGGGCAGCGGGACCGACAGGCCGTAGAGGAAGAGCCCGTAGAACGCCGCGGTGGTGAGGACCGAGATGACGATCGTGCTGCGCCAGGACTCCCCGCCGAGGAAGCGGAGCCAGACGATGCTGAGCAGCACGGCCGGGATCTCGAAGCCGACGACGGGGAGCAGCACGCCGAGGCCGACGAACGTGGCGGCGCCGGCGAGGACGAGCAGGCTCGAGCGGGTGAACCGCTCGGTGTCGGTCAGCCGACGCGCCACGACCAGCAGCACCACGGCGAGGACCACGACGAGGAGCGAGACGATGAACGGCCACAGGCCGGGTCCGGGGCGCCGCAGCGAGCCGAGCCCGTAGCCGTGGGCGAGGAAGGCCGCGACGAGGCCGAGCACGAGCAGCGCGGCGGCCGAGACCACCTGGTAGGCCGGCCCGCCCGCGGGCGGGCGCTCCTCGGCGAGGTCCCGGGCGACCTCGGCCTGGATCTCGGCCAGGATGTCGCGCTCGTGCGCGTCGTCCTGCTCCGATCCGGGCGCCGGGCGGGGCTGGGTCTCGCTCATCGTGGTCTCGTCTCCGTGCGGTGAGGGGCGGGGGTCCCCTCGGTGGGGCGTCGGGGTGGTGCGGGCCGGTCCCGGGCGGCGCGGGCCGCGGCCCGTGGCCGGCCCGGGACCGGCCGGGATCAGTTGGCGTCGCCGAGGTTGATGCCGTACTCCTCGACGAGGTCGGCGTAGCGCTGCTTGTCCTCCTCGAGCTGCGCGACGACCTCGTCGCCGGGGAGCTCCATCGGGGTGAGGTTGTTCTGCGCGTTGAAGTCCTGGTACTCCTCGGTCTCGAACGTCGCCTGCATGGCCTCGGCGATGGCGTCCTTGACGTCCTGCGGCGTGCCCTTGGGGACGGTCATGAAGCGGTACTGCGTGACCTCCACCTCGAGGCCCGACTCCTGGGCGGTGGGGACGTCGGGCAGGAACTCGACGCGCTCGGGGCCGAAGACCACGATCGGGGTGAGCTTGCCGGAGCGGATGTTCTCGATGGCCTCGCCGATCTGGAGGCACGCGGTGTCGACCTGGTCGCCGAGCAGCGCGGTGAGGGCCGGGGCGCCGCCGTCGAAGGGGATCGCCTCCGCGGGGGTGTCGTTGACGTTGAAGGTGAGCGCGCAGGCGAGCTGGGCGCCGGTGCCGACACCGGTGGTGCCGTAGGTGACCTTGCCCTTCGCGTCGGCGAAGGAGTCGATCGAGTCGAAGCCCGACCCCTTGCTCGCGACGAGGACGTAGTCGTCGCGCGAGACGCCCTGGACGATGTCGAAGTCGTCGATGTTGGTGGCCTGGTCCTCCGGGACGGCCAGCGGGGTGATCGTGAACAGCGAGGCGTTCTGGACCGAGATGGTCGAGCCGTCCGGGTCGGCCTTGGCGACCTCCGCGGCCGCCAGCGCGCCGTTGGCGCCCTCGCGGTTGATGACGGGGAACGAGCCGCCGAGCTCCTCGGACAGCCCGCGCGAGATCTGGCGGCTGATCAGGTCGGAGGACCCGCCCGCCGACGCGCCGACCGGCATGTTGACCGCCCCGGTGGGGTAGTCGCCGCTGTCGCTGCCGCCACCGGCCGTCGTCTGGACCCCACCGCAGGCGGTCAGGGCGAGAGCGGTGCCGGCGGCGAGGGCTGCCAGGCTGAGGGTCTGCTTGCGCATGGAGGTGCTCCTTGTTCGTGGTGTGACCACCGACACTAGGTTTGCGCAATGATGCCGGTCCAAGCCCAATTGGGCATGGACTGATACGCCCGGCGCATCGTACCCTCACCCGGTGATCACCCTCGACCAGGTCCGCTCCTTCGTCGCCGTGGCCGAGGAGCTGCACTTCGGCCGGGCCGCCGAGCGCCTCCAGATGACCCAGCCGCCGCTGTCGCGGCAGATCCAGAAGCTGGAGAAGTCGGTCGGCGCGCGCCTGCTCGAGCGTGACAACCGGCGCGTCGAGCTGACCGGCGCCGGGGCCGCGTTCCTCGACGAGGCGCACCGGCTGCTCAACCTCGTCGAGGGAGCCGGCGACCTCGCCCGCCGGGTCGACGCGGGCGCCGCCGGCGTCGTACGCCTGGGCTTCACCGCCGTGTCGGCCATCTCGATCCTGGGGCCGCTGCTGCGGCGGCTGACCGCCGAGCTGCCCGACGTGGAGGTGGTGCTGTCCGAGCGGGTCACCAACGCGCAGGTCGACGGCATCCGGCGCGGCGAGCTCGACGTCGGCCTGGCACGCCCGCCGTTCGACACCGGGCTGCTGCGCTCGCGGGTGGTGCTGCGCGAGCCGTTCATGGCCGTCGTGCCGGTGGCCCACCCGCTGGCCGAGGCGTCGCGGCCCCTCACCTCCGACGACTTCGAGGGTGAGACCGTCATCGGCTACAACCCCGACCAGTCGCGCTACTTCCACGAGCTGTCGGTGCGCTTCTTCGCCAACGCCCACCCGCGGGTCGACCAGCGCGTGCACCAGGTGCTGACCGCGATGCTCCTCGTCTCCGCCGAGCGGGGGGTCACCCTCGCGCCGGCGTCGGCCGCGTCCCTGCACGTCGACGGGGTGGTGTTCAAGGAGCTGGCCCCGCCCGGCGACGCGGGGGGTGACGCCGACGCGGACCGGCCCGTCGAGCTGCACGCGATCTGGTCGCGGGAGCGGGTGACGCCGGTCGTCCGTCGCGTGCTGGAGGTCATGGCCGCCCACGGGTGAGCAGATGGCGTCAAGGAAACCCTGCACCCGCGGCCCCGCGCCGCCTAGAGTCGGAGTGCTGCAGGCGCCGAGGACAGCGACGACGGGGGGTGTGATGTCGGTCGAGCCGCGTCCGGGTCGGCGTGCCGCCGAGCCCGCCTGGGACGACGAGCAGACGCGCCAGCACCTCCAGGTGCTGGTCGAGGGCGTCGCCACGCTCGCCGGGTTCGCCCAGTCCTCCCTCACACTGCGCCGCGACGACCACTTCGAGGTCGTCGCTGCCGCCGGGGTCGAGGACGGCTTCGTCGGCACCCGGGTGCCGGTCGAGTCGATCGAGCGCGAGCTCGAGGACGCCGACGAGTGGGGGGTGTGGCGTTTCGTGCCGCACGACCGGGCGAGCGCGGAGTCCCTGGCCTACAGCCACATCCCCGACGTCACGCCGCTGGAGGGGGAGGACGCCTGGCACCCGCTCGACCTGCTCGCCGCCCCCGTCCACGACGACCAGGGCCGCCTGCGCGGAGTGCTGTCGGTCGACATCCCCGACGACGGCCGGCTGCCCTCGCCGGCGAAGATGGAGGTGCTGACGAGGTACGCCGGGCTCGCGCGCACCCTCGTCCTGCTCGCGCTCGAGCGCGAGGAGCTCAGCCAGCAGGTGCGGATGGCGGCGCAGGCGCGCCAGATCGTGCGCCAGGCGCTCGGGGAGCCGACCCTCGAGCTCGTCCTCGAGGCGTGCCGGGCCGCGGTCGTGTCCTGCTTCGACGCCGTGGGCATGTGGCTGACGGCGTTCGACGCCGACGGCACGGGCTCCACCACGACGTCGTACGCCGTGGACGAGACCTACGACGTGCCGCCGTTCGACGACATCGACGACGTGGTGGTGGGGCTCGCGCGCACCTACTGGGCCGACCAGGTGGTGACGCCCTTCTCCCGCGACCACCTCGACCACCCCGGCCTGTCCCCTGAGGACGCCGGGCGGCTGCTCGGGTTCCTCGACGGCATCGGCATCGGGTCGGTGCTCTTCGTGCCGATGGGAGTGGGGCCCGAGTGCGTCGGCTTCCTCGTGCTGACCCGCGTCTCGGCCTCCCGTCCGTGGAGCGACGTCGAGGTCGAGGCGGCGCGCGACATCGGCCGCGACCTGGGCCTGGCCGTCGGCAAGGCGCGCCAGCTCGAGCTCGAGCGTGCCGTCGTCGACCGGCTGCGGCGCCTCGACAGCTATCGCGTCGAGGTGGTCAACACCCTCGGCCACGAGCTGCGCAACCCGCTCTTCTCGATGAGCGCCAACCTCGAGCTCCTCGACACCGACCGGCTCGACGAGGACGGGCGCCGGTCGGTGGCGGCCGCGACGCGCGGCGCGCGGCGGATGCGGGCCGTCATCGACGACATGCTGACGATGGCCCAGGTCTCCGACCCGCACCGCGAGTTCGACCCGATCCCGGTCGACCTGCGCCGCGTGGTGCACGACGTCTACGAGGAGTGCCACGCCGCCGCGTCCGCCGGAGGCGTCACGTGCGACGCCGACCTGCCCGACGAGCCGCTGCTGGTGCCCGGTGATGCCGAGGAGCTCCACCGCCTCCTCACCAACCTGGCCACCAACGCGATCAAGTACACCGATCCCGGCGGCCGGGTCACCGTGCGCGTCGCGCGGCAGGACGACTCGGTCGTCGTCGCGGTCACCGACACGGGCATCGGCATCTCCGAGGCCGACCGCACGCAGCTGTTCCGCGAGTTCTTCCGCTCCACCAACCCCGCGGCGCTGGCGCGACCGGGCACCGGCCTCGGGCTCGCGATCGTGGCCCGGATCGCGGCCCGCCACGGCGGCACGGTCGACATCGACTCCGAGCGGGGGCGCGGCACCACGGCGACGGTGGTGCTCCCGGCCTGGGCCGGCGACGTCAGCCCGGAGCCAGCACCAGCGTCATGAAGCAGCTCAGCGGGTCGTCGGCGTAGGACGCGAAGGGCGGGCACGGCACGAACCCGGCCCGGGCGTAGAACCGGCGCGCGGGCGCGAAGAACTCCATGCTGCCCGTCTCGAGCGACACGCGCCCGACGCCCCGTGCCCGGGCGTCGGCCAGGGCGTGGGCCAGCAGCCGGCTCGCCACGCCCGTGCCGCGCACCCGCGGCTCGGTGCGCATGCTCTTGAGCTCCTCATGGCCGTCCCCGAGCGCCGCCAACGCGGCCGTGCCGACGATCGCCCCGTCGTCCGTGCCCACCCACAGGCGTACGCCGTCGCCCCGCAGGGCGGCCAGGTCGAGGGCGTGGCGGCTCTCCGGCGGCGCGGTGGGGGCGAGGTCGTCGAGGTGCGCCCGGAGGAACGCCGCCAGCCGGGGGTCGTCGAAGTCGGCGCGGGTGATCTCCACGGCGCCAGTCTGGTGGCCTCGTGTTTCGGCGACGTGACTCCCGCCGGCGGGTCCGCGCTGGCTCGGCCTGTCGGAGTCCCCGCTCGAGCGGGGACTCCGACACCTGGAGGCCGTTGCAAAGGCCTCCAGGTGTCAGACTCGCCCACCACGTCGGGCGCTGCCTGCTCAGTCGGGCGGACAGGTGGACCCGCTGCGGAATGGGTCGAGCGTGGCGATCGGCGTCAGGGCCGCGGGTTGTCCCGCCTCCACGGCCGGCTGTCGCGCTTGGCGCCCATCCCCGCGGCGCACCGTCGGCAGACCTCGCGGACCTCGTCGGCGTCGCGTCCCGTGGCCGGCTGGGCATCGACCCACTGCACGTGCGGGAAGCGGTGCAGCCGCGCCTTGCTCAACGGGACGCCGCAGAGCGTCTGGTTGGTCCCCCGCAGCCAGGCGTGGACGAGCCCGGCAGGGGCGCGGATGCCGTCGGGATCGGTCCAACGGTCGGTCGCCGCGACCGCCGCGTCCTTGGGTGACATGGCCTTCCGGTGCCCCGCATCGACCGTCGTATGCCGGGTACCGCGATGCCGACCAGGCAATGCAGGCAACCCGAGAGGACGGACGACCATGGGCGACGACCGACAGGCCGACCAGACCCGCCAGGACCCCACCGAGCTGCACGAGCAGCCCGACACCGAGGGCGAGCAGCTGCCGAAGCCCGGCGACGAGGACTCCGTCACCGGCGAGATGGGCGAGAAGCCCGACCACGGCGAGGAGACGTACGTCGGCCACGACCGCCTGCTCGACCAGGTCGCCGTGATCACCGGCGGCGACTCCGGCATCGGCCGCGCGGTCGCGCTCGCGTTCGCGCGCGAGGGCGCCGACGTGGTGATCGCCTACCTCGAGGGCGAGGACGAGGACGCGCGCGAGACCGGACGACTCGTCGAGGAGGCCGGACGCCGGGCGGTGCTCGTGCCGACCGACCTCGTGCGCGAGGAGGCGTGCCAGGCGCTCGTCGACACGGCCGTCTCCGAGCTCGGTCGCATCGACATCCTCGTCAACAACGCCGCCTACCAGATGGCGCAGCCCGGCGGCCTCGCCGACATCACGACCGAGCAGCTCGACCGGGTGATGAAGACCAACGTCTACGCGATGTTCTGGCTGTGCCGGATGGCGCTGCCGCACATGAGGTCCGGCGCGTCGATCATCAACACCTCGTCGGTGCAGTCGTCGTCCCCGTCGCCGGAGCTGCTCGACTACGCCAGCACGAAGGCGGCGATCGTCAACTTCACCCGCGGCCTGGCCCAGACGCTGGCCGAGAAGGGGATCCGCGTCAACTCCGTCGCCCCCGGGCCCATCTGGACGCCCCTCATCCCGGCGACCATGCCGCCGGAGAAGGTCGAGGTCTTCGGTCAGGACACGCCCCTCGGGCGCGCCGGGCAGCCCGCCGAGGTCGCCACGGCGTTCGTCTACCTCGCCTCGCCGGAGTCGAGCTACATCACCGGCGAGGTCATCGCCGTGACGGGCGGGAAGCCGGTCACCATGTGACCGGCGGGGGTGGTGTCGCTGCCGCCGTCGTCGCGTTGTCGGACTCGCCCACCAGGTACGCCGTTATGTCAGACGCGGGCGGCGGCGGTCGGCCCGCGCCAGCACGCCACCCCGCGCCCCCGAAGCCGTCAGCCCGGCAGCAGGCGGGCGTAGCCCTCGCGGTAGGAGGGGTACGCCGGCGCCCAGCCGGTGGCGCGCAGCCGCGCGTCGGACAGTCGCTTGCCGTGGCCCCGGGCCGGGTCGGCCGGAGGCGGGGCGGGTGCGCCGAGGCGCTCGGCGAGGAACGCCGCCACGTCGCCGAGCTGGGCGGGCTCGTCGTCGGTGCCGAGGTAGAGGCGCTCGGGCGGAGCGGGCATCGTCAGCAGGTGCACCACGGCGGCCGCGGCGTCCTGGCGGTGGATGCGGTTGGTCCAGCGGTGCGGGTCGTCGATCCGCCCTTCGCGGACCTGGTCGAGCAGCCGCGTGCTGGCGCCGCCGTAGAGCCCGGACAGGCGCAGCACCGTCCCGTGCGGGATCCGCTCGTGGAAGGCCTCCTCGGCGGCCACGAGCATCCGCCCCGGGCCGTCGGCCGGGGCCGGGGGAGCGGTCTCGTCCTCGACCTCCGGCAGGTCGCGGCTGGCGTGCACCGCGGTCGAGGAGACCAGCACGGCCCGGTCGGGGGCCTCGGCCAGCGCGTCGAGCGCGCGCGCCATCCCCTCGACGTACGTCGCGCGGTAGGCCTCCTCGGTGCGCGGACGGGCGGTGAGGGCGACGACGACCAGGCTCGGGCGTACGCCGGACAGGTCGGGCGCCGCACGGGTGAGGTCGACCGAGCGGCCGACGAGAGGGGCGGGCACCCGCGAGGCGTCGCGCCGCAGGGCGAGCACCCCGTGCCCGAGCGCGGCCAGCCGGAGGCCGACCGTGGCGCCGAGGTCGCCGGCGCCGACGAGGAGGACGTCCGGGGTCACGGGGTCACGGTAACCGGCCGCACCATGCCGCACGAGCATCACTAGATTCAGAAACGGGCTTGGACAGGCATCGTCGGGCTTCCTAGGTTGGTGAGCACCGCCACATCCGTGACCACGGAGCCACGGCCCGAACCGAAGGACGCAGCGTGACGAAGTACAGCCCCACCGAGCTCGCCGAGACCCTGGGCAGCGGACTGCTGTCCTTCCCGGTCACCCACTTCGACACCGACCTCGCGTTCGACGAGCCGGCCTACCGCGAGCACCTCGAGTGGCTCAGCGGCTATCCGGTGGCCGGCCTGTTCGCCGCCGGCGGCACGGGTGAGGGCTTCTCCCTCAACGCCGAGGAGTCCGACCGCGTCGTGCGGGCCGCGATCGCCGGTGCCGGCGGCAAGGTGCCCGTCCTGGGCCCCGCCACCGGCTCGACCGTCAACGCGGTCGCCCAGGTCAAGGCGGCCCAGGAGGCCGGCGCCGACGGCATCCTGCTGATGCCGCCCTACCTCACCGAGGCCGGCCAGCGCGGCCTGGTCGAGCACATCAGCGCCGTGTGCGCCGCCACCGACCTCGGCGTCGTCTACTACTCCCGCGCCAACGCCGTGCTCGGCACCGACGCCCTCGAGCAGGCCTGCGCCCGCAACGACAACCTCGTCGGCTTCAAGGACGGCGTCGGCGCGATCGAGCAGATGACCCGCACCTACGCCCAGCTCGGCGACCGGCTGATCTACATCGGCGGCCTGCCCACGGCCGAGATGTTCGCCCTGCCCCTGCTCCAGCTCGGCGTGACGACCTACAGCTCGGCGATCTTCAACTTCGTGCCGGGCTTCGCGCTCGACTTCTACGACGCCGTGCGCCGCCAGGACCAGACGACGGTCTACGCCATGCTCAACGACTTCGTCATCCCCTACACCAAGATCCGCGACCGCGAGTCCGGCTACGCGGTGTCGATCGTCAAGGCCGGCCTCGCCGCCGTCGGTCGCCCGGCCGGTCCGGTCCGTCCGCCGCTCGCCGACCTCACCGACGCCGAGCGGGGCGAGCTGCAGACCCTCGTGGACAAGGTGGCAGGCTCCCAGGCCTGACCGCGGGTCTGCCCGGGCCCGACCGGCCACGACCACTCATCCCGATCCGAAGGACACCATGACCGACAGCCCCACGATCACCGCCACCTCGATCATCGCCGGCGCCGACTCCGAGCACCCGGACGTCGCGGCCGCGACCACGGCCGCCGCGCACGCGTTCACGGCCTACCGCGCCACCACCCCGGAGGAGCGCGGGGCGTTCCTCGAGGCGGTGGCGAGCGAGATCGAGTCCGACAAGGACGCGATCATCGTGGAGGCGGTGCGCGAGAGCGGTCTGCCCGAGGGCCGCATCACCGGCGAGGTGGGCCGCACGACCGGCCAGCTGCGCCTCTTCGCGGGGGTCGTGCGTCAGGGTGACCACCTCGGCGTGCGCATCGACCCGGCGCTGCCGGAGCGTACGCCGCTGCCGCGCGCCGACATCCGCCAGCGGATGGTGCCGCTCGGCCCGGTCGCGGTGTTCGGCGCGAGCAACTTCCCGCTCGCCTTCTCGACCGCCGGCGGCGACACCGCGTCCGCCCTGGCGGCGGGGTGCCCGGTCGTGGTCAAGGGCCACCCGGCCCACCCGGTCACCGGGACGCTCGTCGCCCGCGCGATCACCCGCGCGGTCGAGCGGGCCGGCCTGCCCGCCGGCACGTTCTCCTTCGTGCTCGGCGGCATCGAGACCGGCCAGGAGCTCGTCACCGACCCGCGCATCGCCGCGGTGGGCTTCACCGGCTCGCGAGGCGGCGGCCTGGCCCTGGTCCGCGCCGCCGCGGAGCGCGAGGTGCCGATCCCCGTCTACGCCGAGATGTCGTCGATCAACCCGGTCGTGGTGCTGCCCGGCGCCCTCGAGGGCGACGTCGCCGCCCTCGCCGAGGCCTACGTCGGCAGCCTGACGCTCGGCTCCGGCCAGTTCTGCACCAACCCCGGCCTGCTCTTCCTGCCGTCCGGCGAGCGGGGCGACGCCTTCCTCCGCGCGGCCGGTGAGGCGGTGGGCGCGGCCACCGGCCAGCCGATGCTCACCCCGGGCATCGCCGAGGCGTACGCCAGCGGCACCGCCAGCCTGCGAGGCACCGAGGGCGTCCGGGTCGTGGGCGAGGGCTCCGCGGCGGGCGAGCACGCCCCCGCGCCGGGGGTCTACGAGGCTCCCGTCGAGCTGCTCGCGATCGACGACAGCACGGTGACCGACGAGGTCTTCGGCGCCGCCGGCGTCGTCGTGCGCTACGACGACGTGACGAGCCTGCTGCCCCGGCTCGAGGGCCTCGAGGGCCAGCTCACCGCGACGGTGCACGCCACCGACGCCGACGTCGACGACGCCCGCGCGCTGCTGCCCGTGCTCGAGCTGAAGGCCGGACGCGTGCTCTTCAACGGCTGGCCCACCGGCGTCGAGGTCGGTCACGCGATGGTCCACGGCGGCCCCTACCCCGCGACGTCCGACTCGCGCACCACCAGCGTGGGCAGCCTGGCCATCGAGCGCTTCCAGCGCCCGGTCGCCTACCAGGACGTGCCGGCCGCGCTGCTGCCCGCCGCGGTGCGCGACGACAACCCGTGGGGCCTGCGCCGCCGGATCGACGGTGACCTCGAGTGAGCACGATCGCCAGGGTCGAGGTCGTCCCGGTCGCCGGGCACGACTCCATGCTGCTCAACCTCAGCGGCGCGCACGGCCCGTTCTTCACCCGCAACATCGCGGTCGTCACCGACTCCGAGGGCCGCGAGGGCCTCGGCGAGGTGCCCGGTGGGGAGGCGATCCGGCAGACGATCGCCGACGCCGCCGACCTCCTCGTCGGCCAGCCCGTCGCGCGGTTCCGCACGCTGCTGCGCCGCGTCGCGGCGGCGTACGCCGACCGCGACGCCGGCGGCCGCGGCCAGCAGACCTTCGACCTCCGCACCACCATCCACGCGGTCACCGCGCTCGAGTCGGCGCTGCTCGACCTCTCCGGCCAGGCGCTCGGCGTCCCGGTCGCGGAGCTCCTCGGCGAGGGCCAGCAGCGCGACTCCGTGCCGATGCTGGGCTACCTGTTCTACGTCGGCGACCCCGACCGCACGGACCTGCCCTACCTGCGCGAGCACTCGTCGGGCGTCGACGACTGGGAGCGGCTCCGCCGCGAGGAGGCGATGACCCCGGAGGCCGTCGTACGGCTCGCCGAGGCCGCGCAGGCCCGCTACGGCTTCACCGACTTCAAGCTCAAGGGCGGCGTGCTGCCCGGCGAGGAGGAGGTCGCGGCGGTGACGGCCCTGCACGAGCGCTTCCCCGACGCGCGGATCACCCTCGACCCCAACGGCGGCTGGCTCCTCGAGGACGCCGTCCGGCTGCTCGCCGGCAAGGGCGACGTCCTGGCCTACGCGGAGGACCCGTGCGGCGCCGAGGGCGGCTACTCCGGGCGCGAGGTGATGGCGCAGTTCAAGCGCCGCACCGGCCTGCGCACGGCCACCAACATGGTCGCCACCGACTGGCGCCAGATGGCCGATGCGGTGCGCACCAACGCCGTCGACATCCCGCTCGCCGACCCGCACTTCTGGACGATGGCCGGCTCGGTGCGCGTCGCGCAGCTGTGCCACGACTTCGGCCTGACGTGGGGCTCGCACTCCAACAACCACTTCGACGTGTCGCTGGCGATGTTCACCCAGGTGGGGGCCGCGGCGCCCGGCGAGATCACCGCCCTCGACACGCACTGGATCTGGCAGGACGGCCAGGGCCTGACGACCGACCCGCTGCAGATCCGCGACGGGGCGATCGCCGTGCCTGACGCGCCCGGCCTGGGGGTCACCCTCGACCGCGACCGGCTCGCCGAGGCCCACGAGCTCTACCTCGAGCACGGCCTCGGCGCCCGCGACGACGCCGTCGCCATGCAGTACCTCGTCGCGGACTGGACGTTCGACCCCAAGCGTCCGTGCCTGATCCGCTGACCCAGCGCTGACCGATCGAGCGCGACGCGAGCGGGTGTCCACGGCGCCCGCTCGCGTCGCGTGGCGGACGACCGTATGGGCGGGCGCGCCTCGGGCACTGTGAGGTCATGACGCAGCGATCCGACTCCGCCCCAGGGGAGCACACCAGCGAGGAGCGGGAGACCGCCCCCGAGCCCGACGCACCCGGCAAGCCCGACTCGCCCGACGACCTGGCCAAGCCCACGTGGGGCTACGTGCTGCGCAAGACGGTCCGCGAGTTCCTCGACGACCAGTGCACCGACGTCGCGGCGGCACTGACCTACTACTCCATCCTCGCCCTGTTCCCGGCCGCGATCGCGATGCTCTCGCTGGTCGGCCTCGTCGGCCAGCAGCAGAAGACGGTCGACACGCTCCTGCAGATCCTGAGCGACATCGGTGCCTCCTCGGCCGCCGACACCCTCGAGCCGACGCTGACCGAGCTCGCCGGCAACCAGGGCGCCGGTCTGGCGCTGGTGATCGGCCTCGCCACCGCGCTGTGGTCGGCCTCGGGCTACGTCGGCGCGTTCGGACGCGGCATGAACCGGATCTACGAGATCGACGAGGGCCGCCCGATCTGGAAGCTGCGCCCGACCGTCCTCCTCGTCACGCTGGTGACCGTCGTGCTCGCCGCCGTCGTCGCGGTCGGGCTGGTGCTGACCGGCCCGGCCGCGGAGGCGGTCGGCCGCGCGATCGGGTTGGAGTCGGCAGCGGTCACGGTGTGGAGCATCGCGAAGTGGCCGGTGCTCCTGGCGGTCGTCGTGCTCATCGTGGCGCTGCTCTACTACGCCACTCCCAACGTGAAGCAGCCGAAGCTCCGCTGGATCAGCATCGGCGCGGTCGTCGCGATCGTGGTGTGGGTGCTGGCGTCGGCGGCGTTCGGGTTCTACGTCGCCAACTTCTCCAGCTATGACAAGACCTACGGCTCGCTCGCCGGCGTCATCGCGTTCCTGCTGTGGCTGTGGATCACCAACCTGGCGCTGCTCTTCGGTGCCGAGCTCGACGCCGAGCTCGAGCGCGGACGACAGCTCCAAGCGGGCATCGCCGCGGAGGAGGTGCTGCAGCTGCCCCCGCGCGACACCCGCAAGTCGGACAAGGCCGCCGAGAAGGCGCGCAAGGACGTCGAGAAGGGCCGGCGGCTGCGCGAGTCGGGCGGCCGCCGCACCTAGCCCGTTGCCCGGCCCGTCGCCCGACCCGTCGCCGGGCCGGCTCCCTGCCCGCCGCGGGCCAGGAACGCGTCGACCTCGGCGGCGGTCGGTGCCGACTCGGGGCCGCGCCGGGTGACCTTGATCGCCGCGGCCGCGTTGGCCCGGCGGCAGCCCTCGACCCACGGCGTGCCGGCCACCACCTCGGCCAGGAGCGCGCCGGTGTGGGTGTCACCCGCGCCGTTGGTGTCGACCGGCTCCTGCGGGAAGCCCGGGACGTAGGTCGTCGCGCCGTCGACGTGCACGGCGCAGCCCGCCGGTCCGTCGCGGACGATGGCGACGGCGGCGCCCCGCAGCAGGGGAGCGATGGCGGCGGTGCGGCCGGTGAGGTCGCCCGGCGCCTCCGCCCCCACGGCGTGGAGCAGGTGCTCGGCCTCCTCGGCGTTGCTCGTCCAGACGTCGGTCACCGCGAGCATCGCGGCGCGCACCTGCTCCGAGAGCCCCGCGAACGCCGCCCCCGGGTCGAGCACCACGACCACGTCGGGGTCCAGGGTGGGCAACCAGGCCAGCAGCGGGTCGCGCGTGCTGTCGAGGGCGAGCGAGAAGCCGGTGACGCACACCAGGTCGCCGGGACGCGGCTCGGAGGTGCCCAGCGACTCCACGCTGATCCGGCGCTCGGCGCCCAGGGTGGTCACGAACGTCCGCTCGGCGCTCGGCTCGAGCATCACCACGCAGATGCCGGTGTCGAGCCCGGCCACCGGGGGAGCGGAGGCGGTGATCCCCTCGGCGGCCAGCGCCGCCCGGACCAGGTCGCCGTGCGGGCCGGTGCCGTGGGCGCCGGCGTGGACGCACTCCGCGCCGAAGCGCGCCGCCGCCGCGAGCACCGTCACCGCGCCCCCGGCGTAGTCGGCGGTCGAGACGGCCATGACGTTCTGGCCACGTGCGGGGAGGTCGGGCACCTCCACGACCACGTCGACGAGCGCCTGACCGGTGTGGATGACCCGGCTCACGACCCGAGGACCTCGTCGGTCGTGGCCAGGGTGATCTGGGGCGGGTAGAGGTCCATCACCTGCAGGGCCGCGCGCTGGTTGTCGGCCGAGGACCCGGCGCAGCCGTCGGTGACGACGGTGACCGTGGCGCCGGCGTCGGCCGCGGCGAGCGCGGTCGACACCACGCAGCAGTCGGTGCTCACGCCGGTGAGGACGAGGTGGGGCACGGGGCCGGTGACGGCGGCGAGCTCGGGACCCCACTTGCCGAAGGTCGGCAACGAGACGACGACGTCGCTCAGGCCGTGCGCCTCCGGGACCAGGTCGAGCAGCGGGTCGTCGTCGGGGACGTCGGCGAACGGCCAGGCGTCGAGGTAGGCGCGCCAGCTGCCCTGCGGGTCGCGGGCAGGCACCCAGCGGGTGACGACGGTGCGCTCGCCCGCGGCGGCCGCGAGTCGTCGTACGGGCTCCACGATGTCGGGGAACATGGCCGAGCCCCACGGGCTCGCGGGGTCGGCGAAGATCCGCTGCGGGTCGATGACGACCAGCCAGGCGTCCGGGTGCATGCGGCCAGCCTGTCAGAGACCGGGGTCTGCGACAGGCATCAGCGGCCGCCGGTCCCCCGACCGGCAGCCGCTGATGGGCACGAGGGAAGCAGAGGGGATCTACTTCACCTCGGCACGCAGGACCGCGCGCAGCCCGAGGGCCAGCGGGATCCAGAGCCACACCAGGGTCGTCACGCCGAGCTGGGCCCACTGCTCACCCGTCATCGAGTCGCTGTAGAGCGCCGAGGTGGCGTAGTTGACGTCGATCCACGCGCCGTTGTCGCGCCACCAGTCCTGGGTGGAGGCGAGCGCACTGCTGATCGTGGGGAGCAGGGCGGTGTAGACGAAGTAGCCGACGATCGCACCGGCGGAGCTGCGCAGCAGCACGGCGAGCATGAAGCCGATGCCCATGCCGATCACGTTGGCCAGCACGATCTGCCCGAACTCGGCGAGCGAGACGTTCCAGGTCGTGTCGACCCCGGCGATCGCGGTGCCCACGACGTTGCCCAGGGCGCCGACGGCCGCAGCCAGGAGCATCGACGCGACGGCGACGCCGAGGACGGCGACCGCCTTGGCGGCGATGACGCGTCCGCGGTGCGGGACCAGGGTGAAGGTCGTCAACCCGCTGCGCTGGCTCCACTCGCTGGTGAGCGCGAGGATGGCGACCACCGGCAGCAGGATGGACATCGGCGCGCCGATGGCCGACGCGAACGTCTCGTAGGTCAGCTCGGCGCGGGGGGCGAAGACCAGGACGGCGGCCGTGGCGAGCAGCGAGACGATGCCGATCCCGGCCACCAGCCAGAAGCCGGCGCGGGTGTCGAACATCTTGCGCAGCTCGACCGCCACGAGCCGGGTCGTCGGGATCGGGGTCGCGGCCCGCACAGATCGCCCGGCGACGCCGGCGACAGTGGGCGCAGTGAGGGTCGTGTCGGTCATGCTGCTGCTCCTTCGAGGGCGGTCTCGTCGCGCGAGGTCTGGGCGGTGAGCTGGAGGAACATCTCCTCCAGGCCGGCGCCGTCGGCGGGGCGCAGCTCGTGCAGCGCGACGCCGGCACGGTGCGCGGTCTCGCCCACGAGCTCGGGGTCGGCGTCGGCGCGCAGGCCGCCGTCGACGGGGGTGGTGACGACCGCCGCCTCGTGCAGGGCACGGGCCAGTCGGTCGACGTCGGCGGTGCGCACGAGCGTGCCGGCCGCGGCCAGCAGGTCGGCCTTGCTCCCCTCGGCGACGATGCGACCCTGGCCGATGACGACGAGGTCGTCGGCGATGACCTCGATCTCGTGCAGCAGGTGCGACGACAGCAGCACGGTGCCGCCGTCGTCGGCGAAGCCGCGCAGCAGGTCGCGCATCCACCGGATGCCGGCCGGGTCGAGGCCGTTGGCGGGCTCGTCGAGGATCAGCACCTGCGGGTCGCCGATGAGGGCGGTGGCGAGGCCGAGGCGCTGGCGCATGCCGAGGGAGTAGTTGCGGACGCGGCGCTGGGCCTCGTCGTCGGTCAGACCGACACGGGCGAGCGTCTCGGTGACGCGGGACCGGGGCAGACCCATCGTGTGGGCGGCGACCGCCAGGATCTCGCGTCCGGTGCGACCGGCGTGCTGGGCGGACGCGTCCAGCAGGACGCCGACCTCGAGGCCCGGGTTGGCCAGGTCGCGGTAGTCGTGCCCGGCGATGGTGGCTCGGCCGGCGCTGGGCCGGGTCAGGCCGACCATGATCCGCATGGTCGTGGACTTGCCGGCGCCGTTGGGGCCGAGGAAGCCGGTGACCCGGCCCGTCGCGGCCGTGAAGGAGACGTTGTCGACGGCCGTGAACCGGCCGTAGTGCTGGGTGAGGTGCTCGACGCTGATCATGGCTCCACCTTCGCGGCGCACCGACGTGCGGCGCATCGGGGACAGCGCCCCGCCGGTCCCTGAGCCCGACCCTGAGAAACCCCGTACCGCCGTCACGGGGTGCAGTGGGGGATGGCTGGGTCGCACTGGGACAATGACCGCGTGAGCCAGCCGACCAAGCAGCGCCCGCCCCAGGTCAGCCTGGCGTCTGGCATCGTCATGTTCTCCTCGCTGATGGTGCTGCTCACCGCCTGGGAGCGGGTCACCTCGCTCCGCTCCCTCGAGACGCAGGAGGCGATCCGCGACGTCCTCGCCGACGCGCCGTTCTCCTCGCTGGGCCTGACCGTGCCCGCCACCACCGAGCTGCTGCGGATCTCGTGCATGGTCGCCGCGGCGTGCGCCTGCGCGACCGCCATCCTCGGCTGGTACGTCCGGCGGCCCGACCGCTCGGCCCGCCTGTCGCTCACCCTGTTCGCGATCCCGGTCTTCGTGACCGGCATCCCCGCTGGCGGGCTGGCCGGCTCCTTCGTCGCCGCCGGCGCGGCGATGCTGTGGATGCAGCCCGCGCGCGAGTGGTTCGCCACCGGCCGGTGGACGCCGCCGGAGCCGGTGAAGGCGAAGGAGCGGGGCGGTGACGACGCCCGCCGCGACGCCTCGAGCCCGTCGCCCTGGGGCGGGGCCGGCGACACCGCGCCGCCCGAGGCAGGCGACGGCCCGCCCTCTTCCTCACCCGGTTCCTCACCCGGTTCCTCACCCGACGTGCCGCCGCCGGCCAGTCGTCCCTTCGGCGAGCCGGCGCCCGCCCCGGCTCCCGTCCAGCAGCCCGTGGGCGCGCCCGCACAGTCGCCCTACGGCCAGCCCTACCCGCCCCAGCCGCACGCGCCGCAGCCCTCTGCGCCGCAGCCGCACCCGGCGTACGCCCACCCCACGCAGCGCGGCCCGATGCCCCACGCCGCCCGCCCCGGTCAGCGCCACCAGCCCAGCCCGGCGCGGCCCGGTGCGCTGGTGGCGGCGTTCGTGATCACCGTCGTCACGGCCGGCGGGCTGCTGTCGCTGTCACTGCTGTGGCTGGCCATCGCCGGGCTCTCGCCGGACTTCCTGCGCAGTGTCCTCGAGCAGCAGCAGCCCGAGGTGCTCGACGAGCAGATGACGATGGACCAGGTGCGCTCGTCGATGCTCGCGCTGGCCGGTGTGCTCGTCGTCTGGTCCTCCGCGTCACTCGTGCTGGCGGGGTTCGCGATGGCTCGCCGCGCCTGGGCCCGTCGCGGACTGATCGTCAGTGCCTCCTTCAGCGCCGGCGCCTGCCTCGCCCTCGTGCTCGCGACGCCGCTCGTCCTGGTCCCGGCGG
Organism: Nocardioides sp. zg-1228; assembly: GCF_017086465.1. Classification (NCBI taxonomy): domain Bacteria; kingdom Bacillati; phylum Actinomycetota; class Actinomycetes; order Propionibacteriales; family Nocardioidaceae; genus Nocardioides; species Nocardioides sp. zg-1228. Next base: position 3,650,483 of record NZ_CP070961.1, on the reverse strand, counting down.
CCGCCGCCGTGGCGACGGTGGTGTGCCTGCGACGCGTCGAGGTGCGGCGCTGGTTCTCCCCCGGGGCGCGCTGACCGAGGCGCTCCGCGGCCCCTCGCCGCCCGAACGTGGTGAGATAGAGCCATGAGCGACCCGGGACCCACGCACCAGCCCTACGGCCAGGACCCCTACGGCCAGCAGCCGTCCTACGGCCAGAGCCCCTACGGCCAGCAGCCGTCCTACGGACAGCCGCCGGCCGATCGGCGCCCCGGCACCGTCACCGCGGCGGCCTGGATCACCATCGTCTTCTCCACCCTCAGCGCCCTGCTCTTCGGCTTCACCGGGCTCGCCCTCCTGGTCGCGCGCGACGAGGTCATCAACGAGATGGAGCGGGTCCCGGAGTTCCAGGACGCCAACATCGACGCCGACACGGCCGTGGGTGTGCTGGTGGCCGTCATCGTGGGCCTGCTCGTGTGGGCGATCATCGCCGTCGTGCTCGCCGTGCTGGTGCTGCGGCGCTCCAACGTCGCCCGCATCCTGCTCGTGATCTCGAGCGCGGTCGTGGCCCTCCTGTCGCTGCTGGGCGTCTCCAGCGGTGGCTCTGTCGTCACCCTCGTCGCCGCGGCCGCCACGATCGTGCTGCTCTTCGTCGGCGGGGCCGGCGACTGGTTCGCCGGGACCCCGTCCCACCCCGGCGGGCCCGGTGGCTACGACCAGCAGTACCCCGGCTACGGCCAGTACGGGGGCGGCCAGTACGGCAGCGGCTCGACGCCGCCGAGCCCCTACGGCCAGCCCGGCCAGCAGTCCCCGCAGTACCCGCCGCCGAGCAGCGACCCCTACGGCCAGGGCGGTCAGGGCGACCCCTACGGCCAGCGGCCGGGCGACGAGGGCTCGGACGGCTCCGAGCACCCGCCGCGGGACTACCCGGGTCGCTGAGCGGCGTCAGCGCGACAGGTCGGCGGCCGCGAGCCGGCGTACGCCCTCGCTGATCACGTCGGGCTGCTTGCAGAACGCCCAGCGCACCAGCTGGCGTCCCGCCTCGGCGTCGTCGTAGAACGCCTGCGCCGGGATCGCGACGACGCCGGCGAGCTCGGGCAGCGCGAGGCAGAGGGCCCGCCCGTCCGGCCAGCCGAGGTGGCTCACGTCGGTCGTGGCGAAGTAGGTGCCCTCGGGCACCCGCGGCGCCAGCCCGGCCGCGGTGAGCCCGTCGCAGAGCAGGTCGCGGCGACGTTGCAGGTCTCGGGCGAGCTCGCGCGGCCAGTCGGGCTCGTGGTCGAGCGCGTGGGCGACGGCGGGCTGGAGGGGCGCGCCGGAGGTGAAGGTGAGCCACTGCTTGGCGGCCAGCACGGCCTGCACCAGGTGGGCGGGGCCGGTGGCCCAGCCGACCTTCCAGCCGGTGAGGCTGTAGGACTTCCCCACGCTCGACAGCGTCAGGGTGCGCTCCCCCATGCCGGGCAGGGTCGAGATCGGCACGTGCCCCTCGGCGGATCGGGCGTCGTCGAAGACCAGGTGCTCGTAGACCTCGTCGGTCACCACGATCACGTCGTGCTCGACGGCCAGGTCGGCGACCACCTGCAGCTCCTCGCGGGTGAGGACCGTGCCGGTGGGGTTGTGCGGGGTGTTGAGCAGCACCAGCCGGGTGTCGCGGGTGATCGCGGCCCGCAGCTCGTCGAGGTCGGGCCGGAAGTCCGGAGCCCGGAGGGTCACCGGTCGCCGCCGCGCACCGCACATCTCCAGCACGGCGACGTAGGAGTCGTAGTAGGGCTCCAGCACGACGACCTCGTCGCCCGGGTCGACGAGCGCCAGCAGCGTGGCGGCGATCGCCTCGGTGCACCCCGTCGTCACGACGACCTCCCGGTCGGGGTCGATGTCGAGTCCGTAGTGGCGCTGCTGGTGCCGCGCGATCGCGGCCCGGAGCTCGGGCACGCCGATCCCGGGGGCGTACTGGTTGGCGCCCGACCGCAGCGCCTCCTGGGCCGCGGCGATGACCGAGGCCGGACCGTCGACGTCGGGGAACCCCTGGCCGAGGTTGAGCGCACCGGTGCGCACCGCGAGCGCCGACATCTCGCTGAACACGGTCGGCGGGACGGAGGCGAGTCGGCGGGCGATCATGCCCCGACGCTAGCGGCGACCCCGGGTGCGGCGTGGGGCGCGACGCGCCGCGCAGGCAGGTGGCCTGTCGGGGCCGGCGTGCGTCAGCGTCGGGGGGTGTGCCCGCGCTGCGCCGTGCACCGCAGGCGCGGCCGGGCGGCCGCCGGCGTCACGAAGCCGGTCGTGTAGGCCGCGACCACGAGCGCGACCCGGTCGCGCGCTCGGACCTTGCGCAGCAGCTGAGCCACGTGCGTCTTGACCGTCGGGACGGAGATGAACAGGTCGGCGGCGATCTCGGCGTTGGTCCGCCCCTGCGCGATGAGGCGCAGGACCTCGGTCTCGCGCGGTGAGAGCACAGCGCCCCACCCGGGTGGTGATTCGCGGCGTCGGTCGATGGCGGTGATGGTCATGGAGTCCCCCTCGGTGTGTCGACACCACCCTCGCCGGGGCGGGTGAGCGGCGCATCGTGCAATTGCGCCACGTCCGGCGCGGCCCGCCGCTAGCCTGCTCGCCATGAGGGAGCTCCTGGGGAGAGCAACCGAGCTGGAGTCGTTCGCCGAGCTGCTCGGTGGACCCGAGGGTGCGCTGCTCGTCCACGGCGAGGCCGGGGTGGGGAAGACCGCGCTCACCGCCCGTGCCCTCGCCGCCACGCCCCACCGCGTCGGCGGGGCCCTCGGCACCTTGGCGTGGCTGCCGTTCCTGTCCCTGCGACGGGCGCTCCCCGAGCTGCCCGACGAGACCTGGACCGGCGACCCCGACTACGTCGCGACGGCGATCGAGGCCGCCATGGGGTCCTCGGTGCTGGTCGTCGAGGACGCCCAGTGGGCCGACCCCGCGACCTTGGAGGTGCTGGAGCAGCTGGTCGGCCGGGTCCGGCTCGTCGTCACCGCGCGGCGCGGCGACCCGGCGGCCGCCCAGGTCGTGACGCGGCTCGACAAGGCGGGCGCCGCCCGGCTCGACCTCGAGCCCTTGGGACGCGACGCCGCCCGGGCCCTGGTCGCGGCGGTCCGCGGCGGCCTCACCGACGCCGAGGTCGACGAGCTGGTGGAGCGCAGCGGCGGCAACCCGCTGTTCATCGAGGAGCTCGGCGTGGACGGGGGGACGGCCAGCCTGGAGCTCGCGCTGCTGGCGCGGTGCCGTGACCTGCCGGAGGCGCAGCTGGAGGGGGTCGCGCTGCTGGCGCTGGCGGGACGGCCGGTTCCGGCCACCGACGTGCCCGACGTGCCGGGCCTCCTCGACTCCGGGCTCGTGGTCGTCGATGCCGACGGCGGCGCCCGGATCCGGCACGCCCTCATCGGCGAGGTCATCGGCGACCTGGTGTCGTCGGAGCGGCGGGTGCGGTGCCACCGCACGCTCGCCCGGCTGAGCGACCACCCCGGTGATGTCGCGCACCACCTGCTCGCCGCCGGCGACCGGGGCGAGGCCCACGCCGCCGCCCTGCGTGCGGTGGAGCAGTCAGCCACCCCCGGGGAGAGGTGGCGCCACCTCGTCACCGCCGCCGAGTCGGCCGACGGGGACGACGCGACCGAGCTGCGGATCCGGGCCGCGGAGGCCGCGTGCACCGCCGCCGAGCCCGAGCGTGCCGGCCAGCTCCTCGAGGGCCTCGAGGTCGCCGGCCCCCACGGCGCCGCGCTCGCCCTGGCGAGGGCGACGCAGGCGTTCCAGATCGGCGACTGGGACCGCTACCCGGTCGAGATCGCCGCCGGTCGTGCCCTGGCGCGGCCCGGGTCCCGGGAGGAGGCGCAGCTGCTCAACCGGGAGGCGGCGGCGGCGCTGATCATGGACAACGACGCGCGTGCCGCGCTGGCGCTGGCCCGCGAGGCGATCGACCTCGCCGCGCGGTCGGGGACCAGCTCGGCCGGCGCCAAGGGCATGGCGGCGTCCGCGCTGGCAGACCTCGAGGAGCCGGGATGGCGCGAGCTCTTCGAGGAGTCGCTGGTCGAGGCCCGGGCGGAGGGCGACGCCTACCGCGAGCTCAGCGTCCTGCTCAACTACACGATCTCGCTGACCGCGGCCGGCGACCTCGACGAGGCCCTGGCGCAGGTCGATCGCCACCAGCGCCGGGCCCGCGAGCTGCGGCTGCTCAAGAAGGCGCACAACTCGGCCGTGACGGGGCTGGTGGTCGCGCTCTACCGCGGAGACCTGGCGTCCGTGGTCGAGGAGGGCTCCAGGATGCTCGCCGAGGCGCTCGCCCCCGGCGACCGCTACGACGTCATCTCCACCATCGGCTTCGCCCAGGCCGAGCTGGGGCACACCCGGGAGGCGCTCGCCGCCGCCGACGCGCTCAAGGACCGGGTCAGCCACCTGTCCAACCACCACGGCGTGCGCCTCCACGCGTTCGCGCTGGGCGGGCAGCCCGAGCGGGCCGTCGCCGAGTGGGAGCCCTTCACCTCGGCCGGCGGCAACGACACCTATGCCATCACCGGCGCGGCGCCGGTCGTCGCGTGGGCGGCGTACGACGGTGGGCTCCCCCCTCCGCCGCGCCCCGAGTCGCTGGCGGGCGGCCTGTTCGCCGGGACGGGGCCGGAGCTCGACGGGATCGACGCGCTCCGCTCCCAGCAGTACGACGCCGCCCGCGGCCACTTCGACCGAGCCGGTGAGCTGCACGGCCAGCGGCGGTCCGCGGTCTGGATGTGTCGCTGGGCGGCGGCGGAGGCCACGCGGCTGGGCGGGGACACGGGCTCGGCCGAGGCCGAGCTGCGTGCCGTCCTCACCGCCGCCCGGGAGGACGGACTGGCGCCGTTGGTCGCCCGGTGCGAGAGGTCCCTCCGTGCCGCCGGCGTCCACCAGGGGGCCCGACGCACCGCCGAGGGTGCCCTGCTGAGCGCCCGCGAGCAGGAGGTCGTCGACCTCGTCGCGGAGGGCCTGACCGACCGGGAGATCGCCACCCGCCTCGCCCTGGCCCACCGCACCGTCCAGACCCACCTCGCCAGCGCCCGGAGGAAGCTCGGCGCCGACAACCGGAGCCACCTCGTCGCGATCCTGACCGGCTCGACGTGAAGCCGCTGGTCGTCGTCGAGGCCGGTCCGGACGCGGTCGAGGACGCACGCGGCGAGCTCGCGGCGCTGGGCTGGTCGGTCACCACCGAGCCGCGCGCGGGCGACGTGCTCGAGCTGACGGTCGACGACGAGGCCGCCGCCGTCGACGCCGTGCTCAGCGCGGTGGCGGGCCAGGGCCTGCTGGTCGAGGCGACCGCCGACCGGCCCGTCGTCGACCGGCTGTGCGACGACCTGCGTCGCCTGGGGCACCTCGACCACCGGGTCGCGCCCGGCGCCGTGCTCACCCAGGAGCAGCACGCGCTGCTCGCCCTGCTCGCCGGGGGCGAGTCGCTGGGCGCGGCCGCCGCGCGGCTCCACCTGTCCCGCCGGTCGGCCGACCGGCGGCTGGCCGGTGCCCGCGCGGTGCTCGGTGCCGGATCGACGCCCGCCGCGATCGCCGCCTGGCAGCGTCGCCTCGCGCGTCTGCCGCGTCCGGGCTGAACGACGCTCATCCTCGCGGACGAGGTGATCGCGCCCGTGGGCGGATGTGCGTCCGCGGCCGCGCAGGTGGGATGGGTCGACCAGACCCGAGGAGACACATGCGCATCCGACTGGCGGCCGCGGCCGCCCCACTGATCCTCGCGGCGGGGACGCTCACCCTGCCGCTGACGTCGCTGACGGCCGCGCACGCCGCGGTCCCGGGCGGCACCATCGCCTTCGTGCGCGACGCCAACATCTGGCTCGTCCGCGCCGACGGCACCGGCCTGCACCAGGTGACCCGCGACGGCACCGCCGACCACCCCTACGTGTCGCCGACCATGTCCGACGCGGGCGTCCTCGCCGCAGGGAAGGGCACCGAGATCCTGCGCCTGCAGCAGAACGGCGTGGTCCTCAACCGCATCGACCCGCCCGCCATGCTCAACTCGGTGGGCGCGCCCGTCGACGGGCCGCCGGTCGACGTCGCGATCTCCCCCGACGGCACCAGGATCGCCTACACGATGGCCAGCTACACCTGCCCGATCGGGGTCTCCTGCGGAGCCCGCACGGTGACCGGGGTGACGGCCGCCACCGGGCTCACCGGCCCGGAGATGACGTCGTACGAGCGGGAGCCGTCGTGGGTCAGCAACAGCCGACTCATGGTCCATGGCGGCTACGGGTCCCAGGTCAAGCTGCAGGACCAGGCCGGCGGCAGCCAGCACTGGTTCGACGACGGTGACATCTTCTCGTCGAGCACCGACCTCGGCGACGCCGCGCTCAGCCGCGACGGCGCGCGCCTGGCGGCCATCCGCAGCTACGGTCCCGACACCGAGATGATCTGGTACGCCGTCACCGGCGACCCGCGCACCGGCGCCATCGCCACGCTCCCGGACCCGACGCCCCGCTGCTCGGGCGCGCCCGGCGCGAGCCCCACCGACGCCCAGCTCCACGACCCGAGCTGGTCCCCCGACGGTGCCGCGTTCGCCGTCGGCGCCACCGAGGGGATCTGGGTGGTGACCCCCGCGCCCACGTGCGAGGCGAGCGGCATGAGCCTGATCGGTCCCGGCTCGGAGCCGTCGTGGTCGCCGGCCGCGATCGACCCGCCGCCGCTGCCCACCACGACCCCGCCCCCGACCCAGCCGCCCCCACCGCCGCCCTCGGAGGGCGCAACGGGATCGTTCCGGCTGAAGGCCAAGCCCGTGCTCCAGGGCAAGGCCCGGGTGGGCAGGAGGCTCACGGCCACTGCCGGCACCTGGTCGCCCAAGCCCGCGAAGGTCCGCTACACCTGGCTCCGCAACGGCCGGGTGATCAAGGGAGCCACGAAGAAGACCTACCGGGTGGTGCGACGCGACCGGGGGACCCGGATCGCGATCAAGGTGACCGTCAGGGGCCCCGGCCTCGAGGCGGCCTCCGCGAAGTCGTCCGCGAGGCGAGTGCGGTGACCGCCGCGCACGACAGCACGACCGCACCGCCCCGTCGCGGCGCCACCCCACCCGTTCCATCCACGACAGCAGGAGGACCCATGACCGTCCGCAGCACCGTGAAGGCCGTGCTGGCCATGACCGCGTCGGCCGCGCTCGCCGGCAGCGTGCTCGCCGCGCCCCCGGCGAGCGCCGCCGCCGCGCCCGAGACCACGCTCGTGACCTACACGTGGTCCCACACGGCCCACCTGGCGGACTTCACCTTCCACTCCTCCGACCCTGCGGCGACCTTCGAGTGCAGCCTGACCGCACCGACCGAGCCGGCCTCGTGGACGGCGTGCACCTATCCCCGGAGCATCCAGTACGCCGACCTCGCCGTGGGTGACTACCTGTTCCGCGTCCGGGCCGTGGGCGCGGGGGGTGTCGACCCCACCCCGGCCTCACGCCAGTTCAACATCGGCGTCGACGACGTCCACCCCGTGACCACGCTGGCCACCACCGCGCGGACGACCTCTCGCGACGCCGTCTTCACCTTCGCCTCCTCCGAGCCCGGCACCTTCGAGTGCCGTCTCCGGACCAACAACCGGGGCTCCGACTACTACGAGCCGTGCAGCTCGCCCGTCGTCTACTCGGGCCTCGCCGACGCCCAGTACGAGTTCACGGTGCGTGCCATCGACCTGCACGGCGAGTACGACCGCAGGGGAGCCCAGCACACCTGGCTGCTGGACGCGACGCCGCCCGAGACGTCGTTCTCGGCCGGCACGATCGACGGCTCGGACGCCTCCTTCGGCTTCGGCAGCCCAGAGGGCTTGAGCCAGTGCGCGCTGACCGGTCCCTCCCAGGCCCACGACTGGCGCGCCTGCACCTCTCCGACGAAGTACGCCGGGCTCACGCCCGGCACCTACACGTGGCAGGTGCGCGCCCACGACCGCCACGGCAACGCCGATGCGACCCCCGGCACGCAGACCTGGCAGGTGGCCCCGACGACGGGGAAGGTGAGGGGCGCACGCACGGTCCGCCGCGGGGCCGTCGCGACGTTCAAGCTGTCCTCGCCCCACGCCGGTGCCCGGTTCTCCTGCAAGCTCGACAAGGGCGCCTGGACGTCGTGCAAGAAGACCCACCGGGTGCGCACGGGCAAGCTCAAGGCGTCGGCGCGCGGGACCAAGCACGTGCTCCTGGTCCGGGCCACGGTGGCCGGTGTCACCGACCCCACGCCGGTGCGGAAGGTGTTCCGCGTCCGCCGGTGACCACGGGACACCCAGACCCGCAGGCTCCCCCCGACCCCCGGGGGGGAGCCTGCGCTCGGACGACGACGACCCTTTGCGAGGATGCGACCCATGAACCCGGACGCGACCCCCGACGCCGCCCTCGCCGCCGACATCGACGCGGCCTGCCGCCTCACCGGGCAGTTCACCCTCCGCTCGGGGCAGGTGGCCGACACCTACTTCGACAAGTACCTCTTCGAGGCGCAGCCGGCCCTCCTCGAGCGGGTGGCCGCGCGGGTCGCCGACCTGCTGCCGGAGGGCACCGAGCTCCTCGGCGGCCTCGAGCTCGGCGGCATCCCCATCGCCACGATGGTGTCGGCCAGGACCGGCCTGCCGGCGCTGTTCGTGCGCAAGCAGGCCAAGGAGTACGGCACGGCCAAGCTCGCCGAGGGCCCGGACGTCGCCGGTCGCCGGGTGACGATCATCGAGGACGTGATCACGACCGGAGGCGCGGTCCGCGACGCCACCCACGCGCTGCGCGAGCTCGGCGCGGTCGTGGAGGTCGTCGTCTGCGCGATCGACCGCTCGCCTGCGGGGGAGAACCCCCTGGCCGACGTCGGGCTCGAGGTCCGGTCGGTGCTGACCCGCGCCGACCTCGACGCGGCCCGTGGCTGACGCCGTCCGACCGTCCCCGCCGGGAGGGTGGTCAGTCGAGGTCGCGGCCGGTGATGTCGCGGTCGGGCCCGCCGTCCTGCGGGCCGATCTCGGCACCGGGGGCGTTGGTGCGCTTGTGGCGCCACCATTCGTAGGCGACCGGGACCAGCGAGAACGCCAGGATCGCGATGATCAGCTTGTCGATGCTCTCGCCGAGCGCCGGGAACGCGTCGCCGAGGAAGAACCCGAGCAGGCAGATCGACACGACCCACAGGACAGCGCCGACGAGGCTCCACACGAAGAAGCGGCCCCGGTCCATCCGCGTCACGCCGGCCACGACGGTGATGTAGGTGCGCACGAAGGGCACGAAGCGGCCGATGACCAGGGCCTTGTTGCCGTGGCGGTCGAAGAACGCGGTCGTCTGGTCGAAGTACTTGCGCTTGATGATCCGGCCGTCGCGCTCGTAGAGCGGGGGACCGATGGCGCGGCCGATCTCGTAGCCCACCACATTGCCCAGGAAGGCCGCGAGGGTCAGGGCGAGCACGGCGATGAGCAGCTCGACGCCCGTACCACCCGGGAACAGGTCGAGCTGGCCGGTGGCGATGAAGAGGCCGAGGGCGAACAGGAGCGTGTCGCCGGGCAGGATCGGGAAGAACAGCCCGCACTCGACGAAGACGATCAGCAGGCTGATCCAGAACAGCGCGGTGCCGAAGCGCTCGAGCAGCCAGTTGGGGTCCATCCAGTCGATGCCGAGCAGCATCGGCTGGACGCCCGCGGACAGGTCCCAGGACGACCCCGAGGACAGGATGGACTGCAGGTCCCACAACGCGCTCACCCGCGTCACCCTAGCCACGGGGTCCGCGGCCTCCGGCTTCGGCGTCGCTGCCTAGGGTGCTGCCATGCAGGACGAGGACCGGGCGCACGAGCGGGCGCCGTACGACCCGATGCCGCACGGTCCGCCCGAGGTCGGGGTGGGTCCGTGGGAGGGGCCGTGGCCCGAGGGGGAGCAGTGGGACCCCGACCTGCTCCGCGACGGCGATCGCCGCAACGTGGTCGACCGCTACCGCTACTGGACCCTCGAGGCGATCGTCGCCGACCTCGACACCCGGCGGCATGACTTCCACGTCGCCATCGAGAACTGGCAGCACGACTTCAACATCGGCACGATCGTGCGCACCGCCAACGCGTTCCTCGCCGCCGAGGTCCACATCGTCGGCAACCGTCGCTGGAACCGGCGCGGTGCGATGGTGACCGACCGCTACCAGCACGTGCGGCACCACCCCGACGCGGAGAGCCTCGCGGCCTACCTGCACTCCCTCCCCGCCGAGCGCGGCGGACCGGTGCGGCTGCTGGGCATCGACAACCTGCCGGGCTCGCTCCACCTCGAGACGATGGAGCTGCCCCGACGGGTGTGCTTCCTGTTCGGCCAGGAGGGGCCAGGGCTGTCCGAGGCGGCGCGCGAGGTGTGCGACGGCACCTTCTCCATCGCCCAGTTCGGCTCGACCCGCTCGATCAACGCCAGCGCGGCCGCCGCCATCGCGATGCACAGCTGGGTGCGGGAGTACGCCGACCTCGCCGGCGACGACGCCTGGCGCGGGTGACCCGCCTGCCGCCGGGTCGGGCGCGGTGGGGCGGACCCGGGCCCGGGATGTCCCCACGACACCCCGGACCCGTCCCCTCCCAAGGTCTGGCGAGCCGGTCCGGCGTCAAACCTAGGTCGGGGCCCCGGCCGCCGACCAGTCCCCGTGGGGGTGGAGCCGATCGGCCCGGGCCGGTCGTCACGAGGTGAGACGACCGGTCGGCCCGGATCGGACTCGCGGGTAGCCACTAGGGTTGGAGAGGCCTGCCTGACCGCTTCAGAGGAGATCTCCAGATGCCCATCGCCACGCCCGAGGTGTACGCCCAGATGCTGGATGCCGCGAAGGAGAGGTCCTTCGCCTACCCGGCCATCAACGTCTCGTCCTCGCAGACGCTCAACGCCGCACTCAAGGGCTTCGCCGACGCCGGCTCCGACGGCATCATCCAGGTCTCGACCGGCGGCGCGGAGTACCTCTCCGGCCCGTCGGTCAAGGACATGGTCACCGGCTCGGTGGCGTTCGCGGCCTACGCCGCCGAGGTCGCGAAGAACTACCCGGTCAACATCGCGCTGCACACCGACCACTGCCCCGAGGGCAAGCTCGACGGCTTCGTCCGCCCGCTGCTCGACATCTCCGCCGAGCGCGTCGCCCGCGGCGAGGCGCCGCTGTTCCAGTCGCACATGTGGGACGGCTCCGCGGTGCCGCTGGAGGACAACCTCCGGATCGCCGAGGAGCTCCTCGCCAAGTGCGCGGCGGCCCACATCATCCTCGAGATCGAGGTCGGCGTCGTCGGCGGCGAGGAGGACGGTGTCGCCAACGAGATCAACGACCAGCTCTACACCACGCCCGAGGACGCCATCGCCACGATCAAGGCCCTCGGCTCCGGCGAGCGGGGCCGCTACCTGACGGCGCTGACGTTCGGCAACGTGCACGGCGTCTACAAGCCGGGCAACGTCAAGCTGCGCCCGGAGATCCTCAAGTCCGCCCAGGAGGCCGCCGCGTCCGAGCTCGGCCTCGGCGCCGACGCCCGCCCGTTCGACCTGGTCTTCCACGGCGGCTCGGGCTCGACCGCGCAGGAGATCAGCGACGCCGTCGACTTCGGCGTGGTGAAGATGAACGTCGACACCGACACCCAGTACGCCTTCACCCGCCCGGTGGCGGGGCACATGTTCAGCAACTACGACGGCGTGCTCAAGGTCGACGGCGAGGTCGGCAACAAGAAGGCCTACGACCCCCGCGCCTGGGGCAAGGCCGCCGAGGCCGGGATGGCCGCGCGCGTCGTCGAGGCCTGCGAGAACCTGCGCTCCGCCGGCACGGCGCTCGGCCGCTGAGGCACTGAGTGGGGTCCGCCCGGCTCAGCGGGCGTCGGCCCCGATCATCCGCAGCACGTCGTCGGCGCGCAGGTGCGGCACCGGGGCGACGAGGGCGTCGACCTGCGCGGCGAGCGTCCCTGACCCCGTGTCCGCGGCCTTCAGGGCACGCACCCGGTCGGCGCGCTCGGCGTCCGGTGCTCCCGGCATGAACCACACGCACCGCAGGCCGGCGCGGACCGCCGACTCCACGCCCACCGGTGAGTCCTCGATGGCGACCACCCGTGAGGCCGGCAGCCCCATCTCGTGCAGCGTGAGGACGTAGACGAGGGGGTCGGGCTTGCCCCGGGGGAGGTCGATGGCCGAGGTGCGGACCGGGATCGCCTCGCGCAGCCCGAGCACCTCGAGCGCCGCGTCGATGAACGGCAGCGCCGACGACGACGCCACGGCGAGCCGAATGCCGCGCCGATGCAGCGCGTGGGCCAGCTCGACGGCCTCCGGGATCGGGACGGGGGCGGCGGCGACGTCGGCGCAGACCCAGTCGATCACCGCCTGGACGACCTGACGGGTCTCGCCGGCGTCGAGCGCCGCATCGAGTCCGAGGTCGGCCAGGGTCGCGGCGACGGTGTCGGGCACCCGGCCGCCCTGGAACCGTGCCATGTCCTCCGGGCGGAGGTCGTGGGTGCCGTGGCCGTGCGCCTCGAGCACCTGCGCGAGGCCGAGTGAGAACCCGCGCGCCCACGAGGGCTCGGAGTCGATGAGGGTGCCGTCGAGATCGAAGACCACGCCCGGCGGGTCGGTCAGCCGGCCCGTGGCCACGACCTCGCCCTCAGAGGAGCTCGTCGGCCGCTGCCGGGCTGGAGTCACGGAGGAACGTCGCGCAGCGCTCCCACTCCTCGGTCTCGCCGATGGCGCGCGCGGCCAGGGCGAGGAGGGCGAGGGAGCGGAGGAACCCGCGGTTGGGCTCGTGCTCCCACGGCACCGGCCCGTGGCCCTTCCAGCCGTTGCGGCGCAGCTGGTCGAGCGAGCGGTGGTAGCCGACGCGGGCGTAGGCGTAGACCGTGACGTCGTCGGCGCCGGCGTCGCGGGCCTGCTGGGCCAGGGCGGCCCACGCGGTCGGCGACGCCGGGTGACGGCGTACGACGGCCGCCGGGGCGTCGCCGCCCGCGAGCTCGGCGTCGGCGGGGTCGGCGGGGAGGTGGGTGGGCGGGGGACCGGCCATCAGGTCGCCGCCGAAGGGTCCGGAGGTCATGGGGCAACCCTAGGACCGCCCCCGCCCCCGCCCGGGCGGGGCCTCTGCCTCGGGCTGGCCCTCGCCCTCGGGCATCGCCCCCGCCCAGGCTTCCCCCCTCGGGCAGGCTTCCCCCTTGGGCAGGCTTCCCCCTTGGCTCAAGCGGGCTCGTCCCCGCTCAACACGTCGGATCCGACGTGTCCAGCGGGGACGCGGGTGTCCCAGCGGTGCCGGGCGCGCGGTCAGGCCGCGTGGCTCGCCGTGGTCCACAGGGCACCGTCGCGCCGCCGGGGGTGGTCGTCGGCAAACCGGCGCAGGTGGGGCGGGAGCTCCCGGCCGAACCGCGCCTCGGTGACGGCGTACTCCCGCCGGAGCCTGGCAAGCGCGCGGTCGCGCGCCTGGCCGAGGCAGTCCGCCCACACGATGCTGGACACGCCGAGGCCCTCCGCGCTGATCGCGACCTGTCGCGCCCTCTCCTTCCACAGCACCTGCTCGGCGGGTTGTGTCGCGACGCCGCCCCGCTCGACCGGGACGAGCTTGAGCATGCCGTGGCACTCGAAGATGTGGCGTCCTACCCGGATGTCGCACCAGACGACTCGCCCGTCGGCCAGCCCGACGGCGAACTGCGTCTCGACCTCACCGATCTCGAGCTCGCGGACCAGCTGGCGGCCGAGGGTCTCCAGGACGCTCTCCGCCCCTGCGTCAGAGGCGGCGACGGCCGCACGGGCGCGCGCGATGTGGGGGTGGTTGCCCATCCGCGCGAGCTCTGCCGCCAGGTCGGCGAGCGGCACGCCCTTCCCGCGGACCGCGTCGACGGCAACCAGTCCCGGCAGGAAGCCGTGCAGCCGGCCGATGTCGATGGCGGTGCGGGCGTACGACGTCACCAGCAGGCCGTCCACCACCTCGACGCACAGCGGCAGGAGGTCGCGGTGCCGGACGATCCCGCTGTTGGTGCGGTTGCCGCGCGCGCCCGTGTGGGTGAGGTGGGTGGCGGGGATCGGCGGCGCGAGCGTGTCGATCTCGAGGAAACGCGCCGCGGAGTCGTGGCTCAGGACCGCCTGCCGGCGCGCAACGAGCAGCGCCGCCCGGTCCTTGAACATCCAGCGCAGCCGCTGGTCTGCGTCCTCGACCAGCAGCCTCTCGCAGTAGACGCCGGTCCGGACCGCGATCCACGGACCGTTGGGACGGACGGCCGCGTCGATCTCACGCCGGGTGTAGCCCGCCCGGAGCGCCTGCTGGCGGGTGAACAGCCCGTCCTGACGTCGGGCACGTGCTCGCAACGAATCTCGCATGCGGTGACGATGGGCCGACGCGACCGCTCACGCCACCGCACCCGGGCCGTGCCTGTGGACGGGCGGCCGAACGCGTCACCTGTGGAGGGCGTACGTCCTGGTGCCGGCACTCAGCATGCCTGGTCCCCGCTAGGACACCCGGATCCGTGGGGTTGAGCGGGGAAGTCACCGCTCGAGCCGTGCCGGCGACCGGCGCACGCGAGTCAGGCGCCGAGCAGCTGCCGCACCTTGGCGGGGCCGAGGGCGAGGACGAGGGTGGGCAGGCGGGGGCCGCGGTCGGCGTCGACCAGGAGGTTGTAGAGGAGGCGGAAGAAGTCCTTCTGGTCGGCCTTGACCTGGTCGGTGGGGGTGTCGTCGAAGCCCAGGCCCCGGGCGACCTTGGGCACGCCGTAGACCACCGAGGTGACCGCCTCGAGGTCGCCGTCGTCGGGCAGCCGGTCGAGGAAGATCCGCAGCCACAGCTGCTCGTCCTCGGTCAGCGAGCCGAGGCGCTCGGTGTCGGGCGTCTCGCGGACGGTGGTGCGCTCGTCGGCGGGCACGTGCTCGCGCGTCCACTGCATGGCCTTGGTCAGCCGGGGCTCGAGGTCGGCGACCGACTCGTGCGGGTAGCCGGAGGACTCGATGATGCGCGAGATGAGCTCGGCCGACCCGGCGGTGACGTCGGCGACCGAGGACAGGGTGCGGAAGGGGACCACGACGGCGGGGGTGGGCAGGCGCCCGGCGGACGCCGTCTCGGAGGCGCGGTGCCACGCCAGGGTCGCGACGTCGGCCTTGGCGGGGTCGGCGGCCTTGCGGCCGAGCGCGTCCCACTCGTCGTAGAGCCGGACGACGGACGCGCCGAAGTCGATGTCGAAGGCCTGCGTCGGCGCGCGGCGGACGTAGAGCCAGCGCAGCATCGGTGCCTCGAGGATGCGCAGCGCGTCGGTCGCGGTCGGCACGCCACCGGCCGACGACGACATCTTCTGCACTCCGGCGAAGCCGACGAACGCGTAGATCACCCGGGCCGGCGCGCGCCAGTCGAAGATGGAGGACACGAGCTCCGTGCCGACGGTGTAGGACGAGCCGGGCGTCATGTGGTCGCGGCCGGCGGGCTCGAAGTCGACCTTCTCGAACGCCCAGCGCATCGGCCAGTCGACCTTCCACACCAGCTTGCCGTCGGTGTCGGTGGACAGGTCGGTCGTGCCCTCGAAGCCGCAGGAGGAGCAGGAGTAGGACAGCGTCGTGGTGGCGTCGTCGTAGGCCGTCGTGGTGACGGTGTCGCGACCGCACTGGCGGCAGTAGGGGCGGTAGGGGAAGCGGGCGATCACCTCGGAGCCGGAGCCGGAGTCGGAGCCCGAGCCGGCACCGGCCGGCTCGCTGTCCTCGTTGGCGACGGAGTCGGCGAGGTCGGCGGCCTCCTGTGCGGTGGCGTCCTCGCCGGCGGTGACCTTCTTGGTGCGGTGCCGGGCGAGCACCGCCTCGATCTCGTCGCGGCGCGAGACCGCCTCCAGGACCTGCTCGCGGTAGGCGCCGGAGGTGTACATCTGCGTCTGGGAGATCTCCTCCATCTCGACCCCGAGGTCGCGCAGCGCCGCCTGCAACGGTGCCTTGAAGTGCGCGGCCCAGCTGTCGTGGCACTCCCACGGGTCGGGCACCGAGGTCAGCGGCCGGCCGATGTGGTCGGCCCACTCCGCAGGCACACCGGCCGGCACCTTGCGGAACCGGTCGAAGTCGTCCCACGAGTGCAGGTGGCGCACCGGGACGCCGCGACGCCTCAGCTCCTCGGCGACGAAGTGCGGGGTGATGAACTCGCGGAGGTTGCCCAGGTGGATGGGCCCGCTGGGGGAGGCGCCGGACGCCACGGTCACCAGGTTGCCCTCGCCGGCGTGGCGTACGGCGTCGTCCGCCGCACGCGTCACCCAGTCGACCGGTTCGCCGCCGCCTTGACGTCCACTTCGTGCCATGTGGCAAGGCTATCGGTGGCACGGCGGGGCCACCGACGCGCGCCACTCGGCGGCCGTCGGGCGACGCCGACGCGGCCTCTCGAGGACCCCGTCGTACGTCTGGCGCGCGCGAGCCGATGGGGCCCCCTCGTCCGCGAAAGGGCAACGGGACGGCCACCAGTAGTCGACGCAACATCCACAGATCGTCCACAAGGCGGGCATCGGTGGGCGCCGGAGCCGTCCCCCGTGGCGGCTCCGACGCCTTGCTCCGAGGAGCGGTGCGGCCGCACACCCCCGCGGCGGCCAGCGTGTCAAGTATGTGTTGGCCGGTCCGTGCCACGCGGGTCCAAACTGCCGTTGGCACTAAACTGCCACCATGCCCGGTGACCCGTCCTCCGTCCTCGTCGCGCTCGGTCTCGAGCGTCGTGCCGAGCAGCTCTACTTCCGGGTGGCGCCGGTCTCCGGTCACACGGTCGCCGGTGTCGCGCAGGTGGTGCAGGCGCGGCCCGACCAGCTGTTGCGCGACCTCGCCCCGCTCATCGAGCGCGGTCTCGTCGTGGTGGCCGACGACCGCGTCGTCGTGCCGTCCCTCGCGGAGGCGGTCTCCGAGCTGGTGCTGCGCGAGGCGCGAACGGCCGCGTCGTCGGCCGGCAAGCTGGCCGAGCTCTCCCTCGCGGTGCCCCACCTCGTCGCCGCCGCCGCCCGTCCTGAGCGGCACCACGTCTCCGACGTCCAGCCGCTCGACGGCGAGCTCAGCTCCGGCGGCGACCCGTTCGAGCTCCTGCAGGTCATGATGCGCACCAGCCGCGGCGACATGCTGTGGCTGCGGCCGGACGCCTGGGCGATGCCGCGCGAGTCGAGGGTCAGCGAGATGCTCGGCGAGGCGATGTCCACGGGGCGTCGCTCCCGCGCGATCTACCCGGCGCGCGCCCTGACCGAGGCACCCGACGCCCTCCGGGTGCGCGCGTCCCTGGGCGAGCAGGTGCGGATCCTCTCGGAGGTGCCCACGCGGATGTTCATCTTCGGCGACACCCATGCGGTGCTCCCCGAGCCGATCGGCTTCACCGACGATCCGCGGGTGCACGTCCGGCAGCGCTCGATCGTCGCCGCGCTGACCATGTGGTTCGAGTCGCTGTGGGCCCGCGCCGCCCCGATGCGCGAGGTCGAGGCGGGCAAGGTGAGTCCGGACGGGCGGCAGTTCCTGCTGGAGCAGCTGATGGCCGGCTCGACCGACGAGGTGATCGCCCGCAAGCTCGGCATCGGCCTGCGCACCGTCCGCCGTCGCGTCGCCGCCCTGATGACCGAGCTCGGCGTGGACACGCGCTTCCAGGCGGGGGTCGAGGCGGTGCGGCGGGGCTGGCTCTGAGCCGCCGGCGTCAGCGGGGCAGGATCATCGTGTAGGCGCCACGCTCGAGGCGCCAGCTGCGGGTGCGCTCCGGGCCGGAGATCTCCCCGTCGGCCGAGAGCCAGAACTCGTCGCCGCTGACCTTGACCGACTTGCCCCGCAGGGTGAGCACGTCGTCGCGCTCGTCGTGCTCGCCCTTGCGCAGCCGCAGGACGTAGCCCAGCTTGGCGCTCGGTCCGACCGCGCGGCTGACCATCACGTCGAGGAGGCCGTCCTCGGTGTCGGCGTCGGGGTTGACGTCGGTGCCACCGCCGACCTTGGCGCCGTTGCCGATGGCGACCATCAGCACGGGCCGGTCGACGTCGTTGACGACCTCTCCGTCGACCTCGACGTGCAGGCGCCAGGCGGGTGGGTCGAACGCCGAGAGCAGCGCCCCGATGGGGTAGCCGAGCTTGCCGAGGTTGGCCTTGCCCACCCCGACGGCGCCCAGCCGCGACTTCCACTTGTGGCCCTTGCGGCTGGCCTGCGCGCCGACGCCGACGTGCACGTTGTTGACCACGACGTTGCCGGTCTCGTCGACGATGAGGTCGACCGGGCGGGGCTCCCCGGAGAGCACCAGGCGCGCCGCGTCCTCGATGTCGAGCGGGATGTCGTTGCCGCGGGCGAAGTCGTTGCCGGTGCCCATCGGCAGCAGGGCGAGGGTCGCCTGGTCGAGCTCACGGCGCTTGTGGAGCGCGGTCACGACCGCGTGGAGGCTGCCGTCGCCGCCGGCCACCACGACCGTACGTCCGCCCGCACGGTGGAGCACGCCGTCGAGCTCGCCGGGGTTGGAGGTCTTGGCGACCTCGACCGACGCCTTGTCCCGCAGGGCGTCGAGGGCCTGTGCCAGCCGCGCCTCGTCGGAGGTGCCGGCCTCGGCGTTCGTGATGACGAGAAGGGATCGCACGACCGGACCCTAGCCGAGGGGTGCGGTAGCGTGGCGTCGCAAGAGCCCCGGCGCCTTGTGCCGGGGCTCGGTGCATTCCAGTGATGCCGAAGACAGAGGAGGGCTGAGATGCCCGCGATCGTCGTGCTCGGCGCCCAGTGGGGCGACGAGGGCAAGGGGAAGGCCACCGACCTGCTGGCCACCACGGACCCGATCGACTTCGTGGTCCGCACCAGCGGCGGTCACAACGCCGGCCACACCATCGTGATCGACGGCGAGAAGTACGCCACCCACCTGCTGCCCAGCGGCATCCTCACGCCCGGGGCCACCTCGGTCATCGCCAACGGCGTGGTGGTCTCGCCGGAGGCGCTCTTCCGCGAGCTCGACGGACTGCTCGACCGCGGGGTCGAGGTCGCCGACCTCAAGGTCAGCGCCAACGCCCACGTCATCGCGAGCTACCACGCCACCATCGACAAGGTGACCGAGCGGTTCCTCGGCAAGAACCAGATCGGCACCACCGGGCGCGGCATCGGACCCGCCTACGCCGACAAGATCAACCGCGTCGGCATCCGCATCGCCGACCTCTTCGACGAGAAGATCCTGCGGGAGAAGATCGAGGCCGCGCTCGACGTGCGCAACCACCTCCTCACCAAGGTCTACAACCGTCGCGCGATCGAGGTCGACGCCGTCGTCGAGGAGCTGCTCTCCTACGCCGACCGGCTCCGGCCGATGGTGTGCGACACCTCGCTGCTGCTCAACCAGGCGCTCGACGCCGGCCAGACGGTGCTCTTCGAGGGCGCCCAGGCCACGATGCTCGACGTCGACCACGGCACCTACCCGTTCGTCACCTCGTCCAACCCGGTCGCCGGTGGCGTGTGCGTCGGCGCCGGCATCGGCCCCACCCGCATCGACCGGGTGATCGGCGTGATCAAGGCCTACACGACCCGCGTCGGCTCCGGCCCCTTCCCGACCGAGCTCTTCGACGAGGACGGCATCCAGCTCCAGACCCTCGGTGGCGAGATCGGCGTCTCCACCGGTCGCACCCGCCGCTGCGGCTGGTACGACGCGGTCGTCGCGCGCTACGCCAGCCGGGTCAACGGCCTCACCGAGTTCTTCCTCACCAAGCTCGACATCCTCGGCTCGTGGGACCGGATCCCGGTCTGCGTGGCCTACGAGGTCGACGGTGAGCGCGTCGAGGAGATGCCGATGACGCAGACCGAGTTCCACCACGCGAAGCCGGTCTACGAGTTCTTCGACGGCTGGAACAGCGACATCTCCGGCTGCCGCTCCTTCGACGAGCTGCCCGCCAACGCGCAGCGCTACGTCGAGGCGCTCGAGGAGATCTCCGGCGCGAGGATCTGGGGCGTCGGGGTGGGTCCGGGTCGCGAGCAGACCCTGGTCGTGCACGGCTGACCCGACGCCCCGCGGGCGGAGGTCACTCGCGGGCGACGAGGCTCGCGGCCTCCCCCTCGCAGCCCGAGGTGGTGCAGGGCACCACGCCCCACTCCACCGGCTCCTGCAGGGAGTCGCCGTCGGAGACGTACACCTCGACGAGGGCGGTCCCGGCGTCGTCGTCGTAGGCGTGCAGGCGGACGACGTCCTGGTCACCGTCGCCGTCCACGTCGGAGGCGGCCACGTCGAGGTAGGGGAAGTCGGGACCGCCGCTGGTGGGCGCGACCAGCTCCTTCGGCGTGCCGAAGCCGCCGTTGACGAACCGCTGGACCGCGACCGTCGCGCCGTACTCGTCCTCGCCCCACCGGTCGGTGATCAGGTGCACCAGCTCGTCGGCGCCGTCGCCGTCGATGTCGGCGGCGGTGTAGTCGGCCACGCCGTAGCGCCCGTCCTCGATGCGGGTGGTCGGTGACTTGCGGAACCGCTCGCCCGTGCTGAGCAGCACCCGGAACCGGACGCCGACGGCGCCGCCGCCGTTGACCACCCGGGCGGCGAGGTCGTCGAGGCCGTCGCCGTCGAAGTCACCGATGGCGAACTGGTCGTCCTCGTTGGCGCGACCCCCGCGGGACGCGTACTCCACGGGCTCGTCGAAGCCGTCGCCGGCGGAGCGGGCGACCGAGACCACCATGAGCTTCTCGCCGCGGTTGCGGGTGAGCAGCAGGTCGTCGCGGCCGTCGCCGTCGAAGTCGCCCATGCCGTAGAAGCCGTAGTCGGTGCGCCACCGGAACGTCTGCTGCGACAGCTCCTCGACACCGTCGCCGGTGCCGCGCCAGACCGTCGCGGTGACCTCGGTGTCGTCGTCGCTCTCGACGACCTGCACCAGGTCGGGCCGGCCGTCGCCGTCGACGTCGCCGACCTTGGGCCGCTCGATCATCCCGGCGTCCTCGACCGCCTCGCCCAGCGCGGTGCCGTCGGAGGTGAGCAGCACGACCGGCAGGGCCTCGAGGCCGTCGCGCCACACCGAGCGGGCGGCCCGCACGTCGCCCAGCCCGTCGCCGTCCCAGTCGCCGGCGACCGGGTCCGCGATGGCGGCCGGGCCGTCGGTGGCAGCGTCGGGCGAGGCGTCGCCGTCGTCGTCGCCGTCGAACGACCGCACGGCGAGGGTGCCGCCGACCACCGCGACCAGGGCCAGCGCCGCGGCCGCCACCACGGCGGTCGTACGACGTCCGCGGGCGGGCGGTGCGGTGTCGCCCGCCTCCTCGAGCGGGGAGCGGCCCGGCTCGGGGGTCGCGCCGCCGGGGGAGAGCGCGGCCCGGGGCATCCTCGAGAGCGCCACCAGGTCGCTGCGCAGCTCGCCGGCCGAGGCGTGGCGCTCGGCCGGGTCCTTGGCCATGGCGCGCGCCAGGACGCGGTTGAGCTCGACCGTCGCCGCGTCGGTGCCGGGCAGCCGGGGCACCGGCTCGTTGACGTGGGCGACCGCCATCTCCACGTCGGAGCCGACGTAGGGGGCACGGCCCGTGACGCACGCGTGGAGCAGGCACCCGAGCGCGTAGACGTCGCTGGCGGGGGTGGCCGGGGCGCCGTGCGCCCGCTCGGGGGCGAGATAGGCCCAGCTGCCGGCCACGCCGCCGGCCCGGGTGAGCCCGTCGCTGCCCGTGGCGGCCTGGGCGATGCCGAAGTCGCCGAGGTAGACGAACGGCTCCGTGGCGTCGGGGTCGCGGACGAGCACGTTGGCGGGCTTGACGTCGCGGTGCACGATGCCGGCCGCGTGGGCGTCGTGCAGGGCCTCGGCGACCTGGGCGCAGATCGTCGCCGCGAGCTGGACCGGCACCGGGCCCCGCCGCTTGAGCTGGGTGCCGAGGTCGCCACCGGCGACGTACTGCATCGCGAGGAAGGGCGTGCCGTCGACGACGCCGTGGTCGAAGATCGTGGTGATGTGGGGGGAGTCGAGGCGGGCCAGCGTCGCGGCCTCGCGGTCGAACCGGGCGAGGAACTCCTCGTCGCCGGTGAGCTGCGGCGACATCACCTTGAGCGCCACCCGCCTCTGGAGCTTGGTGTCGAGGGCCAGGTGCACCACCCCCATCCCGCCCGCGCCGATCTGCCGCTCGATCTCGTACCGGCCGAACCTGTCCCCAGGACGCACGCGCACCCGACTCCTCTTTGTCTCGTCCGTCTCGTCAGCTGACCCACCGTGCCTGCCCGGTGGAGCCGAGCCCAAACCTCGCTAGGGTCGGCATCCGTGAAGACCCTCGTCATCGGGACCGGCGGGCGCGAGCACGCCCTCGCGCTCTCCCTCGCCGCCGACCCGGCCGTGACCGAGGTGCACGCCGCGCCGGGCAATCCTGGCATCGGCGAGGTCGCCGTCCTGCACCCGGCCGACCCGATGGACGGCACCGCCGTCGCCGACCTCGCCGTCTCCGTGGACGCCGACCTCGTCGTCGTGGGCCCCGAGGCGCCGCTGGTCGCCGGGGTCGCCGACGCCGTGCGGGAGGCAGGGATCGCGGTCTTCGGACCCTCCCGCGCCGCCGCCCGGCTCGAGGGGTCGAAGTCCTTCTCCAAGGAGGTGATGGCCGCGGCCGGCGTGCCGACCGCCGGCTCGCGCACCTGCACGACCCCCGAGGAGGTCGCCGCGGCCCTCGACGCGTTCGGCGCTCCCCACGTCGTCAAGGACGACGCGCTGGCCGCCGGCAAGGGGGTGGTCGTCACCCTCGACCGCGACGAGGCGCTCGCGCACGCCGCGGGGTGCGAGCGCGTGGTGGTCGAGGAGTTCCTCGACGGCCCGGAGTTCTCCCTCTTCGTGGTCTGCGACGGCAGCGTCGGCCGGCCCCTGCTGCCCGCGCAGGACTTCAAGCGCATCTTCGACGGAGGACGCGGACCCAACACCGGCGGCATGGGCTCGTACGCACCGCTGCCCTGGCTGCCCGACGGCGTCGCCGACTCCGTGATGGCCGACGTCGTCGCGCCGACGCTGGCGGAGATGCGGCGTCGCGGCGCGCCGTTCGTCGGATGCCTCTACGTCGGCCTCGCCCTGACCGCCACCGGGCCGAAGGTCATCGAGTTCAACTGCCGCTTCGGCGACCCCGACGTGCAGCCGGTGCTCGCGCTGCTGACCTCGCCGCTCGGCGGCCTGCTCCGTGCCGCCGCGGTGGGCGACCTCGCGTCCGTGCCCCCGCCGACCTTCGCCGACGGCGCCTGCGTCTCGGTCGTGATGGCGAGCGCCGGCTACCCCGAGGGGTCCAGCGCCGGCGACGTCATCGTCGGCACCGAGACGCTCGCCGCCGAGGACGACGTCGACGTCATCCACGCCGGCACCGCCCGCACCGACGCCGGCCTGGTGACCGCAGGTGGGCGGGTGCTCGCCGTCCGGGCGACCGGCTCGGACGTCGCCGCCGCGCGCGCCCGGGCGTACGAGGGCATCGCCTCGATCGGCTTCCCGGGCGCCCAGTGGCGACGCGACATCGCCGCCGAGCCGCTCGGCGTGGTCGAGGGCGCCGTCACCCGGGCCTGAACCCCGCGCGGCGGACGTCCCTCGCTCGGCGTCCCGGGCCGCGGATGGGAGGATGGCTGCCCGTGAGCGTCCCCAACGTCCTGGCCACCCGCTACGCCGGCGCCGATCTCGCCGAGATCTGGTCGCCCGAGCACAAGATCGTCCTCGAGCGGCAGCTGTGGGTCGCGGTGCTCAAGGCCCAGCGCGACCTCGGCGTCGCGGTCCCCGACGGCGTCGTCGAGGACTACGAGGCGGTCGTCGACACGGTCGACCTCGACTCGATCGCCGCCCGCGAGCGGGTCACCCGCCACGACGTCAAGGCGCGGATCGAGGAGTTCTCCGCGCTCGCCGGCCACGAGCACATCCACAAGGGGATGACCTCGCGCGACCTGACCGAGAACGTCGAGCAGCTGCAGGTGCGCCGCTCGCTCGAGGTGGTGCGCGACCGGGCCGTCGCCGCGCTCGTGCGCCTCGGCCGGCTCGCCGCGGAGCACGAGACGACGGTGATGGCCGGCCGCTCCCACAACGTCGCCGCCCAGGCGACCACGCTCGGCAAGCGCTTCGCCACCGTCGCCGACGAGATGCTGATCGCGGTCCAGCGCATCGAGGAGCTCCTCGCCCGCTACCCGCTCCGCGGCATCAAGGGCCCGATGGGCACCGCCCAGGACATGCTCGACCTGCTCGACGGAGACGCCGACCGGCTCGACGAGCTCGAGCGTCGCGTGGCCGGCCACCTCGGCTTCGACCACGTGCTGACCAGCGTCGGCCAGGTCTACCCCCGCTCGCTCGACTTCGACGTCGTCTCGGCGCTCGTGCAGCTGGTCAGCGGGCCGTCCAACCTCGCCACCACCGTGCGGCTGATGGCCGGGCACGAGCTGGTCACCGAGGGCTTCAAGGAGGGCCAGGTCGGCTCGTCGGCGATGCCCCACAAGATGAACACCCGCTCGTGCGAGCGGGTCAACGGCCTCGCGGTCGTCGTCCGCGGGCACCTGTCGATGGTCAGCGAGCTCGCCGGCGACCAGTGGAACGAGGGCGACGTCTCCTGCTCGGTGGTGCGCCGCGTCGCGCTCCCCGACGCGTTCTTCGCCACCGACGGCCTCTTCCAGACGTTCCTCACCGTGCTCGACGAGTTCGGCGCGTTCCCCGCGGTGATCCAGCGCGAGCTCGACCGCTACCTGCCGTTCCTCACCACCACCAAGGTGCTGATGGCCGCGGTGCGCAACGGCGTGGGCCGCGAGGCGGCGCACGAGGCGATCAAGGAGGCCGCCGTCGGCACGGCACTCGCGATGCGCGCCGGGCAGGGCGACAACGACGTCTACGGCTTGCTCGCCGCCGACGAGCGGCTCGGCCTGACCCGCGAGCAGATCGACGCGCTCGTCGCCGACCCGATCGAGTTCACCGGTGCCGCCGTGGCCCAGACCCGTGCGGTCGTCGCCCGGATCGAGGCGCTCGCGGCCGCCCACCCGGACGCGGCGGCCTACGTGCCAGGCGCGATCCTCTGACACCACGCGGGCAGTGCGCGCTCCCGGCGCCGCACGCCACTCTCAGCGCGCCACCCGGGCGCCCGAACTGCCTGCACGGTGGCGCTCAGTCGCCGCGGCGCCAGGACAGCACGGCGGCGGCGAAGGCCGCCGACAGCACGACGAGCGCGGCCAGCAGTGCCGCGCGCGCGGCGACCGGGGCGGACGCGACCGTCCCGACCGCCTGGTAGACCGTCATCAGCAGCGCGGCGCCGAGCGCCGAGCCGATCCGCTGGCCGGTCTGGAGCGCTCCGCCGGCCGCCCCGCCCATCCGCGGCGGCACCTCGGCGAGGGTGAGGGTGAAGTTGGGGGAGATGACCCCGCCGCCCCCGATGCCCGCGAGGAACATCGCCGGCGCCAGCGTCCACCACAGCGTGTCGGTGGGCGAGGTCACCAGCCAGGCCGCGAGCGCGGTGCCGGTCATCATCACGCCCAGCGCGACCAGGGTCACCCGCCGGCCCAGGCGGCCGACCAGGTTGCCCGCGAGCGGCGAGGTGAGGGCGGAGCCGGCGGCGAACGGCGTCATCAGCAGCGCCGCCTGCAGCGGGGAGAACCCCTCGCCCTCCTGCAGGTGCACCGACAGCACCAGGAAGATGCCGGTGAAGCCGGTGAAGTAGAGGGTTCCGACCACCAGGCCGTTGGCGTAGCCGGGGAGCCCGCGCAGCAGCGACACGTCGAGCAGCGGTGGCCGCTCGAGTCGTACGGTCCGCGCCTCCCACCGCACGAACCCCCACGCGAGCGGCGGGAAGGCGACCAGCGCCAGCAGGGCGACCCCCGTCCCGCCCTCGAGGCTGATCAGCGGGTAGAGCACCGCCAGGACGGCCAGGCCGAGCAGGGCCGCGCCGACGACGTCGATGCGGGGATCCTCGGGCACGGCCCCCGGGCCTGCGCCGACGTCGTTGTCGGGCACCAGCCGGCGGATCAGCACCAGCGCGACCAGACCGATGGGCACGTTGATGAGGAACAGCGAGCGCCAGCCCTCGTCCTCGCCGAGCAGGCCGATCAGCGCACCGCCGATGAGCGGGCCGGTCGCCGAGGCGACCGCGACGGTGAAGCCGAACATGCCGAAGGCGCGGCCCCGCTCGGCGCCGCGGAACAGCTGCTGGATGAGCCCGGAGTTCTGCGGGGTGAGCAGCCCGGCGCTGGCGCCCTGCACCAGCCGGGCCACGATGATGGCGGCGGCGTTGGGCGCCAACCCCACCGCGGCGCTGGAGACGATGAAGCCGACCAGCCCGATCGTCATCATCCGGCGGCGACCGTGCGCGTCGCCGAGGCGGCCGCCGGCGACCAGCGTCATGCCGAACGCCAGCGCGTAGCCCGAGACCACCCACTGGATGGTGGCGGCCGAGGTGTCGAGCCCGGCCCGGATCGACGGCACGGCCACGTTGACGATCGTGACGTCGAGCAGCGACATGAAGCCGACGACGAGGGACACCGCGAGGACCCGCCAGCGCCGCGGGTCGGGCTGGTACGCCTCCGCTTCGCCGGTGCCCGCCTCGGTCTGCTCGTCCTGGGTCATCCGCGCCAGCCTCTCACCCGCTCCCACGCGCCGGCGTCGCCCGACGGGGCGGGGCGGAGGAGGCGGGGAGAGCGGCAGGATGGGGGCATGAAGGCGGTCCAGGCGCGCGTGAGCGGCACGGTGCAGGGCGTCGGGTTCCGGTGGTACGCCCGGGAGCGCGCGCAGCAGCTCGGCGTCGCCGGCTGGGTGCGCAACGAGCTCGACGGGAGCGTCCTGCTGCACGCCGAGGGCGAGGACGACGCGGTCGACGCGCTCGTGGAGTGGTGCCGGCACGGGCCGCCGTCCGCTCGGGTGCGCGACGTCGTGACGCGCGAGGCGGCGGCGAGCAGCGCGACGACGTTCGAGGTCACCGGCTGACGCACGCAGCGTGGCGGGGATCTCGTCGTCGCGGGCTTCGTCCCGCGGGCGCGGCGCCCCGAGACTGGGCCCCGTGAGCACCATGAGCACCCGACGGCGACCCGCATGACCGCCCCCGTCACGGTGTCCGTGACCCGCCACGTCGACCCCACGCGCACCACGGAGATGCTGGCGTGGGTGCAGGCCGGCACCACGCTCGCGGAGCGCTTCGACGGGTTCCTCGGCTCGGGCTGGGTGCGCCCGAGCGTGGACTCGAGCGACTGGCACATGCTCTACCGCTTCGCCGACAGCGAGTCCCTCGCCGCGTGGGAGGCCTCGCCGCAGCGCGCCTGGTGGCTCGAGGCGGCGCACGGGAGCGTGGAGGAGAAGCGGCGCGAGCGGCGTACGGGCATCGAGGGCTGGTTCGACGAGCCGACGACGGTCGAGGCGCTGAGCGCCGCTCCCGTGCCGCCGCCGCGCTGGAAGCAGATGGTGGTGATCTTCATGGTGTTCCTGCCGCTGAGCCTGACCGCCAACTTCGTCGCCTCCCGCGTGATCCCCGACTGGCCGCTAGTGCCGCGCGTGGTGCTGGTGACCACGGTGATGACGCCGCTGATGACCTACGTCTTCCTCCCGTGGATGACGCGCCGCATGAGCTGGTGGCTGCACCGCCGGTGACGGCTAGGCTCGGCGCGTGGCCGAGCCCGAGATCCCCGCAGCCCCCGCGATCGAGGGCACCACGCACCTGCACTCCGGCAAGGTCCGCGACCTCTACCGCATCGACTCCGGCGAGCACGAGGGTCGGCTGCTCATGGTGGCCAGCGACCGCATCTCGGCCTACGACTTCGTCCTCGACACCACCATCCCCGACAAGGGCGAGATCCTCACCCGGATGTCGCTGTGGTGGTTCGACCGGCTCTCCGGGCTGGTGGGCAACCACGTGGTGTCCACCGACGTGCCCGCCGCCGTCGCGGGCCGCGCCGTGGTCTGCGAGCAGCTCGACATGTTCCCGGTCGAGTGCGTGGCACGCGGCTACCTCACCGGGTCGGGGCTGCTCGACTACGCCCGCACCGGCGAGGTGTGCGGCATCGCGCTGCCCGCCGGCCTGCAGGACGGCAGCCGGCTGCCCGAGCCGATCTTCACCCCCGCGACCAAGGCCGACCTCGGCGACCACGACGAGAACGTCGACTACCGGGCCGTGGTCGAGGCGGTCGGCGACGACGCCGCCGCCGAGCTGCGGATGCTGACCATGGAGGTCTACCGCACGGCCCACGCCGTCGCGCAGGAGCGCGGCATCATCGTGGCCGACACCAAGCTGGAGTTCGGCCGACGGCCCGCCGCCGAGGGCGGCGCCACGATCCTCGCCGACGAGGTGCTCACGCCCGACAGCTCCCGCTTCTGGCCGGCCGACGCGTGGCAGCCCGGGCGCGCCCAGTCGTCGTACGACAAGCAGATCGTGCGCGACTGGCTCACCGGCGAGTCGGGCTGGGACCGCGCCTCCGGCGAGGCGCCGCCGCCGCTGCCGGAGGCGGTCGTGGAGCGCACCCGTGCCCGCTACGTCGAGGCCTACGAGCTGTTGACCGGGGAGTCGTTCTGACGACGCGCCGCTTCACCGCGACCGTCGAGCTCCCGCACTCGGCGGAGCAGGCGTTCGCCTACCTCGTCGACCCGCGGCGGCGTCCGGAGTGGCAGTCGAGCCTGCTCTCCACCGACGTGCCGGAGGACGAGGAGCCCCACCTCGGCCAGTCGTGGACCGAGCTGACGGTGGTCGGGGTGCGCCCGAGCCTGGTGGTCACCGCGTTCGTTCCGTTCCGGTGGTGGGCCGAGCGCGGCACCTGGCGCGGGGTCGAGGCGACGCTGCACCTGCGCTTCACCGGCACCCGCGAGGGATGTCGCGTCGTGGCCGAGGGAGAGGTCACCGGCGACGGCCTCTACGGCGTCGCTGCGCGCAGCTCGGGCCTGCTGGCGGGGCGCGCGATCGCGGCCGACCTGCGCACCGCCGGGCACCGCATCGCCCAGCTCTCGGGCGGGTGACGCGGCTCACGGGCGCTGAGTAGGTTGGCGCCATGGCCAACCTCTCCTCGCTCCTCGAAGGCACCGCCGCGGCCCACCCCGACCGCACGGCAGTCGTGCTGGGTGACACCCGGCTGACCTACGCCCAGGTCGACGCGGCCGCCAACCAGGTGGCCAACCTGCTGGTCTCGCGCGGCATCGAGCCCGGCGACAAGGTGGCGCTGAGCTGCCCCAACCTGCCGTGGTTCCCGATCGTCTACCACGGCATCCTCAAGGCCGGCGCGAGCGTCGTGCCGCTCAACGTGCTGCTCAAGGCGCGGGAGGTGGCGTACCACCTCGACGACTCGGACGCGACGGCCTACGTCTGCTTCCAGGGCACGCCCGAGCTGCCGATCGGCGCCGAGGGCCACGCCGGCTTCGAGCAGGCCGAGGGGTGCGAGCACTTCCTCCTGATCACCGCGGACCCGGCGGCCGCGTCGCCCATCGAGGGCGTCGAGACGCTGGGCCGGGCGCTGAAGGGGCAGTCGCCGGTCTTCGAGACCCGCCAGGTCGACGGCGACGACACCGCCGTCATCCTCTACACCTCGGGCACCACCGGCCAGCCCAAGGGCGCCGAGCTGACGCACCGCAACATGATCTCCAACGCGCTGGTCAGCGACGCGCTCTTCGGCGCCGACGCCGACCGCCCCGACACCCTCCTGTGCGTCCTGCCGCTCTTCCACTCCTTCGGCCAGACCGTGATCATGAACGCCGGGTTCGCCTTCGGCGGCACCGTGGTGCTGCTGCCGCGCTTCGAGCCCGGGCCGGCGCTCGCGCTGATGGAGCAGGAGGGCGTGACGTTCTTCGCCGGCGTCCCGACGATGTACTGGGGCCTCCTCGGTGCGCTCGACGGCTCGGGCGTCGACGTGACGACGATCGCCGACCACGTACGCGTGGCGGTCGCCGGCGGGTCGGCGCTACCGGTGGAGGTGCACAAGGAGTTCGAGCACCGCTTCGGCGTGACCATCCTCGAGGGCTACGGCCTCTCGGAGACCTCGCCGGTCGCGAGCTTCTCGGTGTGGGGCGAGCCGGTGCGCGTCGGGTCGATCGGCACGCCGATCCCCGGCGTCGAGATGAAGCTGATCAACCCCGTGCCTGGGGTGCGCGAGGACCTCGACGGCGACGACGTCGTGGGCGAGATCGCGATCAAGGGCCCCAACGTGATGAAGGGCTACCACGGGCGCCCCGACGCGACGGCGGAGGCGATCGTGGACGGCTGGTTCCGCTCCGGCGACCTGGGCCGCAAGGACGCCGACGGCTGGTACTACATCGTCGACCGGTCCAAGGACATGATCATCCGCGGCGGCTACAACGTCTATCCCCGCGAGGTCGAGGAGGTGCTGCTGACGCACCCCGACGTCTCGCTCGCGGCCGTGATCGGCGTCCCCCACGAGAGCCACGGCGAGGAGATCAAGGCCGTCGTCATCCGCAAGGAGGGCGCCACGGTGACCGAGGACGAGCTCGTCGAATGGAGCAAGGAGCAGATGGCTGCCTACAAGTACCCCCGCATCGTCGAGTTCGTCGACGCCCTGCCGATGACGGCCACGGGCAAGATCCTGAAGCGGGAGCTCGCCTGATGCGCGCCCTCGGCATCGCCCTCGGCGTCCTCATGCTCATCACGGGCGCGATCTGGACCTTCCAGGGCCTGGGCTAC
Organism: Nocardioides sp. zg-1228; assembly: GCF_017086465.1. NCBI lineage: Bacteria > Bacillati > Actinomycetota > Actinomycetes > Propionibacteriales > Nocardioidaceae > Nocardioides > Nocardioides sp. zg-1228. Next base: position 3,620,116 of record NZ_CP070961.1, on the reverse strand, counting down.
CTCAAGGGCAGCGCGATGACCGACCAGAGCGTGTGGGCCATCATCGGCCCGCTCCTCGCCGGCCTGGGCGTCGCGTTGCTCATCGTGGCGCTCCGCCGCCAGGAGTGACGTACGCCGGCCTGCTCCCCGCCGTCGGTTCATCAAGGTATGTCGGCGAACCGGCAGTTCCCGCGGTGAATTGACGCAGGGAGGTGCGGGTTGGTCTGCATACCTTGATGAACCATCACGGCGCCGCGGGGCCGGACAGCCGCTCCTGGAGCGCGATCGCGTCGAACGGCGCGTGCACCTTGGCGTCGTTGTCGAAGTAGACGAATACCTCGCGATTGTCGGCCTCCCACCCGCGTACCTTCTGCTCCCAGCGGTCGAGGGCCTCGTCGGAGTAGCCGCTCGCGTAGAGCTCGGTGTCGCCGTGCAGGCGCACGTACACGACGTCGCTGGTCACCTCGTCGAACATCGGCCACGTGCCGGCGGAGTCGGCCACGACCATCCCGATCCCGTGCGCGCGCAGCAGCTCGCAGAACTCCGGCGTGCGGAACGACCGGTGCCGCACCTCGAGCACGTGGCGTAGCGGCCGGTCGACCGGGCACGCGGTGTCGGCGGGCTCCTTGAGCTTGTCGGGGTCATGGTGCGCAGCGGCGTACGACGACGCGGCGGCGGTGGTGCGCGGCAGCAGGTCGAAGAACGCGGCCAGGCGGTCGGGGTGGAAGCCGAGGTTGGGCGGCAGCTGCCACAGCAGCGGGCCCAGCCGCTCGCCGAGCGACAGCACGCCGGAGGCCAGGAAGGTGCCCAGCGGCGCCTCGACGTCGACCAACTTCTTCATGTGGGTGACGAAGCGGGGTCCCTTGACGGCGAACACGAAGTCGTCGGGCACCTGCTCGCCCCATGCGTGCCAGCTCGAGGGGCGCTGCAGCGAGTAGAAGGAGCCGTTGACCTCCACGCTGCCCAGCCGCTCGCCGACGTAGGACAGCTCGAGGCGCTGGGGGAGCCCGGGCGGGTAGAAGTGCGTGCGCCAGCCGGCGTAGCGCCAGCCGGAGATGCCGATCCGTGCCATGTGAGCTCCTCTCGCGCGTCGCGCCGACACCCGTGGCGTACCCGCTCGGTCCACCGTCATGCCCGCCGGGTGCAGGTGCCCAGCGGATCACTAGAATCGACGGTGCCAGTCCACCTGTCTCCAGGAGCGCCCCCGTGGCCAGAGTCGTCGTCGACGTCATGCCCAAGCCCGAGATCCTCGACCCCCAGGGCAAGGCGGTGCTCGGTGCGCTTCCCCGCCTGGGCTTCGACCTCGTCACCGACGTCCGCCAGGGCAAGCGGTTCGAGCTGCAGGTCGAGGGCGAGATCACCGACGCGGTGCTCGCGGAGATCGAGCGCGTCGCCGGGACGCTGCTGTCCAACCCGGTGATCGAGGACTTCGAGGTCCACGTCGAGGAGCACTCCGTGGCCGAGGTCGCGCGCGGGGTCGGCCGATGAAGGTCGGCGTCGTCACCTTCCCCGGTTCGCTCGACGACGTCGACGCGCGTCGCGCCGTCACGATCGGCGGCAACGAGGCCGTCGCGCTGTGGCACGGCGACCACGACCTCAAGGCCGTCGACGCGGTCGTGCTGCCCGGCGGCTTCTCCTACGGCGACTACCTCCGCTGCGGCGCGATCTCCCGCTTCGCGCCGGTGATGACGTCCGTCATCGAGGCCGCGGGCCGGGGCATGCCGGTGCTCGGCATCTGCAACGGCTTCCAGATCCTCTGCGAGTCGCACCTGCTGCCCGGCGCGCTCATCCGCAACGACCACCGCAAGTTCGTCTGCCGCGACCAGCGGCTGCGCATCGAGCGCGTCGACACCCCGTGGACCTCGGCCTACGCCGAGGGCGCCGAGGTCACGATCGTGCTCAAGAACGGCGAGGGCGGCTTCGTCGCCGACGATGACACCCTCGACCGGCTCGACGGCGACGGCCGGGTGGTCGCGCGCTACCTCGGCGACAACCCCAACGGCTCGCTGCGCGACATCGCCGGCATCTCCAACGAACGCGGCAACGTCGTCGGGCTCATGCCACACCCCGAGCACGCGGTCGAGGACCTCACCGGTCCGGGCACCGACGGGCTCGGCTTCTTCACCTCGCTCGCTGAAAAGGCATTCGCATGAACGACCAGCTCGCCCCCCGCAGGCTCTACCGCTACGTCGCACTCGCCGAGGCGATCACCTGGGCGCTGCTGCTGACGGGCATGTTCCTCAAGTACGTCACCGACACGACCGAGCTCGGTGTGCAGGTCTTCGGCATGGTCCACGGCGTGGTGTTCATCGCCTACTGCCTGGTCACCGTGCTGCTGGCGGTCGACCAGAAGTGGCCGCTCAGCCGGCTCGCGCTCGGCCTGGGCGCGGCGGTGCCGCCGTTCGCGACGGTGCCGTTCGAGCGCTACGCCGAGCGCGCCGGCCTGCTCAGCGACTCCTGGCGCCTGCGCGCCGAGTCGCCCGCCGGCATCGTCGAGCGGCTCACCTCCTGGCTGGTCCGTCGTCCCGCCCAGGGTGCCGCGGTGGGTCTCGTCGCGGTGCTCGGCCTGACCGGCGTCGCGCTCGTCATCGGCCCTCCGGTCTGACCCTGCCGCCCCGCGTTTCCTCGCGTTCGGCCGGGCTCAAGCGGTCACGTCCCCGCTCAACACGTCGGATCCGACGTGTTGAGCGGGTCTGTCACCGCTTGAGCAGCCGCGTCAGCGCCCCTGCTGGAGCTTGTTCCAGGTCTGGCGCGTGGCGACCCCGGAGACCCCGATCCGGAGCCGGGACTGGTAGGTCCGCACCGCGGCCTCGGTCTTGGCGTCGAACACGCCGGTGGCCCGGAAGCGTCCGGCCCCGGCCGCGTTGAGCGCCCGCTGGAGCCGGTGGACCGACTCGCCGGTGGAGCCGCGCTTGAGCGTCGTACGCGACCCGGCGGCGAGGAGCGCGGTCCAGTGCCGCTGGGTGAAGGTGTCGCTGGGGGCGAACCGGCGCGAGGCCTGCCAGGCGCGGGCGGCGGCGACGGTGGCGGCGTCGTACGAGCCGTCGACGGGGCCGGAGTAGGTGCCCCGCTCGGTGAGCAGGCACTGGAGCACCTTGACCCGCGTGGGCTTGGCCTTGCCGGGGGAGAGGGCGGGGTACTTCCAGTAGCCGAGCCGCGTGCCGGGGCAACGGCCCTCGGGCCGCGGCTGGGACCCGGCGCCCAGGTCGATGAAGTTGCTGTCGATGTTGATGGTCACCCCGCCCCACGTCTCGTCGTGGCCGCCGCGGTACTGCTTCATCCGCCCGCCCGGGCGCCAGCCATCCTCGGGGATGTAGGTCGTGGAGGTGTTGGCGGCGCCGTCCCACCGGGCGATCCAGATGCGATCGGGGAGGGCGTACTGCCCCGGGCGCTGCGTCCGGGCGTCGTCGAGCATCTTGATGCCCGAGCTGGCGCTGGAGTAGAAGCCGGCGACGTAGCCGAGCGCCTTGATCCGGGTGACCCACCCGCTCGTGAAGACGAGCGCCGACTCGCGGCAGTGGGTGTTGGCGAGGTCGAACCCCTCGAGGTCGTACCAGAGGGTGCTGCCCGGGCCGATGCCGTACGCCGCCGCGTCGGCGGCGTTCTTGTCCGCCTCCGCCGCCCCCTGCGCGGCCGCCGCGGCATATCCGCCGGCCGGGGCGGGGGAGATCCTGAAGTCGTCCTTGTAGCGCGGGAAGCGCGGCTGGCAGGACGCCTGGGGGCCGAGCGCGATGGGCAGCAGCCGCCAGCCGCGGGCGACCTGGGCGGCCACCCAGGTCGGGCTGAGGTGGGGCTGGGCACGACAGGCGCGGGAGTCGCCGGAGATGTAGATCCCCACGGCGGTGAACGGCGACTTCTTCCACCAGGTGTCCATGGCCGACTGGCTCGGCGCGACGCACTGGTCGAAGCCGTAGCCGGTGAAGTCGCCGGGCGTCGCGAGGGCGATCTGGCGCTGCGAGGCGAGCGCGCGCGCCTGCGTCGGCTCCTCGGCCGCGGCAGGCGCCGTGCCGAGGAGTGGGGCGACGACCAGCAGCGCGAGGGCGGCGGTGGCGGTCCGGGCGAGGGTGCGGATGGGGCGGGGGCGGCGCATGGGTGACTCCAGCTGCGGGGAAGGGCGTGGCGCGGGCGGGCTACCCACGGAATCACACCTGTCACACCGGTAACAGACGTTCCACCGAAGTACAGCGCTGTAGTTCTCATCCCTGCCTGGCTGAGAACCGTCGGCCGCGGCAGGGAGCAGCCTCAGTCGGAGGTGGGGACGTCGTCGAGGAGGAAGTTGCCCTTGGCCTCCTCGGCCTCGACGAGCTCCTCGAACGCGAGCGCGATGTCCTCCTGGTGCTCGTCGATCATCGTCGCGAGGTGGCCCTGCAGGAGGGCGCCGTGGGGGGACTCGCCGGAGAACACCCGCTCCCAGGTGTCCTCGCCGCCGCGGATCTTCTCCACGAGCGTGCGCATGTCGTCGCCCAGCTCCCCCGACTCGGCCTGCTCCTCGAGCGCCTTCCTCTCCTCGTCGGTGAGCAGCGGGCGCGCGTCGAGCTCCTCGACGGTCGCCTGCAGGTCGGCCAGGCTCGAGGTGAGGTCGTCGCGGGCGGCGCTGATCGCGGCCAGGATCTCCTCCTGGCTCCGGGGGTCGGTGCTCATCGGGGTGCCCTCATGCGCGGGAGGCTACGCCGGCGCGGCGGGCGCCGCGACCACCGCGCGGTGCTTGCCGATCGTGGGCGTGGCGACCGTCTCGGGGTCGCGCACGATGCTGCTGGGCGCACCGCTCGACATCGGGCCGCCGGCAGTGGAGGCCGGCGCCCGGTCGCCGTCGAAGAACCGCTTGACCGACGAGATGAGTGACTCGACCTGCTTGAGGATGTCGATGAGCTTCATCAACGTGCGGAAGGCCTTCATCACCGCCTGGAAGGCCTGGAACACCGCCTGCACCACGCGCGCCCAGCCGACACCGGGGATGCTCATCGTCGCGAGCGCGGCCGAGACGGTCTGCACCGCCGACTTCACGCACTGCACGACCGACAGCGCGGTCTGCCAGGCGTCGCGGCAGACCTGCACGACGGTCTGGCCCATCTGGATGAGCTGCCCGGCCTGGGTGTCGAGCGAGCCGACCCAGGTGCCGATCTGGGCGATGGCCGCGTCGGACGCCCCGCCCTGCCACGTCTGCGAGATGGTGCTCCCGCCGCTCTGCAGGTTGGCCGAGACGCCCCTCATCGACTGGCCCAGGGCGCCGAAGGACGATCCCTGGGTGGAGGCGCCGACCACGTCGCCACCGATCTTCTCGGCCAGCTCGGCGCGGATGTCGAAGCCGGTCAGCATGCGCACCAGGTCGCACACGGTGTCGTAGGGGAAGCCGAAGCTGACCTGCGGCAGGCTCGTCTCGGTCGCGGCGGCGCGCTTGATGGTGGTGTCGGCGACGTCCCAGAAGCTGCTCGACCCGTCGCGGCCGTCGACGCCCGACGCGCGGTGGCGGCGTACGACGCCGTCCTCGGTCAGCGTGAAGTCGCGGGCGGTGGCCCGCAGCGCCTCGGCGTGGTCGGCCATGCCGCGACCGTTGTCCTCCAGCGACTGGTGCACCGAGGGCAGCAAGGCGTTGTAGGCACCCATCATCGTCTCGAGGATCGGGCCGAAGTCGGTCTGCACGAGGCTGGCGCCGCCGTTGCGGGCGATCCCGCTGAGGTCGTCGCTGGCGCGCTGCACCTGCGCGGACCAGGCGTCGAGCTCGGAGAGGTCGACGGTCATGACGGCGTTCATCGCGGCTCCTGCAGGGCTGTGGGGTGGTGAGGCAGACGTTCCCCTGGCAGGCCGCCGCGAAACTCACCCGGCCGCCGGAACGTTCCGTCCACAGCCGGGGTCGGGGCGCGTTTTGGCCCCCAGTGGCGCGGGTACCTCGTCAGGGTGAGCGCACCCGGCAAGCGGTCCCTGATGCAGGTCGAGCCGGCCAGGCTGGTCGAGCTGGCGGGCTCCTCCGAGCGCATCCTCGACGCCATGAGGCACGACTGGGCCGTCGCGCTGCCCGAGCTGTCGGGTGCCTGCGCGGCGCTGGGTGACGCGACGGGCACCGCCAACCTCGCCGCGTCCTACGCCGACGCGCTGGCCGACGCCGACGAGGTGCTCGGCTCGCTGTCCGGTGCCCTCGAGGTCGGCGTCGCCGGACTGGTCGACGCCGCGCGCGACGCGACCCGGGCCGACGACGGCGTGGCCGCCGAGCTCGAGCGCGCAGCCCAGCTGCTGGGGGAGGGCCCGTTCGGCCTGATGCCCGGTCCGGGAGGTCGATGACCGTGCCGGCCCACCCGTGGGAGCTGCGCGCCGACGTCATGCCGCTCGAGGCCGCCGCCCAGCGGTGGACCGAGGTCGGCGCCCTGGTGGCCCGCCGCGGGGACGAGCTGGTCGAGGCCGCGCGCCGCGCCACCGAGGGATGGGACGCGGCGGCCGCCGAGAGCTACGAGGAGCACCGCCGGCAGGTGCTCGCGCACCTCGACCACTTCACCACCCTGGCCGAGCGGATCGCCGACTCGCTGCGCGCGTCCGCGGGTCTCCTCGCCTCGTCGCAGAAGGAGCTCGACCAGGCGTGGACGACCGTCGCGGACGTCCCCCACGAGGTCGTCGGAGAATCGCGGCACCTGGTCTTCAGGCCCTCGGAGGACGAGGAGCGCGGCAGGGTCACCCACGGCCAGGCCGAGGCCGCCGACATCCGGCGCCGACTGGCCGCTGCGCTCGACCAGGAGAGCGCCCGGCTTCGCGCGGCGCGCGCCGAGCTGGTCACGGTCCGCACCGAGCTGCTCCCGCTCACCGGCGGCAGCTTCCCGGTGTTCGACGGTGCGGGAGGGGAGGTGTCGGGTGTCGGCACCCTCGTCGCGACGCCGTCGACCTCCGTGCCCGGCTCCTCGCAGGCGGGGGCCGGGGGCGTCGCCGCCCTGCCGCCGCTGACCCCCGTCGCGGTGACGGTGCCCGACCTCACGGGCGTCTCCGCGGCCGCCCTCGCGCCGCTCGCGGCCAGCGGTGCTGCCGCCGCTGCCGGACGGGGCAGGTCCGAACGCCCGCCGCTCGGCACGCCGCCCGTGGGCGCCATGGGCGGCGGCGCGATGGCCGCCCGCGCAGGCACGATGTCGCGCGGGATGGCGAGCGGGCGCGGCGGACCCGCCCGGATGCCGGGCCCGAAGCCGGAGAGGACCGCCGCCGAGGAGGCCGCGGCGCGCGCCGCCCGCGAGAAGGAGGCGTTGCGCGAGGCCAAGCGCGCGGCGCTGGAGCAGAAGCGCGCCGAGCGGGCCGCCCGCAAGGCAGAGCGCGCCGCCGCACGCGACGGCCAGCCCGCCGGCCGCTCGCGCGACGGCGCCCGCCGCGACGACGCCCAGGACGACGGCCAGGACGACGGGCGGGACGACGCGCACGACGACGCCGAGGGCCCGGAGCAGGACGAGGAGCTCGACGCCGAGCTCGACGCCGCGGCCGACGGTCGGACGGGCCAGCCGGCCGCCGAGCGGAGGCAGGCCGTACGCGTCGTCCACGAGGCGGCTCCCGAGAGCGGTGCCGGGGCCGCGCGCCGGTAGATTGACGCCGTGCCCGACACGAGCGCCGCCCCGCTGCCCGCTGCCCCCGAGAAGGCCGGTCTCACGACGTCCGGCGCGACCGCCACCCTCGACACGGTTGCCCTCGCGGCCACCGACGCCGAGCGCGAGCAGCCATGGGCCGACCTGGGCCTCAAGGCCGACGAGTACGCCCGGATCCGCGAGATCCTCGGCCGGCGCCCGACGAGCTCCGAGCTGGCGATGTACAGCGTGATGTGGAGCGAGCACTGCTCCTACAAGTCCACCAAGGTGCACCTCAAGCAGTTCGGCGAGATCCCGCAGGAGACGCCCGTCGGCACGATGCTGGCCGGCATCGGCGAGAACGCCGGAGTGCTCGACATCGGTCAGGGCTACGCGGTGACCTTCAAGGTCGAGAGCCACAACCACCCGTCGTTCGTCGAGCCCTACCAGGGTGCGGCCACCGGTGTCGGCGGCATCGTGCGCGACATCCTCGCGATGGGCGCCCGCCCGGTCGCGGTGATGGATCCGCTGCGCTTCGGCCCGCTCGACGCCCCCGACACCGCCCGGGTGCTGCCCGGGATCGTGGCGGGTGTCGGCGGCTACGGCAACTGCCTCGGCCTGCCCAACATCGGCGGTGAGGCGGTCTTCGACGAGACCTACGCCGGCAACCCCCTGGTCAACGCGCTCTGCGTCGGCGTGCTCCGCCACGAGGACCTCCACCTCGCCAAGGCGTCGGGCGCCGGCAACCAGGTGGTGCTCTACGGGGCGCGCACCGGAGGCGACGGCATCGGAGGCGTCTCGGTGCTCGCCAGCGAGACGTTCGACGCGACCGGGCCCGCAAAGCGGCCGAGCGTGCAGGTCGGCGACCCCTTCATGGAGAAGCTGCTCATCGAGTGCACGCTCGAGCTCTTCGCCGCCGGGGTGATCGCCGGCATCCAGGACCTCGGCGGCGCCGGGCTCTCGTGCGCCACCTCCGAGCTGGCCTCGGCCGGCGACGGCGGCATGCACGTCGAGCTCGACCGCGTCCCCCTCCGCGACTCGACGCTCGCGCCGGAGGAGATCTTGATGAGCGAATCGCAGGAGCGGATGATGGCGGTCGTCGAGCCCGCCGACGTCGAGGCGTTCATGGCGATCTGCGCGAAGTGGGACGTCGAGGCCGTCGTGATCGGCGAGGTGACCGACACCGGCCGCCTGCACATCGACTGGCACGGCGAGCGCGTGGTCGACGTACCCCCGCGGTCGGTGGCCCACGACGGCCCGACCTACCAGCGGCCCTACGCCCGCCCCGCGTGGCAGGACGCGCTGCAGGCCGACGGCGCGGAGGCGCTGCCGAGGCCCTCGAGCGGCGACGACCTCCGCGCGACGCTGCTCAGGCTCGTGGCCTCGCCCAACCTGTGCGACAAGTCGTGGATCACCGACCAGTACGACCGCTACGTCCAGGGCAACACGGTGCTCGCGCAGCCGGCCGACTCCGGCATGGTGCGCGTCGACGCCGACACCAACCTAGGGGTCTCGGTCTCGACCGACTGCAACGGCCGCTTCGCCAAGCTCGACCCCTACACCGGTGCGCAGCTGGCCCTGGCGGAGTCCTACCGCAACGTCGCCACGGGCGGCGCGCGCCCGCTGGCGGTCTCCGACTGCCTCAACTTCGGCTCACCCGAGGACCCCGCGGTGATGTGGCAGTTCGCCGAGGCCTGCCGCGGCCTCAAGGACGCCTGCCTCGAGCTCGGTATCCCGGTGACCGGCGGCAACGTCAGCCTCTACAACCAGACCGGCGAGACCGCGATCCTGCCCACGCCGGTCGTCGCGGTCCTCGGGGTCATCGACGACGTCACCCGGCGTACGCCCACCGGCTTCGGCGCGGCCGGCGAACGGGTCTTCCTGCTCGGCGAGACCCGCGAGGAGCTGTCCGGCTCCGAGTGGGCCCACGTCGTGCACGGCCACCTCGGTGGGATGCCGCCTGCGATCGACCTCGCCGCCGAGCAGGCGCTCGCCGCGCTGCTGCAGGACGCCGCCCGCGACGGCGTCGTCACCAGCGCCCACGACCTCTCCGACGGCGGCCTCGCCCAGGCGCTGGCCGAGTCGACGTTCGCGCACGGCATCGGGGTGTCGGTCTCACTCGCGGGCGTCGCCGACGACGCCTTCGTGGCGCTCTTCTCCGAGTCCACGGCCAGGGCCGTGGTCACCGTGACCGACGAGCAGGCCGACGCGCTGGCCTCGACGGCGCAGCGCCACGGCGTGCCCCTCACGCCCCTCGGGCGCACCGGCGGCGACACCCTCTCGGTCGAGGGGGTCTTCGACCTGCCCGTGGCCGAGGCCAAGGCCGCCTGGCGGGCCACGCTTCCCGCGGCCCTCGGCTCCTGACCCACCCACCCACCCCCCAGCACCCGGCCCGGCGCGGAGGGAGGGAGAAGCTGGGGGTCAGCTCGAGCGGCGCATCGCGCGGACGCCCACCCAGAGGCCGAGGGCGGCGACGAGGGCCGCACCTGCGACACCCTGGCCGACGACGTCGGCGGGGAAGGTGCCCGCGAAGAGCGCGCGCACCGCGTCGACGACGTACGTCATCGGGTTGAGCTGCGAGACCACCTCGAGCCACCGGGGCGCGCCGTCCACCGGCAGCAGCACGCCGGCCGTGAGCAGCGCCGGGAACAGCAGCGTCTGCTGGACGGTCCAGAACATCCAGTCCTGTCCCTTCGAGGCGAGCGCGAGGGCGAACGACAGCGAGCCGACGCCGACGCTGAAGACCGACAGCACCAGCGCCGCCGCCAGCGCGCCCGCGAGGTGCAGGTCGAAGCTGAACGGTGTCACGACCGCGACGATGATCGCGACCTGCATCAGCATCGGCACGACCTCCTTGAGCGCCCGCCCGACCAGCAGCGCCGGGCGGCTGAGCGGGGAGACCAGCTGGCGCTCGTGCGAGCCGGACTGCATCTCCTCCATCAGGTTGGCCCCGGTGAACGAGGCACCCATCAGCGCGGTCATCGCGACGATGCCGGGCACGAACCACTGCAGCGCCGAGCCGTCGGCCATCTCCGGCAGGAGCGGTGCGAAGAGGCCCAGGAAGACCAGCGGCTGGATCATCGCGAAGACGACGGCCATCGGCTCGCGCCAGACCGGCCTGAGCTCGCGGTTCATCACGTTGACGGTGTCGGACAGGAACGCGCTCATGCCGCGACCTCGCTCTCGGTCTGGGCGGACGCGGCGTCCGCGCCGGGGGTGGACTGGGTCTCGCGCAGGCTGCGCCCGGTGAGGTCGAGGAAGACGTCGTCGAGGGTCGGTCGGGCGACCTCCACCCGCAGCGGCGCGACGCCGTCGGCGGCCAGGTCGGCGAGCAGGTCGCCGACCATGGCGGAGCCGTCCTTGACCCGCAGGTCCACGCCGTCGGCGCCGATCTCGACGCGGGCGTCGGGGACCCGTTCCAGCCGGGCGGAGGCCCGGGCCGAGTCGGCGGGCGACCCGAAGCCCAGGCGCACCAGGTCGCCGAGCCCGCTCTTGAGCCGGGCGGCGGTGTCGTCGGCGATCATCCGACCGTGGTCGACCACGATCACCCGGCCGGCGAGCGCGTCGGCCTCCTCGAGGTAGTGGGTGGTGAGCACGACGGTGCTGCCGCTCTCGGCGTGCAGGCGCCTCACGAGCTCCTGAAGGTTGGCCCGGTTCTGCGGGTCGAGCCCGGTGGAGGGCTCGTCGAGGAAGAGCACGCGGGGCAGGTGGACCAGCCCCATCGCGATGTCGAGCCGACGCCGCTGCCCGCCCGAGAGGGAGGAGACCTTGCGGTCGGCGACCGCGGCGAGGTCGAGCTCCTCGACGAGCTCCTCGGCCCGGCGACGGGCGTCGGCGCGCGAGAGGCCGTGCGCCCGGCCCTGGCTGACGAGCTCGTCGCGGCCGAGCTGGCGGTGCCCGGCGCCGTTGCCCTGGCCGACGAAGCCGATGGCGCGGCGTACGTCGCGCTGGGCGCTCACGACGTCGTGCCCGGCGACGCTCGCCGAGCCCGCGGTCGGGGCGATGAGCGTGGTGAGCATGCGGAGCGTGGTCGACTTGCCCGCCCCGTTGGGGCCGAGGAAGGCGACCAGCTCGCCCTGCCCGATCTCGAGGTCGAGGTCCTGGACGGCCTCGACCGTGTGCTTGCGCGAGGTGAAGTGGCGCGTCAGGCCACGGGTCACGATCGCCGGTCCGGTGTGGTGGTGAGTCATGACACCACGCTAGGAACGCATGCGGCCAGTTGCTGTCCGCAATCGGACTAATCTGGATCCATGAGCACGAGCGAGCGGATGCTGCGGCTGCTGTCCCTGCTCCAGACCCACCGCTACTGGCCGGGCCCGGAGCTGTCCGAGCGGCTCGAGGTGAGCCCGCGGACCGTCCGGCGCGACGTCGACCGGCTGCGCGAGCTCGGCTACACCGTCGACGCGGTGCGCGGGGCGGCCGGCGGCTACCAGCTGCGCGCCGGCGCCTCGCTGCCGCCGCTGCTGCTCGAGGACGAGGAGGCCGTCGCGATCGCCGTCGGCCTCCGCACGGCCGCGGTGGGCGCGGTGGGCGGGACCGACGACTGGTCGGTGCAGGCCCTCTCCAAGGTGCTGTCCCTGATGCCTCCGCGGCTGCGTCGGCAGATGGACGCGGTCGCCTCGCAGACCGAGACGCCGGGTCCGTGGGAGGGGGCGCCCGTCGTCGACGCGACCGTGCTCACCACCCTCGCCCAGGCCTGCCGCGACAGCGAGCTGCTGCACTTCGACTACGCCGCCCACGAGGCCGAGGTGACCCACCGCCGCGTCGAGCCGTTGCGGCTGGTCTCGCTCGGTCGGCGGTGGTACCTCGTGGCCTACGACCGCGACCGCGGCGACTGGCGCAGCTTCCGGCTCGACCGGGTCACCGATCCCGAGCCCACCGGCCAGCGGTTCCGTCCGCGCGACCTGCCGGCCGAGGACGCGCTCGCCTTCGTGCAGCAGGGCATCCGGCGGATGCCCCAGCGCCACGCCGTACGCGCGCGGGTGGCGATGCCGGCCGACGACCTCGCCGCGCAGGTCGGGCGGTGGGGCACCGTCACCCCCGACGGCGAGGGCTGCGTGCTGGAGATGAACGTCGACGACCTGGGCTGGCCGGTCATGGTGCTGGCCGGCCGCGGCGCCGAGTTCACGGTCGAGTCGCCGGCCGACCTGGCCGAGCGGGTGGCCGAGGTGGGCGCCCGCTTCTCCCGCGCCGCCGGGGGGCGCTAGGCAGCAAGGGCGGGCTTGCCCTCGAGGGCCCACTCGGACGGCCGGGGCACCGATCGGATGGAGCGGCTCGAGGTGAGGGGCCAGCGGCATCACCGACATCGAGACGAACTGGCTGGTCGACGACCCCCGGCCCTGGAGGTGGTCGGGGGGGCACGGCCATCCGGTAGGAGCTGATGCCGGCGTTGCCGACGGGGTTGAGCAGCAGCAGGAGGAAGGTGCAGGCGCAGGCGGTCCACACGCTCGACGACACCGCCAGCGGCACCAGGGGCAGGCAGCACATCCACCCGATCAGCACGGTCAGCCGGCCCGTCGGCATCCGGTGGATCAGGCTCGGCGCGATCGCCGCGCCGAGGATGCCGCCGACCCCTGCGGCGGTGGAGACCTGGCCGATCTGCGCGGTCGGCGAGCACGCCCGCCGGCAGCAGCGTCGCGCAGAGGCCGCCGAGGTAGGCCGCCTCGACGACCCCCGCGTCCTGCGCGCGCTGGCCCACCCGGTGCGCGGGCGGATCCTCGACGAGATCGAGGCGTCGGGGTCGGTACGCGCGGCCGACGTCGCCCGGGAGCTCGGCATCCCGGCCAACCAGGCGAGCTTCCACCTGCGCCAGCTCGCCAAGTACGGCCTGGTCGAGGAGGCGCCCGAGGAGGCCCGCGACCGGCGCGATCGCGTGTGGCGCCGCGCCGCCCCGGACGGCTACACGGTGCGGCTGGGACAGCTCGAGAAGGCGCCCGGCGGTCGGGCCGCCCTCGGCGCGATCGCCGCACCAAGGAGGCCTGGGGCCACCACGTCATCGAGCGCTCCTTCGACACCACCCACCCGGAGGGGAGCGGGGTGTTCGCGCTGTCCGACCACGCCCTCAAGCTCACCGACGACGAGGCGGCCGAGCTGCTGCGCGAGGTCGACGCGCTCGTGGAGGCGTGGGGTGCCCGCACCCGTGGGCGCGGCGGGCCGTGCTGCTCGGGGCGAGCGCGGTCGGCGTGTCCGCCACCCTCGTCGGCTGTGGCGAAGAGTCGTCCGGCAGGGTGGACGACGTGCCCAGCGGACCCGAGCGGATCACCTACGGCCCCGACCCCAGCCAGTGGGTCGACCTCCACGTCCCGGCGGGCGAGGGCCGCGGACTGGTCGTCGTGATCCACGGTGGCTTCTGGAAGGCCCGGTACGGCGCCGACTACGGCGCCCCGTTGGCCGAGGACCTGGCAGCGCGCGGCTGGTCGGCGGCCAACGTCGAGTACCGCCGCGTCGGCAACGGCGGGGGCTTCCCCGAGACCCTCGACGACGTCCATGCGGCCATCGGCGCGGTCGCGGCCCACGCCCGCGGCCCCGTCGTCACGCTGGGCCATTCCGCGGGTGGCCACCTCGCCACGTGGGCGGGGGCGCGCACCCGCTTCGGGCGCTGGGCGAACGGCCCGGCACTGACCCACGTCGTGAGCCAGGCCGGGGTGCTCGACCTCCGCTCGGCGCTCGCGGACCGCCTCGGCGACGGAGCCGCGACGGCGTTCCTCGGCGATCCGGACGAGGCGGCCTACGAGCAGGCCGACCCGCTGGCCCAGGTGCCGCTCGACGTCCCGGTGTGGGCGGTGCACGCGCGCGACGACGACACCGTCCCGTTCAGCCAGGCCGAGGCCTACGTGGCGGCGGCGACCGCGGCAGGCGCCGAGGCGAGGCTCGTCGAGGTCACCGGCGGCCACTTCGGCGTCATCGACACCGACAGCGACGCGTGGGCCGCCTGTGTGCGGGTGCTCGACACCATCGGCTGACCTGCTCGGCGAGCACCATGCAGGCAGTTCGCGCCGCGCCGCCGCTGCGCCCCGCTCGGCACGGGGCGACCTCGCGCCAACTGCCTGCATGGTTGCCGTCTAGCCTCGGCCCGTGCCTGCCCGACTGAAGGTCCTCACGCCCGACCAGCTCGCCACGGCGGAGGCCGCGGGTGACACCCGGGCGCTCGTCAAGCACTACCTCGCGGTCCTCGAGGTGCGCGCCCCGGGCCGCTCCGTCGAGGTCCGGGTGCCGCCCTACGCCGCGGTCCAGGTCGTGCCCGGCGTGCGGCACACGCGCGGCACGCCGCCGGCGGTCGTCGAGACCGACGCCGACACCTGGCTGGCCGTGGCCACCGGGCGTACGACCTGGGCCGAGGCGCTCGACTCCGGCGCCGTGGCCGCGAGCGGCGAGCGGACCGACCTGTCGCCCTACCTCCCGCTGCGCGACTGACCCACCGGACCGGGCCGAAGGTCAGGGCCGACGGGGGTGTGCACCCGCGCGCATTTCCGGTACGAAGGAGCATGGCTACCCTCACCGACGAGCAGGTCCAGGATCTCGACCTCTGGTTCCGCGCGGCCAACTACCTCTCCGTCGGGCAGATCTACCTGCTCGACAACCCGCTGCTCGAGCGCCCCCTCGAGCGAGAGGACATCAAGCCACGGCTGCTGGGCCACTGGGGCACCACCCCCGGGCTCAACCTCGTGTGGACGCACCTCAACCGGCTGATCCGCGAGCGCGACGTCGAGGCGATCATCCTGTGCGGGCCCGGCCACGGCGGCCCGGCTGCGGTGGCCAACGCCTGGCTCGAGGGCACCTACTCCGAGGTCTACCCGGCGATCGGTGAGGACCGCAGTGGGATGTCCCGGCTGTTCCGCCAGTTCTCCTTCCCCGGGGGCATCCCGAGCCACGTCGCCCCCGAGACGCCCGGCTCGATCCACGAGGGCGGCGAGCTCGGCTACGTGCTCTCCCACGCCTACGGCGCCGCGATGGACAACCCCGACCTCGTGGTGACCGCGGTGGTCGGCGACGGAGAGTTCGAGACCGGCCCGCTGGCGACGAGCTGGCACGGCAACAAGTTCGTCGACCCCGTCCATGACGGCGCGGTGCTGCCGATCCTGAGCCTCAACGGCTGGAAGATCGCCAACCCCACCGTCCCCGCGCGCATCCACCGCGACGAGCTCGAGAGCCTGCTGCGCGGCTTCGGTCACCACGTGATCACCGTCGAAGGCGACGATCCGGCCGACGTGCACCGCCAGATGGCCGCCGCGATGGACGAGGCGCACGACATGATCCGCGAGATCTGGCGCGCCGCCCGCGAGGACGGCGACGTCGAGCGGCGGCCGTGGCCGATGATCCTGCTCGTCACGCCGAAGGGCTGGACCGGTCCCCGGGAGGTCGACGGCAAGCAGGTCGAGGGCACCTGGCGGGCCCACCAGGTGCCGCTCGCCGGCACCCGCGAGAACGACGCCCACCGCGCGCAGCTCGAGGAGTGGCTGCGCTCCTACCGTCCCGACGAGCTCTTCGACTCCGAGGGCACGCCCGTCGAGGCGGTGCGCGCCCTGGCGCCGTCCGGCAACCGGAGGATGAGCGCCAACCCGCACGCCAACGGCGGACTGCTCAAGCGTCCGCTCCGCCTGCCCGACTGGCGTACGTCCGCCGTCGGGGTGGAGCGGCCTGGCGGGTCCATCCACGAGCCGACCCGCGTGCTCGGGCAGTGGCTCGTCGGCGTGGTGCGCGACAACGACACCAACTTCCGCATCTTCGGCCCTGACGAGACCGCATCCAACCGCCTCGACGCCGTCTACGAGGTCACCGACAAGGTCTGGGCTGCCGACATCCTCCCCGTCGACGAGCACCTCGCCCACTCCGGCCGCGTGCTGGAGATCCTCTCCGAGCACACCTGCCAGGGCTGGCTGGAGGGCTACCTGCTCACCGGCCGGCACGGGCTGTTCAGCTGCTACGAGGCGTTCATCCACATCGTCGACTCGATGCTCAACCAGCACGCGAAGTGGCTCAAGACCACCCGCGAGATCGAGTGGCGCCCGCGCATCGCGAGCCTCAACTACCTGCTGAGCTCGCACGTGTGGCGCCAGGACCACAACGGCTTCTCCCACCAGGACCCCGGCTTCATCGACCACGTGGTCAACAAGAAGGCCGAGGTCGTGCGCGTCTACCTGCCGCCGGACGCCAACACCCTGCTCTCGACGATGTCGCACTGCTTCGAGAGCGAGCACTACGTCAACGTCGTCGTCGCCGGCAAGCAGCCCACCTTCGACTGGCTCGACGCCGAGCAGGCCGACCTGCACTGCGCGCGCGGGCTCGGCATCTGGGACTGGGCCTCGAACGACGACGGCGAGCCCGACGTGGTCGTGGCGGCGGCGGGCGACGTGCCCACCGTCGAGGCGCTGGCCGCGGTCTCCCTCCTCCGCGAGCACCTCCCCGAGCTGCGCGTGCGCTTCGTCAACGTCGTCGACCTGATGCGGCTGCAGGACGAGCGCGAGCACCCGCACGGCCTGAGCGGGCGCGACTTCGACACGTTGTTCACCACCGACAAGCCGGTGATCTTCGCCTACCACGGCTATCCCTGGCTCATCCACCGGCTGACCTACCGGCGCACCAACCACGACAACATCCACGTCCGCGGCTACAAGGAGGAGGGCACGACCACCACGCCGTTCGACATGGTGATGATGAACGACACCGACCGCTACCACCTGGTCATGGACGTCATCGACCGCGTGCCCGGGCTCGGTCAGCGGGCCGCCTCCGTGCACCAGCTGATGGCCGACACCCGCCGCCGCGCCCGCCAGTGGACGCGCGAGCACGGCGACGACCTGCCCGAGGTGCGCGACTGGCGGTGGGATCCGGCCGCCGACCCGCGCCGGGGTGCCTCGCCGTCCACCACCGCCGAACCCGACACGAGCGCGGACAACCTCTAACGTGCACCCATGCACGTCAGTTCGCTCGGCTTCCGCACCGACCTCGCCCTCCTGACCGCCTCCGGCAGCACCGTGGAGGACCGCGGCACCCACCTCGTGGTCCGCACCCCGGCCAACCCGACCTACTACTGGGGCAACTTCCTGCTCCTCGCCGAGGCTCCCGTGCCCGGCGGCGAGCGGGAGGTGGTGGCGGCGTTCCGCACCGAGTTCCCCGAGGCGGGCCACGTCAGCATCGGCATCGACCGGCCCGACCTCACGCCCGAGGCGCGCGCGGCGTTCGAGGCTGCCGGGCTCGTGGTCGACGTCGCGTCGGTGCTCACCGCGACCGACCTCGTGGCCCCGCGCGAGGTGGACGAGGTGGGCGCCGAGGTCCGAGCGCTGCAGTCCGAGGAGGACTGGGAGAGCCGGGCGCGCCTGAGCTATGCGATCGAGGACCGCGACGACGAGGAGTCGCACCTGCGCTTCGCGCGCGGGCGCAACGTCCAGGAGCAGCTGCTCGCGACGGCCGGTCGGGGCGCGCGGTTCGGCGTCTTCGTCGACGGCGAGGTCGTCAGCACCGCAGCCGCCTTCACCACCGAGGAGGGCGTGGCCCGCTTCCAGAGCGTCGAGACGCACCCCGAGCACCGGCGCAAGGGCCTGGCCGCCGCGGCCGTCCATGCGGCGGGGCGGTACGCCCTCGACCGGCTCGGTGCTCGCACGCTGGTGATCGTCGCCGACGACGACGGGGAGGCCATCGGCGTCTACCGCCGCCTCGGCTTCGCCGACGTCGAGCGCCAGCTCATGCTCGAGCGACGCGCCGGCGGTCCCCGGACGGCGTAGCCGCCCGGCGAGTCGCCCGCCCTGCCTCGGGGGATCTCGTGCCGGGCGTGCATGTCGGAGTCCCCGCTCGAGCGGGGACTCCGACACTGGGAGGGGGTTGCAACGGCCTCCAGGTGTC
Organism: Nocardioides sp. zg-1228; assembly: GCF_017086465.1. NCBI lineage: Bacteria > Bacillati > Actinomycetota > Actinomycetes > Propionibacteriales > Nocardioidaceae > Nocardioides > Nocardioides sp. zg-1228. The sequence continues at coordinate 3,601,772 of NZ_CP070961.1, read as the reverse complement.
GGACTGGGCCACCAAGTCGGCCGCCGCGGCCCTCGGCGGCGGCACCAGCCACGCGTAGCGGTGCCGGCTCCCGCCCACGGCGTACGGCCCAACGCCGCGGCCCCAACGCGCGCCCCCACCTCGCGGCGGGCGCGTCTTGCCGCCGTCTCGCAGCCGTCTTGTGACGGTTGACACGACCGACCCGGCGTGCTCCACTACCTGTACGTACAAGTTGTACGGACAACTTTCCCGAGGTGTGTGACCTGACATGACCGACGTCTCCCACGACCGCGAGCCCGACCGCGAGATCGTCCCGCTCTACCAGATGATGAACCGCATCCCCGGCGGGCTGATGCTGATCCCGCTGATCATCGGCTCGCTGCTGGGCACGTTCGCGATGGGCTTCCTGGAGATGGGCTCCTTCACGACCGCCCTGTTCCAGCAGAGCGCGCTGCCCCTGATCGCGCTGCTGATCTTCGCGACCGGCACCCAGGTCACGATCAAGACCAGCGGGCCGGTGCTCGCCACCGCGGGCGTCGTGCTGATCTTCAAGAGCATCATCCCCGCCACGCTGGTGATCCTGCTCGGGCAGCTCGTGGGCCTCGACGGCATCCTGGGCGTGTCGATCCTCGCCCTGCTCGTCGCCGTCGACAACAGCAACGGCGGCCTCTGGCTGGCGTTCACCGGTCGCTACGGCGACAAGCGTGACCGTGGCGCCTACATCGCCTCCGCGCTCAACGACGGCCCGTTCTTCTCGATGCTGTTCCTCGGCGCCTCCGGCCTGGCCGACATCCCCGTCTCGGCGATGGTCGCCGCGGTGATCCCGTTCCTGCTCGGCATGCTGGTCGGCAACCTCAACCCGCACTGGCGCGAGGTGCTGCGGCCCACCCCCGCCATCGTGATCCCGTTCTTCGCCCTGGCGCTGGGCACCGGCATCGACCTCAACAACATCGTCAAGGGCGGCCTCTCCGGCCTCGTCGTGGGTCTGGTGGTCGCGCCGTTCACCGGCCTGCTGGTCTACATCGGCTACCGCTTCGTGCTGCGCCGCGGCTACCGCTCCGGCATCGGCTTCGCCGCGGGCACCACCGCGGGCAACGCCATCGCGACCCCGGCGATCATCGGCATGGCCGACCCGTCGTTCCAGCCCTACGTGGAGACCGCGACCGCCCAGGTCGCCGCATCGGTCCTGGTGACCGCGATCCTGGCGCCGCTGCTCGCCTCCCTGGCCCTCAAGCGCGAGGGCGGCCTGCTCACCGAGGAGGAGATCGACCGGATCGACGAGATGGACCTCGGGGTCAAGGAACCCCAGTTGTGAAGGTCCTCATCCTCGCCGACGACCTGACAGGGGCGAGCGACACCGTCGTGTCGTTCGCCCGGTCCGGGTGGTCGTCGCTGCTGTCGCTCAGCGGCGGGTGGACGCGTACGCCCGACGAGGACGCCGTGGCCGTCACGCTGGACACGCGACGCGACCCGCGCGCCGCCGAGGTGACCGCCCAGGCCGTCGCCGACCTCGCGGGGGACCGGCTCTACCTCAAGATCGACTCCACCGTGCGGGGCACCGTCGCCGAGCAGGTACGCGGCGCGGTGCGCGGGCGGCGGCGCGCCCGGCCCGGGGCGTTCGCGGTGCTCTGCCCCGCCTACCCCGCCATGGGCCGCTCCGTCGAGGACGGCCACGTGCTCGTGGAGGGGCGGCCCGTGCACGAGGGCCCCGCCGGCTCCGACCCGGTCACCCCGGTGACCGAGTCCGAGCTCACGCGCCTCGTCCCCGGCTCCGTCCGCGCGACGGGGCACGA